>JBBQVF010000003.1:0-91563 GCA_038211805.1 Burkholderiales bacterium | reverse complement strand
GAGTATGAAGCCACCAAGCTCGCTATCGCTCTCTACCCCCCGAGGGGGCGGTCGGCCTGCGGCCCGGCAAGGCCGGTTCCGCGGCGGCCGTTTGCTTGCCCGATGCCTGCCGTTGCAGCCACGCGTTGACTGAGGTTCTGTGATGCTTTATCGAGAGAATGGCCAATTCAAGACCAGCTACCGCTCCGACCAGCAGGTCTTCCCGATCACCCAGGACCGGGTGGGCATCTGGCTGCTGCTGGCGTTTGCGGTCTTCGTGGTGCCGATGTTGGCCGACGAGTACCTGTTCCGCGCAGTGCTGATCCCGTTCCTGATCCTGTCGCTGGCGGCGCTGGGGCTGAACATCCTGGTCGGCTACTGCGGGCAGATCTCGCTGGGCACCGGCGCCTTCATGGCGGTGGGGGCGTATGCGGCCTACAACTTCATGGTTCGCATCGACGGCATGCCGCTGCTGCTGGCGGTGCTGCTGGGCGGTGCCTGCGCCACCGCGGTGGGCGTGCTGTTCGGCATCCCCAGCCTGCGCATCAAGGGCCTGTACCTGGCGGTGGCCACGCTGGCAGCGCAGTTCTTCGTCGACTGGGCGTTCCTGCGCGTGTCCTGGTTCACCAACAACTCGTCATCGGGCTCGGTCTCGGTGTCCAGCCTCAACCTGTTCGGCATCACCCTCAACACGCCGTTCGAGAAGTACCTGCTCTGCCTGGGCTTTTTGGTGGTGTTCGCGGTGGCGGCCAAGAACCTGGTGCGCAGCCACATCGGCCGCGAATGGATGGCCATCCGCGACATGGACGTGGCCGCCGCGGTCATCGGCATCCGCCCGGTGTACGCCAAGCTCAGTGCGTTTGCGGTCAGCAGCTTCATCGTCGGCGTGGCCGGGGCGTTGTGGGGCTTCGTGCACCTGGGCAGCTGGGAGCCGGCCGCGTTCTCGATCGACCGCAGCTTCCAGCTGCTGTTCATGGTGATCATTGGCGGCCTCGGCTCGATCATGGGCAGCTTCTTCGGCGCGGCCTTCATCGTGGTGCTGCCGATCTTCCTGAACCAGGCCCTGCCGGCGCTGGGCGCGCTGGTCGGCGTGACCATCAGCACGGCGGCGGTGGCGCACACCGAATTGATGGTCTTTGGCGGCTTGATCGTCTTCTTCCTGATCGTCGAACCGCACGGGCTGGCGCGCCTGTGGTCCATCGGCAAGGAAAAGATGCGGCTCTGGCCGTTCCCCCATTGACCGACCGATACCGTTCCCCACCCCCGAAGCGCCTGCGGTCCGGCACAGCCGGTCTGGCAGCGTCGGCTCAGTGTTCCCCCGACCCTCACCCTCACCCTTGCTGGAGACAACCATGAAACTTCAACTGATCACGCTGGCCACCCTGCTGGCTACCGCAGCGGCCCCGGCGGCCTGGGCCCAGGAAAAGGTCCAGTTCTTTCCCAGCCTGACCGGGCGCACCGGTCCGGTGGCGCCCAATGCCACGCCGTTTGCCAACGGTTATGCCGACTACATGAAGCTGGTCAACCTGCGCGGCGGCATCAACGGCGTCAAGACGCTGGTCGAGGAATGTGAAACCGCCTACGCCACCGACCGCGGCGTGGAGTGCTATGAACGCCTGAAAGGCAAGCACGGTGGCGCCACGGTGTTCCAGCCGCTGTCCACCGGCATCACCTTTGCGCTGACCGAGAAGATCCCGGCCGACAAGATCCCGATGATCACCTCGGGCTATGGCCGCAGTGATTCAGCCGACGGCAGCGTGTTCAAGTGGAACTTCCCCCTGATCGGCCACTACTGGGTGGCGGGCGACACGGTGCTGCAGCACATCGCCAAGAAAGAAGGCGGCTGGGACAAGTTGAAAGGCAAGAAGATCGCCGTGGTCTACCACGACAGCCCGTTCGGCAAGGAGTTGCTGCCGATCGTGCAGGAGCGCAGCAAGATGCATGGCTTCGAGCTGCAATTGCTGCCCGTGCCCGCGCCCGGCGTCGAGCAAAAGGCGATCTGGCTGCAGGTGCGCCAGCAGAAGCCCGACTTCGTCATCATGCAGACCTGGGGCGTGATGACCGCCACGTCGGTGAAGGAGGCGATTGCCACCGGCTACCCGCGCGAGAAGATGTTCGGCACCTGGTGGAGCGGTGCCGAGCCCGACCTGCGCGACATCGGCGCCGGCGCCAAAGGCTACAGCGCGGTGATGATGCAGCACGGCGCCGAGCCCGATTCCGCCGTGGTCAAGGAGATCCTGGCCAAGGTGCACGACAAGGGCCAGGGCACCGGCCCGAAGGAAGAAGTGGGCCAGACGCTGTACATGCGCGGCGTGGTCGGTGCGATGCTGGCCGTCGAGGGCGTGCGGGCGGCGCAGGAGCGCTTCGGCAAGGGCAAGATCATGCTGGGCGACCAGGCGCGCTGGGGCTACGAGAACCTCAACCTGACCCAGGCCAAGCTCGATGCGCTGGGCTTCAAGGGCGTGATGCGGCCGGTATCGACCAGCTGCTTCGACCACATGGGCTCGGCCTGGGCACGGGTGCACACCTGGGACGGCGCCAAGTTCACCTGGTCGTCCGACTGGCTGCAGGCCGATGATCAGCTGATCAAGCCGCTGGTCAGGGCATCGGCCGAGAAGTACGCCGCCGAGAAGAAACTGACCCGCCGCGAATCGGCGGACTGCCAGTCTTGACCCACCCCCGTAGCGGCTTCGCCGCCCTCGCAGGTCGCGCTCGGCCATTGGCCCGGCCCTTCGGCAGGCACAAACGGCTCGCCGTTTGTGCCTGGCCTCAGCCCCCTCAAGGGGGCCGCGCCAGCGGTCCGGCGGAGCCGGTCCCGCGGCCCGTGCTTGATCCGCGTTACTTTCACCAAGGTTTTTCATGACGACAGCGCCGCTCCTCAGCGTCAACGGCATCGAGGTCATCTACAACCACGTCATCCTGGTGCTCAAGGGTGTCTCGCTGGAGGTGCCCGAGGGCAAGGTCGTGGCCCTGCTGGGCGGCAATGGCGCGGGCAAGACCACCACGCTGCGCGCCGTCAGCAACCTGCTGGCGGGCGAGCGCGGCGAGGTGACCAAGGGCTCGATCTCGCTGCGCGGCGAGCGCATCGACCGGCTGAGCACCTCCGACATGGTCAACCGCGGCGTGATCCAGGTGATGGAGGGCCGGCATTGTTTTGCCCACCTGACGATCGAAGACAACCTGATGACCGGCGCCTACACCCGGCGCGACGGCAAGGCCGCGGTGGCGCAGACGCTGGAGAAGGTCTACAACTACTTTCCGCGCCTGAAGACCCGGCGCACCAGCCAGGCGGCCTACACCTCGGGCGGTGAGCAGCAGATGTGCGCCATCGGCCGCGCGCTGATGGCCAATCCCAAGATGGTGCTGCTCGACGAGCCCAGCATGGGCCTGGCGCCGCAGATCGTCGAGGAGGTGTTCGAGATCGTGAAGGACCTCAACACCAAGGAGCAGGTCACCTTCCTGCTGGCCGAGCAGAACACCAACATCGCGCTGCGCTACGCCGACTACGGCTACATCCTGGAAAACGGCCGCATCGTGATGGACGGCCAGGCCAAGGCCCTGCGCGAGAACGAGGACGTCAAGGAGTTCTACCTCGGCATGGGGGGTGGTGATCGAAAGAGCTTCAAGGATGTGAAGAGCTACAAGCGCCGCAAGCGCTGGCTGGCTTGATCCACCCCCGTAGCGCCTTCGGCGCCTCCCCTCAAGGGGGCCGCGCCCGGACATGGCAGGTCCGGTGGACCTGCCGTGCCTGGCGAGGAGCCGGTCTGCCAAGGCCGGCGCGGCCTGGAAGGCACGCCAGCGGCCCGGCAGAGCCGGTTCCGGGCGTCCACTTGTATGCACCTCGGTGAGCGACCAGCGATGAACACGGATGACGACCTTGGCTTTGCTTTGCCTGCTTTCAACCCTGAAGAAGCGCTGCAGACGCTCAAGCGCGCGCTGCGCGAACTGGGCCTGACCGAGCGCGAAGGCCGATTCGAGCGGCGCGGCACAGCCATCGCCCGGGCCGCGGTGGTCGGCGACGTGCTGCAGGCCGCTCGTGTGAAGCGCCCGTCGCGCACCAGCCCCGAGTGGTTGCACAAGCCGCTGCGCAGCAGCGCCGACCTGCGCGATTTTGTCGCTGACCTTAAAAAACAACTGGCGCAGTGGAGCGACCGAGATGACTGATTCCTACGACCCGCTGGAACGGCGCGATCCCACCGTCCGCGAAGCCGCGCTGCTGGCCGCGCTGCCCGGCCACATCGCCCAGGCGCAGCGCAACACCAGCGCGTTTGCCGAATCGCTGGCCGGTGTCGATGCGGCCAGCATCACCAGCCGCGCCGCACTGGCGGCCCTGCCGGTGCTGCGCAAGCATGAGTTGCTGGAACGCCAGCAGGCCTTGCGTGCCGACCGGAGCCAGCACGAACCGTTCGGCGGCTTCTCGGCCATCGGCTGGCGCGGCCTGCGGGCCGGCCGCGGCGCCAGGCGCGTGTTCCAGTCGCCCGGCCCGATCTACGAACCCGAAGGCCATTGCAACGACTACTGGCGCATGGCGCGCGCCATCTTCGCCGCCGGCTTTCGTGCCGGCGACCTGGCGCACTGCAGCTTCAGCTACCACCTCACCCCCGCCGGCGCCATGATGGAAAGCGGCGCCCATGCGGTGGGCTGCACCACCTTTGCCGGCGGCATCGGCAACACCGAACTGCAACTGCAGGCGGTGACCGACTTGCGGCCGCACGGCTACATCGGCACACCCAGCTTCCTGAAGATCCTGGTCGAGAAGGCGGCCGAGACCGGCGCCGACATCCGCAGCCTGACCAAGGGCATGGTCGGCGGCGAGGCCTTCCCGCCCTCGCTGCGCGACTGGCTGACCGCGCGCGGGCTGGACGTCTACCAGAGCTACGCCACCGCCGACGCCGGCCTGATTGCCTATGAAACCGCAGCCCGCGAGGGCTTGGTGCTCGACGAGGCGATCCTGCTGGAGATCGTGCGTCCCGGCACCGGTGACGTGCTGCCCGACGGCGAGGTCGGCGAGGTGGTGGTCACCGTGCTGAACGCCGACTACCCGCTGGTGCGCTTCGGCACCGGCGACCTGTCGGCCGTGCTGGCCGGTGCTTGCCCCACCGGTCGCAGCAACACCCGCATCAAGGGCTGGATGGGCCGCGCCGACCAGACCACCAAGGTGCGCGGCATGTTCGTGCACCCCGGCCAGGTGGCCGAGGTGGTGCGCCGCCACGCCGGGGTCGTCAAGGCGCGGCTGGTGGTCGAAGGCGAAATGGCCAACGACCGCATGACCCTGAAGGTGGAAGTGTCTGCCGCCGACACCGCCGACGGGTTGGCCACCGCGCTGGCCGCCAGCGTGCGCGATGTGACCAAACTGCGCGCCGAGGTGCTGCTGGCAGCCCCGGGCAGCCTGCCCAACGATGGCAAGGTGATCGAAGACGCCCGCAGCTACAGCTGAGCCCGGTTTGAGCCAGGGCTAGGAGGCTGTCGGGCTTGGGGACGGGCCTGCGTTGAAGCTGCAAATGGGCTCAGCATAGGCGCCAAGCACAGCCATGCCTGTCGGCATGGCGCGCATTGGCAACGACGGATCAGCCCATTTCCAGCTTCAACCCGAAGGGCCAGGGCGATTGTCGGTGCCATCTGTCGTTGCCGGCTCGTTGGGGGGGCCGATCCCACGCCTCGCCGGCGCCTAATCTGGCACCGAACATCGCCCTGGCGCAGGCCCGTCCCCAAGCCCGACAGCCTCCTAGGGGCCGGCGTCTTGCGGCGATTGGCTGGACCGCCGGCGGGCACTGACGCGCCGCCGGGCCCGGTGGCTCGGGCCGCCAGCGTGCCGCCCGCGGGCTGAGCGCGGCCTGACCGTGGGCCAGCCGGCACGGGCAGATACACTTGCCGACGAGCTTTTCAGCGCCGAAATGCACGATCTGCACCGCTTCAAACGCCCGGGCGCCGACCCGTCCGCCGCTCCAGACCTTCCCGCCGTCACCCCGCCCATGCCTCCAGCCGCCCCGGCCAAACCCGCTTTCGACCTGAAGAGCACCGCCTGGACGCTGACCGCGCTGCGCCTGCAGGTGGCCGACCTGGCGACGTTGGTGGCCGCGCTGGACGAGCGCTTCGCCGACAGCCCCGGCCTGTTCGACAACGACCCGGTGGCCCTCGACCTGAGCCCCCTGCGCGACAGCGCCGCGCTGGTCGACATCGCCGGCCTGCTGCCGCACCTGCGCCGCCACGGCCTGGTGCCGATCGCCGCGCAGGGCGGCAACCCGGCGCAGATGGCCGCCGCCCGCGCCGCCGGCCTGGCCGAGGCGCCCGATGCGCAAGCCAGCAGCGCCCACCGCGCCGAGCCGGCCACTGCCGCGCCGCGCCAAGTGGGGCGCGATGAGCCGGTGATCCCGCCCGTGGTGCGCGAGGTCGAAGTGACCCGCGAAGCCGTGCGCGAGGTCGTCAAGGACGTGCCCGCCGCCGGCGGGGTCGCCCCGGCGATGGTGGTCGACAAGCCGCTGCGCTCGGGCCAGCGGGTCTATGCCCGCGGCGGTGATCTGGTCGTGCTGGCGGTGGTCAGCTTCGGCGCCGAGGTCATCGCCGACGGCAGCATCCATGTCTACGCCCCCTTGCGCGGCCGGGCGATCGCCGGCGCCCGCGGCGACACCAGCGCACGCATCTTCAGCACCTGCCTGGAGCCGCAGCTGGTGTCGATCGCCGGCATCTACCGCACCACCGAAACCCCGCTGCCCGACAACGTGCGCGGCAAGCCGGCGCAGGTGCGGCTGCAGGGCGAAAAGATCTTCGTCGAGCCGCTCGGCGCATGAAAGCCCGCCGCCAGCCACGCCCGCAGCCCGCACACGCCACACCTCCAATTGAAAAGAAAGCAACCCTGATGGCCAAGATCATCGTCGTCACCTCCGGCAAGGGCGGGGTGGGCAAGACCACCACCAGCGCCAGTTTCGCGGCGGGCCTGGCCCTGCGCGGCCACAAGACCGCGGTGATCGACTTCGACGTCGGCCTGCGCAACCTCGACCTGATCATGGGTTGCGAGCGCCGCGTGGTCTACGACCTGATCAACGTGATCCACGGCGAGGCCAACCTGAACCAGGCGCTGATCAAGGACAAGCAGTGCGACAACCTCTATGTGCTGGCCGCCAGCCAGACCCGTGACAAGGACGCGCTGACCCAGGACGGCGTCGAGAAGGTGCTGAAAAACCTGGGCGAGATGGGCTTCGAGTACGTGGTCTGCGATTCACCGGCCGGCATCGAGACCGGCGCGCTGATGGCGATGCACTTTGCCGATGAAGCGCTGGTGGTGACCAACCCCGAGGTCTCGTCGGTGCGCGATTCCGACCGCATCCTGGGCATGTTGTCGAGCAAGACCAAGCGCGCGATCGACGGCGCAGCACCGATCAAGGAACACCTGCTGATCACCCGTTACAACCCCAGCCGGGTCGAGGGCGGGCAGATGTTGTCGCTGACCGATATCCAGGAGATCCTGCGCATCCCGCTGATCGGCGTGGTGCCCGAGAGCGAGACCGTGCTCGACGCCAGCAACCAGGGCGTGCCGGCGATTCACCTGTTGGGCACGGATGTGAGCGAGGCCTACAAGGACGTGATCAGCCGCTTCCTGGGCGAGACCGTGCCGATGCGCTTCGTCGACGCCGAGAAGCCGGGCTTCTTCAAGCGCCTGTTCGGTGGGAGGTGAGCGGCATGTCGTTTCTCTCGTTCTTCCTCGGTGAGAAGAAGAAGACCGCCTCGGTCGCCAAGGAGCGGCTGCAGATCATCCTGGCCCATGAGCGCTCGGGCCGCGGCAATTCGCGCGCCGACTACCTGCCGCAGCTGCAGGCCGAGCTGATGGCGGTGATCAGCAAGTACGTCAACATCGCCCCCGGCGACCTCAAGGTCAGCATCGAGAAGCAGGACAACTTCGAGGTGCTGGAGGTCAAGATCGAGCTGCCCGACGCGCTGCGCTGAGGTGCGGGGCCGCGACCTGGCGCCCGCGCGCCGCGGTTGCGCCGCCATGGCACCGGCAGGGCCCTGGCGATGAGACGCTTGCCAACCGTTCTGCCCGTTCTGCCCGTTCAGTCCGTTCAGTCCGTTCAGTCTGTCAGTCCGTCAGCCCCTCAGCTGTTGAGCCACCCTTGCACATGCCGCTGCCTTTTTTGACCGGCTACGCCGAGCCGCTGCTCGACCAGGTGCGCGCCCAACTGGCTGCCGGCACCTTGGGCAGCCTGCTGGCCCGCCGCTACCCCGACGCACACACCATCCGCACCGACAGCGCGCTCTACGAGCATGCCTCGGCGCTGAAGTCACGCTACCTGCGCAACGCGCCGGCCTTGTCGAAGGTGGCCTACGAGGGCCGGCTGCAGATCGACCACCGTGCCCTGGGCACCTTGACGTCGGTCTCACGCGTGCAGGGCGGCAAGCTCACCGCCAAACGCGAGCTGCGGGTGGCCTCGCTGTTCAAGGACGCACCGGCGGCGATACTGGAGATGATCGTCGTGCACGAACTGGCGCACCTGAAGCAGCGCGAGCACGACAAGCCCTTCTACGCGCTGTGCAACCACATGCTGCCGGGCTACCACCAGATCGAGTTCGACACCCGGCTGTACCTGACCTGGCGGGCCTTGGGCGGCCCTGCAGCCTGAATTTGCCCGGGTGCGTTTCGGGGTGGTGAGCGGGCATGATCGAAAAACTCTCAAGCTCTCAGCCCGGCTCGGCCGTCTCGCTGCCGCGGTTCGGGCTTGCAGCCGTTGGGCTGGTCGAAAGTGACGCTGCCGGCGCCCAGGGTTTCAGCGGCGGATGGCACATCTTCTCGCCATCCCAACGCTGGCCGCACCAGCATTCACCGTCGGCGTTGATCAGGCAGGTGCCGGTGCCACAGCAGCGGGGGTCTTCGGTCAAGGTCGTTGCTCACTGAAGGTCAGGGGGGCCAGCGCCAGGCCGGCGACATCGGCCGGAGTCGGCCGCTCGAAGCGCGAAGCGCGCGGAAACAGCTGCTGCAGCGAGGCCCGCACCCGCGCCAACCGCGGGTCATGCGCTTGGGCGTCGTCGGTGGTGTCGTTGATGCAGAAAAAGTCGACCGCGCCGACCAGCGAGGCCAGCAGGTCGAGCTGGTAGCCGACATCCGCATCGCCGGTGGCCACGTGCAGGTGGGTGTGGGCGCGGATGCGGGCCAGGCCGTGGGCCAGCGCCCAGCGGATGACGAAATCGGCCACGATGGTCGGCTTGTCCCAGGTGCGGAAGACGGTCGAACGCACCCGCTCGAACAGGTCGGGCGCCACCTGCTCGAGGTGGAGCAGCACCGAGCGCAGCATCGGCCGCGGCGAATGGGCAAAGGTGCTGAAGGTGTGCTCGTAAGGCTCGATCCGCTGCGGCACCGGCAGGCCGCCGGGCGGCGGGGCGACAAACGGCTGGCTCAGCCACTGCTTGGACAGCCGGCTGGCGTTGTCCATCGAGTCGGCGTCGCGCCGGAGCGGGCCGTCGGCCACCTCGGGCTCGTCGGACCAGGCGGCATAGACGCCGCCGTCCCAGAACCAGTCGGCCAGCTTCACCGGCGCGCCGAAGAAAACATCGTCGTTCAGGTAAAAAAAGCGCTCCGACAGGTTCGGGATGTGGTGGATGTACGACTCGATGTGGCTGGAGTCGAAGGTGGGCAGCGCTGCCGCCGGAATCAGGCTGCGGTGGTCGATCACCGTCAGCCGGTCGGACGGCTGCAGCCAGGTGGGCGACTGGTCGTCGGTGACGAGGTAGACATGGCCGTGCGCCGGAAAGAAGCGGTCGAGCGCACGCAGGCTGAAACGCAATTCGTCGTTGTCGCGGAACCGGCCCTCGACATTGCCGTGTACGCCTATCGCGGCGCGCTGGCCACTGCCCAGCCGGTCGGCAGCGGCGCGTCGCTTGCGGCGCCAGGCGGGGTCGTTGCCATCGACCCAGAGATAGACGATGTCGATGGGGGCGGTGTCGTGCATGCGAGCGGCGGTGTCGGAAAGGTTCGCTGCCGATGGCAGCGGGCCCATATTGTGGACAGGCGACAGCCACGGCGCACGGTCCGGGGGGTTTGGCCTTGCCGTGGTTCGGGCAGGCGCCAAAAAGGGCCCGAAGGCCCCTGCTGTCAACATCCGGCGCGGTTGGCGGCTGTCGATCAGGAGGCCGGGCAGGCGCCCCCCGTGGCAGCAATGCCGCCGCGCAGTTGCAGCGTACCGGCGCTGTCGTCAGGGCCGGGCGTGTTGACGGTGTGGGTGCAGCCGTAAGTGGTCGCGGCCACGGTGGCAGCGGTCATGACGTCGTCACCGGCGGGTTTGACGCCGTCGCGCTCCCACTTGATCATGGCGTCGAAGGCGTTGGCCTGCTCGGCCACGGTGAAGTCGCAATGGCTGGCGCCGCGGATCGCGCGCTGCACCAGCCAGGCGCCGTTGCCCTTGGCCACCACCCGCGTCTGGTAGACCTGCTGCATGCTGAACGGCACGTACATGTCGCCCAACGTGTGGATCGACACCACCGGGATCTTGAACTCGCCGTTGACCTTGGGAATCCAGCGCAAGCCGTCGCGCCGCAGGCGGTTGGCGTCGGCCTCGGGCTTGATTTTCAGCACCGCGGCGTTCAGCGCCGTGCTGCCGGCCGCATCGCCGGCGATGGTGTAGGTGTAGGCGCTGGTGTCGAGCACGTTCTTGGTCAGGATGCCCGAGATCGTGCCGTCGCCGCCGAACACGCCCCAGGCAAAGCCGAAGGTGCCGCCGAACTGCATGCCCTGGGTGAACATCGGCCGCTGGCCGCCGGTGATGTTCTGCAGCACCGACAGGTACTTGACCCCGGCCGCGGTAGGCACCGACGGGAAGGTGGTGAACAGCGCGCCAGTCACCTGGCTGCTGATCTCGGACCACTTGGCGAACGGGTAGCTGGGCAGGCCGGCGATGGCCTGGGCGGTGACCTGCATCGCGGCAAACTGGTTGAACAGTTCGGTGTCGCCGGTCACGCCGCACATCGGCACCGCGCCGGCGTACTTCACCTTGTTGACGGCGGTGGCGGCGGTTTCGTCCTCGATCGCCGCGGCGGTGATGTGGCCGCCCATCGAATGGCCGGTGATGTAGACCTTGCTCGGCGCGGCCAGCGTGCGTGCATTGGCGGCGGCGATGGTGTTGAACGCGTTGGCCAGCGCGTTGGTGTCCTCGACGCCGGCCCGCACGTCGTAGTAGTTCTTGGTGTAGCTCGACGCCGCCCAGGCATAGCCGTTCTGCACCAGGTAGCGGCGGATCGACGGGTTGTTGACGCTCAGCGCCGCGCCCGTGCCGGCGTAACCGTGGGCGTACATCACCAGCTTGCCGTTCCAGTTGGCCGGCACCTCGACCCGGTAGGACGCGCCGTTGAGCACGCCGGCCCAGCGGCTGGTGGTGCTCATCACGGTCACGTCACCGGCGGCGGCAGCCATCGCGTCGAAGGTGGTGGCCGCCGTCGTGGTGTGGGCACGGCTGTCCTGGGGGCGCACTTCTTCGGGTTCGACCACGACGGTGGGGGTGTCGTCGCCGCCGCAGGCGGCCAGCAGCGCGGCAGCGGTCAGGGCAAGCGCGCTCAGGCGCAAGGGAACGGGACGGATCATGGTGGTGGTCTCCTGTTTCGACGGGCCGCCACGCGGATGCGTGGTCGGTCTCCTACCACCTGCAGGTTATCCGGCATCAAGATCAGGCGGCGACCGGCAGATACCCTTTGCAGCCTGTCGCATGCCGGACAGGCTGAGCCGCCGCCGGCCCCCAACCAAGCCCGGTCGACCGGGCGTTCAGCTACCGCGGGGCAGGTGGGGCAGGTGGGGCAGGTGGGGCCGGTGTGGCAGGTGCGACGCCCGCGTCGGCCCGGCAGGCGCGCTGCAGTTCGGCCCAACCCTCGGCGCCCAGCCGCTCCAGCGTGGCGATGTTGGTCTGGTAGATCGTCTCGGCCTCGGGAAAGGCCTCGACCGCGCGGTCCAGGCTCTCCTCGCGGATCAGGTGCAACGTGGGGAAGGGCGAGCGGTTGGTCGCGTTGCCCAGGTCGTCCACCTCGGTGTCGGCAAACTGGTACTGCGGGTGGAAGTTGGCCACCTGCAGCACGCCTTCAAGGTCAAGCTCGGCCACGGTGTCCTCGGCCACGTCGATGAAGTCGTTGTAGTCGGCAAAGTCGGTCAACACCTGCGGATGGATCAGCAGCGTGGTTTCCAGCTTGTCGGCCGGGCTCTCGGCCAGCCGTTCCAGTTCGGTGATCAGGTCGGCCAGCAACGCGGCGGGGTCGGTGGCCGGGCTGACCACGTAGCGCACCAGCCCCTTGACCTGCGGCGCCTTGGCGAACGGGCACAGGTTGAGGCCGATCACGGCGCGGTCGACCCAGGCGCGGGTCTCGGCGATCACGGCGTTGACGGCGATCGCGGCGTTCACGGCGTTCACGGCGTTGACGGCGTTGACGGCGTTCACGTCGGCGTTGGTGTTGGCGTTGGTGTTGGCGCTGGTGTTGTCGGGCTCGGTCATCGGGGCTCCTGCATGCGCAGCCGGCGGGCGGCTTCTTCGTCCTTGGCATCGTCGATCACAGCCAGCACCTGGCCCAGGTCGACGGGCTTGAGCACCTGCGCGAAGTGGCCTGTCAGGTCGCTGTCGGGGCTCAGCAGGCCCTTCTCGTACAGCGCCCAGATCTCACGGCCGTAATTGGTGGCCAGCAGCTCGGGCGCAAAACGGCCGAAGTAATGGCGCAGGTTGGCCACGTCGCGCTCCAGCATCGTCGCGGCGTGGTTGTTGCCGGCGGCGTCCACCGCCTGCGGCAGGTCGATGATCACCGGCCCGTCGGCGCTGGCCAGGATGTTGAACTCGCTCAGGTCGCCATGCACCACGCCGGCGGCCAGCATGCGCACCACCTCGCGGATCAGCGTGGCGTGGTGGGCGCGGGCTTGTTCGGGCGTGAAGCTCATGTCGTTCAGGCGCGGTGCGGCGTCGCCGTTGGCGTCGCACACCAGTTCCATCAGCAGCACGCCTTCGTGGAAGTTGATCGGCCTGGGCACCCGCACGCCGGCAGCGGCCAGCCTGTACAGCGCGTCGACCTCGGCGCTCTGCCAGGCCGCCTCCATCGCCTGGCGGCCGAACTTGGTGCCCTTGGCCATCGCCCGCGCCTGCCGGCTGTTCTTGGTCTTGCGGTTCTCGGTGTAGTCCACCGCCTGGCGGAAGCTGCGGTTGTTGGCCTCCTTGTAGACCTTGGCGCAGACCGTCTCGCCGCCGCTCTGCACGACGAAGACCATCGCCTCCTTGCCGCTCATCAACTGGCGCTGCACTGAGTCGATCAGGCCTTCGTCCAGCAGGGGCTGCAAGCGGGCAGGGGTTTTCATTCAGTGCCTGCGCGGCCGCCCGAAGGGCACTGAAGCCCCCGCGGGAGGCAGCAAGCGAAGAGAGCGTGGGGGCAGTTCATGCCCGCATTGTTGCCTACACTGCCGGGTTTGCCCGAGCCTGCGCCCCCGATGACGATCCTGCTCGCGCCCATGGAAGGGCTGCTCGACCACAGCCTGCGCGATGTGCTGACCCGGGTGGGTGGCGTCGACCGCTGCGTGTCGGAATTCATCCGTGTGACCGATCGGCTGCTGCCCGCGCGCGCCTTCCACCGCCTGATGCCCGAGCTGTTGAACGGCAGCCGCACCGCCGCCGGCGTGCTGGTGCGCGCGCAGTTGCTGGGCAGCGACCCGCACTGCCTGGCCGACAACGCCGCCCGGCTGGCCGAGTTGGGCGCCGAGGGCGTCGACCTGAATTTCGGCTGCCCGGCCAAGACGGTGAACCGCCACCGCGGCGGCGCGGTGCTGCTCGACGAGCCCGAACTGGTGGGCGCCATCGTGGCGGCGGTGCGCCGCGCCGTGCCGGCCCAGGTGCCGGTGTCGGCCAAGATGCGGCTGGGCAACCGCGACGATGCGCGGCGCATCGAGGCCGCCCGCGCCATCGCCGACGGCGGTGCCGCCGAATTGGTAGTGCACGGCCGCACCAAGCTGCAGGGCTACCGGCCACCGGCGTTCTGGGACCGCATCGGCCACATCCGCGAGGCGATTGCGATTCCGGTGATCGCCAATGGCGAAATCTGGTGCGTGGCCGACGCGCTGCGCGCCCGCGCCGAATCGGGCTGCCATGCGCTGATGCTGGGCCGCGGCCTGGTCGCCGACCCGGGCCTGGCCTGGGCGTTGCGCGCAGCCGACGGCCAGCCGGCGCACACGGTGGTCTGGGCCGACCTGTTGCCGCTGCTGGCCCGCTACTGGGCCAACATCGCCCGGCACGTGGAGCCCAAGCACCGCTCGGGCCGGCTCAAGCAGTGGCTCAACCTGCTGCGCCGCCGCCACCCCGAGGCCCAGGCGGCGTTCGACGCGGTGCGCAGCGTCAACGACCCGGTGTTGCTGCAGGCGGTGCTGTTTGGGGGTCCGGCTGCACCACCGACCGCAATATCGGCCGCACCACCGGCCGCGCCAGGATCACCAGCAGCACCCCACCCAGCACGGCCGCCGACGCCCCCAGCAGCGTGGGCGTGAGCGGCTCGCCCAGCAGCACCACGCCGCCGGCGGTGGCGATCGCCGGCACGGTGAGCTGCAGGATGGCGGCGCGGGTGGCGGACAGGCCGCGCAGCGCGGTGTACCAGACGGCGTAACCCAGGCCCGAGGCCAGCGCGCCCGAGGCCAGCGCGAGCAGCAGGCCCGCGGTGTCCCAGCGGGCGGGCGACCCACCCAGCGCGCCGAGCACTGCCGACAAGGCCAGCGCCAGCGGCGCCGCGCGCAGGAAGTTGCCGGCCGTCACCGCGGTGGCATCGCCGGCCAGGGGGCCGGCCGAACGGCCACGCAGCGTGTAGACCGCCCAGGCGATGCCGGCGCAGGCCATCAGCGCGCCGGCGGCCAGCGACGGCATCGCCAGCCCCGGCAGCAGCAGCCACACCAGCCCGGCGCTGGCGGCGGCCAGGCCCGCCCATTGCAGCGGCCGCAACCGTTCACCGCGCCACAGGCCCCAGCCGATCATCGAGGTCTGCACCACGCCGAACAGCAGCAGCGCGCCGGTGGCCGCGCTCAGGCTGACGTAGGCGAACGAGAAGCTGGCGGCATAGACGAACAGGGCCAGTGCCGAGGGCCAGTCGCCTGCCTGCCAGGGCCACAGCGCGCCGGCCTGGCCGCGGCCGCGCCAGGCCACCAGCAACGCCAGCATCAGCGCGCCCGAGACCAGCCGCACGCTGGTGAAGCTGGCCGCGTCTATGCTGGCCGCGTCGATGGCGGTCTCGCGCAGCGCGATCCGGCACAGCAGCGAATTGCCCGCAAAGGCCAGCAGCGCGATGGCGGTCAGCCCGGCGATGCGGGCGGACGACAGCACAACCGGCGAAGCGGGCGCAGCGGGCGCAGCGCGAGGTGGGGTGGCTGGCGTGGCGGACGGGAGCGGCATCGCTCGATGGTAGGGGCCACCGGCCGGACGGCCTGTCGCCAAGGAGCCCGCGGGTTCCACCCGGACAGCCCGGTGGCGACGCGTGCCGCCCCGTGCCGTCCCGTGCCGCCCCGTGCCGTCCTCTTCCCGTCCCCGCCCGGCTTCGCAACGGCCCGCCCGAGGCCTTGCCGCAGCGCAGTCGGGTCGCACAATGGGCACCCCGCCACGCCCCCTTGCAGACCATGGCCCACCTGAGCCCCGACGAGATTGCCCGCTACCAGCGCGAGGGCTGGGTGCTGCCGCAATGGCGCCTGCCCGAGGCCCAGGTGGCGACGATGCGCGACGCGCTGGACGAACTGCTGCGCCGCAACCCCGGTGTGCGGCCCGAGAAGCTGGTGTCGGCGCATGTCGAGCGCAGCGGCGCGCCGGGTGCGCGCGACAACGGTGAGGGCGTGCGCGGCGTGGCCGACTTCCTGCACCTGGCGCGCGACCCCGAGATCGTCGACCTGGTGGCCGACTTGATCGGCGACGACGTGGTGCTGTGGGGCGCCCATGTCTTCTGCAAGCCGGCTGGCGAAGGCTACGAGACGCCCTGGCACCAGGACGGCCACTACTGGCCGATCCGCCCGCTGGCCACCTGCACGGTGTGGCTGGCGCTGGAACCCAGCACCCGCGCCAACGGCTGCCTGCGGGTGATTCCCGGCTCGCACCGCGACCAGGTGCTTCATGAGCATCTTCACGAGGACCGCAGCGACCTGACGCTGCAGCAGCGCCTGGCCGACGGCACCTTCGACGAGGCGGACGCGGTCGACATCGAGCTGCAGCCCGGCCAGATGAGCCTGCACGACGTCTACATGATCCACGGCGCGGCGGCCAACCGCAGCGCCCAGCGCCGCACCGGCGTGGCGCTGCGCTACCTGCCGGCCACTTCGCACTTCGACCGCCGGCTGAAGCCGGTGGACGGCCAGACCGGCGTGGCCGTCAACTTCGCGCAGCGCCCGCTGTGGCTGGTGAAGGGCGTCGACCGCTGCGGGCTGAACGACTTTGCGGTCGGCCACGCAGGCTGATCGGCTGATTCCGGCGCCTTATTGAGCGCGCGGCGTCGGCGTTGCCGAAGGCGTGCGCAGCCGGCCTTGAAGTGCCGGGGCGCGGCATGCAGAAACCTGCGAATTCAGCCGCGCCGGGGGATCAATCGGCTCGGGCCGCTCGGTTCGCCCACTGGCGATTCCCATCACCGCCCCGCCGCGGCGTCTGCCTTCAGCTTGCCGGCCAGTTGCTTCTGCTTTTCAACCAGCGGCGCGAAGGGCCCGTAACGGTGCTGGTCGGCGGTGCCCAGCAGGTAGGGCGGGAAGGCGGCGTCCACCGGCTTGTTCCAGCGCGCTGGAAAGTCGGCTTCCAGGTTGGCCTTCACCGGGCGCGGTTGCGACACCATGTGTGCGGCCACGTCGTAGGACTCGTCCAAGCTCAGCTGGGTGGCGTCGTGGCTGGCGCCCAGGGGCATGTTGGCGCTGATGAAGCGTGTGGCCATCACCAGCCGGTTCATGCCGGCGCCGGTGTTGAAACTGTCGGGACCCCACAGCGGCGGGAAGAGATAGCCCTGCGCGTCACCGGCCTTGCCCACACGTTGGCCCTGGCCATCGGCGCCGTGGCAGGCGGCGCACTTGGCGCCATACACCACCTTGCCCGCCACCGTGTCAGCGCGGCGGTTGGGAAGCTTCGTCTGCGGCGTGGCCATTCCCTTGACGCTGGCGCCCACGGGCACGCCCTGCGACAGGAAGGCGATGTAGGCGGTAAAGGCCTTCATCTCGCGCGACCCCAGTGCCAGCGGCTTGCCGTTCATGCTGCGCTCCATGCAACCGTTGACGCGTTCTTCCACGGTGCTGACGTCGTCTTCGCGCGCCCGGTACTGCGGGAAGATGGCCGACACGCCCACCCAGGGCACCGCGAACGGCTTGGTGGCGGCGGCCTGGTGGCACGATGTGCAGGCCAGGTTGTTGCCGGCCTGGCGCATCTTGGGGTCGGCCACCTCGGGGCCGATGTGGGCGAAGGTGCGGGTGCTCAGGGCCTGGCCATAGAGCACCAGATCCTTCTGCGGACCGGCGGTCAGCTGGGCCGGGTCGGGCACGGCGCGGCCGAGCAGGCTCACGTCGTTCGCTGCGGCACCGGCCTGGGCCTGGGCCTGGGCTTGGGCCGGTGCCTGTGCCTGTGCCTGTGCCTGCAACGGTGCAGCAGCGGCCACCAGGGTGGCCAGGGTGGCCAGGGTGATCGAGAGGTGCGAGCGCATGATGGGTTCTCCGAGAGTGGTTTTTTGCTGTGCCTTGGAGCCTACGCGCCCGCTTGGCGAGGCACCATGCGCTGGGCCACATAGTGGTCTAGGGCATTTGCTCTAGGAGGCTGTCGGGCTTGGCGACGGGCCTGCTGGGAGGCCGGTCAGGCCCTGCGAACCGTCCCACTCACTGCGCCCCGATCGACATGCCCACCCCCCCCACCCCATATCCCACGCCGCTGCTGCGCCTGGTCATGGCTCTGAGTGCCGCCGCCATGCTGGTGTCGGGCGCGCCGGCGCGCGCGGACGAAGCCGCAGTGACCGTCGGCATCCTGGCGCCGCAGGGCGAAGTCCAGGCTGCGCAGGCCTGGTCCCGGCTGGCCGAGTGGTTGCACGCCGCGCTGCCCGGGCATAGCTTCATGCTGAAGCACTTCGACCTGCCCGGGCTGAACACTGCCGTGGCCGGCGGGCAGGTGGATTTCTTCATCGCCAACAGCGGCTTCTACGTCAACATGGAAGCCGCACACGGTGCGCGCCGCATTGCCACGTTGCAGTCACCGCACGCGCTGTCGCCAGCCGAGGGCATTGCCTCGGCGGTGCTGGTGCGCCGGGGTCGGTCTGACCTGCGCACCTGGGCCGACCTGAAAGGCAAGCGTCTGATGGCGGTGCACGCCGACGCGTTCGGCGGCTTCCAGCTGGTGTGGCGCGAAATGAAGACCGCGGGTGTCGACCCCCACAGCGATCTGGCGGCTTTGCAGTTCGCCGGCTTTCCGCTGCAGAACATCGTGGCGGCCGTGCGCCGTGGTGACACCGACGCCGGCATCGTGCGCGCCTGCCTGCTGGAGGAGATGGTTCGCCTGGGCCAGGCCCGCGCTGATGAGTTCGACCTGCTGATGCCGCAAGGCGGACCCTACCCCTGTGCGCGCAGCACGCCGCTGTACCCCGACTGGCCCTTCGCCGCGTTGAAGCGCACGCCCAACGACCTGGCCAAGCGTGTGGCCAGCGCCTTGCTGGCGATGCCGACCAGCGCCGACGGCCATGCCTGGACCGTGCCCACCGACTACCAGCCGGTGCGTGCGCTGTTCCGCGACCTGCAGATCGGCCCCTACGCCGACCTGCGCGAGCGCGGGATGGCCGGCTTCATGCGCCGGCAATGGCGCTGGTTCGCGCTGGCGCTGGTCGGCTTGCTGGGCTGGGCCGTGCACTCGTTGCGGGTCAACCGGCTGGTGCAGCGGCGGACCTCTGAACTCCGGCATGCCCTGGCCGCGCGTGAGCGGATGGAACAGGAAGCGCGCGTCCAGCAGGACAAACTGGACCACCTGTCGCGCCTGGGCGTGCTGGGTGAGATGTCCAGCATGCTGGCGCACGAGCTGAACCAGCCGCTGGCGGCCATCGGCAACTTCGCCCGCGGCATGGTGCGGCGCATCGAAGCCGGCAGGGTGGAGCCCGGTCCGTTGCTGGCCGCCAGCAACGACATCGCCGAGCAGGCGCAACGCGCCAGCGGCATCATGCAGCGCATCCGCGGCTTCGTGGCCAAGCGCACGGTACGGCGCGAGCGGCTGGACTTGCGCGCCACCCTGGACGCTGCGGTGGCGCTGTTTGGCAGCATGCTGAACCAGCCGCCCCTGCTGGCGCAGGTTTTCGACGACGACGCACGCGGCCCCTGGGTGCAGGCCGACCGCCTGCAGGTCGAGCAGGTGCTGCTGAACCTGTTGAAGAACGCGCTCGACGCGATGGCCGCACTGCCGCCGGCGCAGCGCCGCATCGTGCTGCAGGCACGGCCGGATGGCGAGCACTTCCGCGTCAGCGTCACTGACAATGGCGGCGGCCTGTCTGCCGAGGCCAGCCTCCAGCTGTTCCAGCCCTTCTTCACCACCAAGCCCGATGGCGTGGGCCTGGGCCTGGCCATCTGCAAACGCGTGGTGGAAGCGCACGGCGGCAGGCTGTGGGCCGAGCCAGGTCCACAGCGGCAGGGCCTTGCCGGCCTCACCCTGCACTTCACGCTGCCCCGCAGCACCCCGGAGCCCGACGCATGAGTTCTCTGCCGATGGCCGACGCCACCGTCTACGTGGTCGACGACGACAGCGCCATGCGGCGCTCGGTGGTGTTTCTGGCCGAGTCGGTGGGCTGGCGCGCGGTGGGCTTTTCCGACGCCGAAGGTTTCCTCGCCCAGGCCGCCGCCAGCGCGGTGGGTTGCCTGGTGCTGGACATCCGCATGCCGACGATGAGCGGGCTGGAACTGCAGCAGGCGATGAATGCGCGCGGCCTGCGCCTGCCGATCATCTTCATCACCGGCCATGGCGACGTGTCAATGGCGGTGCAGGCGATGAAGGACGGCGCGGTGGATTTCATCGAGAAGCCCTTCAAGGACCAGCTGCTGCTGGACGCGATTGCCCAGGCCGTGCGGCGCTGCCATGCCGCAGTGGCCCAGGGCAGCCAGCATGGGCAATTTCGCCAACGCTTCGAACAGCTGACGCTGCGCGAGCGCGAAATCGCGCTGCGTGTGGCACGCGGCCAGCCGAGCAAGCGCATTGCGCGCGAACTGGGCATCAGCAACAAGACTGTGCAGGTCCACCGCACGCACATCCTGGCGAAAATGGACGTGCACTCGGCCGCCGAACTGGCCCACCGTCTGACCCAGATCGACCCCACGTTGCAGCAGGCACCGCCGGCTTGACCCGAAGGGCTTGCAGTACCTCCCAAGCCCGACAGCCTCCTAGCTGCGCCGCGCCAGCGGCAGGTTGAGCAGCAGGTTCTGCGGTTTGAGCCGCAGCGCGCCGTCGGCGGTCATCGCCAGCCCCAGCCAGACCGGTGCACCGGCCAGATCGGGCCGCATGTCGGCCGGGTCGGCGAAGTCGAGCCGGAACAGGCCGATCAGCCGGGCCAGCCGGTCTTCGTCCACCGCCTGGCCGAGGTACAGGTCGTTGAGGATGGCGGTGGATTCGACGTCCAGTCCGACAAACCAGTGCCGATCGCCGGCGTCGATGCGCGCCAGCGGCGTGATCGTGACGGCCGCGCCGACCAGGTGCGCCACCCAGCGCTGCAGCACGCGCGCCAGCGCGGCCAGCCCTGAATGCGCCAGCGTCAGCGGCACGCTGACGCCTGGCGCCAGGTCCTTGGGCACCTGGTGCGTCAGGTCGAGCACGAAGCGGTGGCGCTCGATGCCGTCGTGCGAATTGACATCAGAGCGGTCATGCCAGTAGTCGGCCGCGTTGTCGGCATTCAGCACCTGCAACTGCGCCGGGCGCAACGGCACCTGCGCTTCGACCAGCAGCCGGCCCAGCGCACCGAAGCCGCCGGCGTCGCTGAGCCGGTCGACGGTGGCGCGGTCGGCGGCCAGCACCCGGCCGTTCTGCAGCGTGATGCGCTGCGGGCGGAACAGCAGCTCGGCGGCGCGGGCGTCCAGCGCGCTGGCGTCGGTGTCCAGCAACTGACGCAGGATCGTCTGCACGATCAGGTCGATGAACAGCGGCGGCAGCGCGACAGTGCCCGCGCCCTGACGGAACAGGCCGGCGTAGAAGGCCTCCAGCGTGCCGGCGGCGACCACGCCGTCGCGCAGTGTGATGAACAGCCGGTAGTTCTCGCGGGCGTCGTCATCGGCCAGCGCGGCCAGGTCGGCGGGCGCAACCGGTCGCAGCGGATCGGCGCGCAGGGCTTGGTGCAGGGCGGTTTCCCCCGCGCAGCTGTCGGCCACCAGCGCCAGCTCGGGGCGGTCGAGCCAGTGCGCCCACCAGCCGGGCGTCGGTGCGAGGTGGCCGCGTCCATTGCGGCTGAGGTGGGTGAAGCCACAGGCGGGCCAGAAGTCGAGCATGGCAGCAGTGTGCCAGTGCGGCTGCGTTGGCAAGAGACGAAGCACACATCTTCGAGCGCTTGCGCCAACTGCAACGAGCAGCTGGGCTGCTGCGCCCGCCGCTGCGTGACGCCCCGGCCAAACGCTGCCCGCGGCAAGTGGTGGCCCGCGGGTTGGCAGCAAGCTGCGCGGCCATGGCCAACCAGTGCCGCCGCATCTTGTGGCCAGTGATGACGAGAAAACTGCCCTGCAAATCGTTTCAGGCTACATCCTGGTGGAGCCCAGCCTGTACCCCAGCAGCAAGACCTGTGAGTGGGAGGCCAGCAGCAACCCGCTGGAGGGCTGCGTGCCCTCACCGCTGCCCGGCCGGATTGCCGACAGGAGCCGCCAGCAGGCCGCGCCCATGCCCGCCGACCAGGTGCGGCAGTTTGCCGGCGTGCGGCCATTGGCCGACGCAGAGGTGGCCGAGATCGTGGCCGCACTGGCGATGATCCCCGCGGTGGAGCGCGAGACCTGGCTGCACGTGGGCATGGCGCAGGACAAGGATGGGGGCGGCGCGCCGGGCTACGAGCTGCGGTGCACCTGGTCGCAGCGCTGCGCGGAGAAGTTCGACCCGCAGGACCAGTTGCGGGTGTGGCGCAGCTTTACCCGCAAGCCCATAGGCCAAGCGGTGCAGCTGGGCACGGTGTTCGACCTGGCCTGCAAGCACGGGTTTTGCCGGCCCAAGCCGGCGCTGGTGCTGGTGGCGCCGGCGCCGGTGGGCGAGGTGGACCCGCGCACGATGAAGACGACGCCCGAGCTGGTGGCCGGGCCCCGGGTGCAGCTGCAGGCGATGCCGGTACAGGGGTTGAACGATCTGGCGCGGTGGATCTTCGATTCGTCGCCCAACGCGCACGGGCTGCTGGCCCAGGCCGCGGCGCTGGCGGCCTACAAGCGGCTGAGCACCGATGACCGCGCCAAGCTGTTGGGCCGGCTCGACGAGGACGACGACATCACCGACATGTTCACACCGCGCGGCAAGCGCATCGTGGCCCGCCAGTTCGTTGTCGAGCGGGCGGTGGTGGTGACGATGGCGGCGCCGTGATGGCACCCACCTTGTCACCCCATGGCGCGCTGCGCGGCTTGCGCGAGGAAGCCCGATCGGGTCATGTGGTGCTCGCTTGCCCAGGCGTCGATGCGCTGCACCAGGTTGGCCGGCAAGCTGATGTTCAGCCGCACCGGGCTGGTGTCGATCCGACTCAGGTCCACGTCGGCCAGCAGCCACGCGCCGCCGCTGTACTGCGGATCGGCCGCCAGGGCTTCAAGCGCGCTGGGTGCGGGCACCGCATCGGGCTCGCCATGAAAGTGCGCCTGCACAGCCTCTTGAATGGCGGCAGGCAGATCAGCCCATTCGTCGGCCGCAGCAAAGCAGCCGGGGAAGTCGGGGAAAGTGACGCCGTGCGCGTGCTCGGCATCGCCGGTGTGCACATAGACGGGGTAGAGCATGGCAACTCCTGTCGGGCCTCACAGCCCGGCTTGTTTGAGGATGCTGCGCACCGTGGGCAGCGGCAGGTCTTTCTTGGGGTGCGGCACCGTCACCTTGCCGGGCTTGGTGGCGTGCTTGAACTGGTGGTGCGAGCCCACGGTGTGAACCAGATACCAGCCGTCGACTTTGAGCTTCTTGATGACGGCCGCGCTGTTCATGGCGCAAACTATACACACAACTACACACAGACACAACCCGCCCAAGGAAGACAACGGAAGTGGGCGATGCAGCGCTGTCGCGCCTGCCCCATCGGCCAATCGGCCACGCAGGCGGTCGACGGTGAAGGCCCGCCCCGCGCGCGGTTGATGCTGGTGGGCGAGCAGCCCGGCGATCAGGAAGATCTGCACGGCCGGCCGTTTGTCGGGCCGGCAGGCCAATTGCTCGACCGCGCATTGGCGCAACTCGGCTGGTCGCGCCAGGCGCTCTACCTCACCAACGCGGTCAAGCACTTCAAGTTTGAATTGCGCGGCAAGCGCCGCCTGCACAAGACGGCGGCGCAGCAGGAGGCGGCCGCCTGCCTGCAGTGGCTTGAACACGAGCTTGCCCTGGTGGCACCCCAGGCGGTGATCGCGCTCGGCGCCACGGCGGCGCGTGCGCTGCTGGGGCATGCGGTCAGCATCACGACCTTGCGGGGCCAGTGGCTGTTGCGCGCGGACGGTTTGCAGGTGCTGGTCGTCGGCCACCCGTCGGCCTTGCTGCGCATCGACCGCAGCGACTTCGACGCCGCGTTCGCCGCCTGGATCGACGACTTGCGCCAGGCAGCGCACTTCGCTGATGCGGGCGTCCTGGCGGCTAAAAGCAGCTAGCCACCAACCACCAGCCACCAGCCACCAGCCACGAGGCTCGGGGCTCGGGGCTCGGGGCGACGGACAGCCGCAGGCCGCTGCTATTTGACCCAGCCGTCTTTCAGCCCGGTGATGCGGTTGAACACCGGTGTGCCGGGCGCGTGGTCGAGGCGGTCGCTGACGAAGTAGCCGTGGCGCTCGAACTGGAAGCGCTGGTCGGCGGCCACCGTGGCCAGCGCGGGCTCGACGACACCTTGGACCACCGAGTGGCTGGCGGGGTTGAGCACGCTGCGGAAATCGCGGTCGCCGGCATCAGGCTGGGCTTCAGTGAACAGCCGGTCGTAGAGGTGGATCGTGGCGGCCACGCCGTCGTGCTGGCCGACCCAGGTGATGTTGCCCTTGACCTTGACCGCGTCCGCGCCGGGCGTGCCGCTCTTGGTGTCGGCCAGCACGGTGGCCAGCACCGCGGTGATGCGGCCGTCGGCATCCTTCTCGCAGCCGCTGCACTCGACCACCATGCCGTACTTCAGCCGTACCTTGTTGCCCGGTGTCGTGGCGCCCGCCGCGTCGCTGCGCGGCGGGTAGAGACGGAAGAAGCCCTTGATCGGCAGCTCGGCAAAGTCGTCGCGCTCGATCCAGACCACCGGGCCGAGGCCGAACTGCCGCTGGCCCAGCTCGGGGCGCTGCGGGTGCGCGGGTGCGCTGCAGGGCTCGATGTGGCCGGCGCCGAACAGCGTGTCCCAGTTCGTCAGCTTCAGCGGCACCGGGTCGATAACGGCCATCATGCGCGGCGCCCGGGTTTCCAGATCGGCGCGCAGCACGCCGTTGAGCACGCTGTAGTCGACCCAGATGTTGGTCTTGCTGGCACCGGTGTCCTCGGCGAACTTGCGCACCGCTTCAGGCGTGTAGCCGCGCCGGCGCAGGCCGGCCAGCGTGGGCATGCGCGGGTCGTCCCAGCCTGACACATGGCCTTCGTCGACCAGCGCCTTCAGCTTGCGCTTGCTGGTGACCACGTAGGTCAGGTTCAGCCGGCCGAATTCATGCTGCCTGGGCGCCGGGCGCTGCAGCAGGCCGCCTTGCACCAATTGGTCGAGCAGCCAGTCGTACCAGGGCCGCTGGTCCTCGAACTCCAGCGTGCAGAGGCTGTGGGTGATGTTCTCCAGCGCGTCCTCGATCGGGTGCGCGTAGGCGTACATCGGGTAGATGCACCAGGCGTCCCCCGTGTTGTGGTGGTGCGCGCGCTTGATGCGGTAGAGCGCCGGGTCGCGCAGGTTGATGTTGGGCGAGGCCATGTCGATCCTGGCGCGCAGCACCATGCTGCCGTCGGCATGCAGGCCGGCGCGCATCTCGCGCAGGCGGGCCAGGTTCTCGTCGACCGACCGGTCGCGCCACGGGCTGTCGGTGCCGGGCGTGGTGAAGTCGCCGCGGTTGGCGCGCATCGTCTCGGCGCTCTGCTCGTCGACGTAGGCCAGGCCGCGTTCAACCAGGTGCTCGGCGGCGCGGTACATGAAATCGAAGTAGTGGCTGGCGTAGTACAGGTGCTCGGTCTTGACGCCGCCGGCGGTCGACGTCCAGTCCCAGCCCAGCCAGTGCACCATCTCGATGATGGCGTCGACGAATTCCTGCTCTTCCTTCTCGGGGTTGGTGTCGTCGAAGCGCAGGTGGCAGACACCACCGAAATCGCGCGCCAGGCCGAAGTTCAGGCAGATGCTCTTGGCGTGGCCGATGTGCAGGTAGCCGTTGGGCTCGGGCGGGAAGCGCAGCCGCACCGGCGCCGGGTCGGGCCCGCCGGCGGCATGGTGGGCCGCGTCGCCGGGCGAGCCGCCCCACTGCCGCTGCGCGTAGACCCCGTCCTGCAACTCCCGCTCGATCAGCGTGCGCAGGAAGTTGGCGGGTTTGGCGGCGGCGTCTGGCGGTGGGTGGCTCATGGGTCGCGGGCGGACTGCCCGAGCGGGAAAAGGAGCCGTCGATTCTAGGAGGCTGTCGGGCTTGGGGACGGGCCTGCGCCAGGGCGAGTTTCGGTGCCAGCTTAGGCGCCGGCGAGGCGTGGGATCGGCCCCAACAACGGGGCGGCAGCGAGCCGGCAAAGACAGATGGCCATCGAAAATCGCCCTGGCCCGTCGGGTTGAAGCTGGAAATGGGCTGATCCGTCGTTGCCAATGCGCGCCATGCCGCCCGGCATGGCTGTGCTTGGCGCCTATGCTGAGCCAATTTCCAGCTTCAACGCAGGCCCGTCCCCAAGCCCGACAGCCTCCTAGTGCGGTCGCCAAACCACCGCAAGCCCGCAGCGCAAGCGGCGCCTCGCATCGCGACGGCGTGTCGGTGCTGAAATCTGCCATCAAGTTGGGGCCAATGGGCAGCCACAAGTCAGGGCTGGCGCGGGCGCTGTCGGTCGTGGGGCATCCGGCGCTGCTGATGCCTGGCGCCGTTGTCTGGTCGGCCAGGTTGAACCACGCGCCGCCGGCCGTGCTGCAGGCGGCCGTTGCAGCCTGTGGCGTGGTGGTGGTCTGCGTGGCCGTCTACAGCGCGGTGCAGGTGCAGGCAGGGCGTTGGCAGCATGTCGATGCATCGCGGCCGCACGAGCGGCGCCAGCTCAACGCGGTGCTGGCGCTGCTGCTGCTGGGCCTGGCGGGCGCGCTGTGGTGGGCCGGCCAGCCCAAACCGGTGGTGCTGGGGCTGGCGCTGGGCGGCGCGGTGGTGGTGCTGGCCAGCGGCCTGCGCCATTGGCTGAAGCTGTCGCTGCACGCGGCTTTTGCGGTGCTGGCCGCTGCCCTGCTGTGGCCCAGCGTGCCGGCGGTGCTGGGGCTGCTGGCCCTGGCCGCCGGCGTGTCGTGGTCGCGGTTGGTGTTGCGCCGCCATACCCGCGCCGAGGTGCTGGTCGGGCTGCTGGCAGGCGCCGCGGCCGGGCTGGGCTTTCAGCGCATGGTGGGTTGATGGCCCCGAGACCGTTGATTGAAGCTGCACGGGCGGCACGGGGTCAGGCAGCACAAAACCCAACGCAGCTGCCGATGGGGCATGAGGACGTCAAGACACCAGGACGCCGGTGAACGGGGAGGCGGGATGGTTCTTGGGCTCTTGGGCTCTTGGGCTCTTGGGCTCTTGGGCTGGTGAGCTGGTGAGCTGGTGAGCTGGTGCGCTCGTGAGCTGGTGCGCTCGTGAGCTGGTGAGCTGGAAAAGGTTGCGCAGTTCAGGCACCCAGAATCCACGCGCCGGGTGGCCGCGATAGCGCCCAGCGGTCAGTCTGGGGCACCATCCCGCACCGGCCGCAGAATGTGCGCTGGAGAACAGACGCCCCGCCCGCCCACGCCCATGCTCGCTGACTCTGTCGGGCAGCGCGGTAACCACTGCAGTGCAACGCCCACCTCCGCCGGAGTGGGTGCCCCAGCCGACCCAGGCCTTCGCCACGCGCCATGCCAGCACCCGCCAGCCCGACACCCGTTTCAGCCGACCCGCCCACCAGCGCTGCCAGTGCAGCCCAGGCGGGCCTGGCCGCGCCCGCCGCCCTGCTGCCCGGCCCCCCCGGCGAATGGGCTCTGGCCGGCCACTGGACCGGGCCCGGCCTGGGCCCGCTGGCGCAGGCCGCGGCCATGCCGGCGTCCGACCCCGCAGCCACCGTGCTGGATGGATCCCAGCTGCTGGCCATCGACAGCACCGGCGCCTGGGTGCTGCAGCGCTGGCTGCGCACCAGCCGCGCCACGCCCACCCTGCGCGGCTGGCCGCCCAGGGCGCAGGGCCTGATGGAACAGGTGCAGGCGGGGGCCGCGAAGCCGCCGCTGCCGGTGCCCCGGCGCAGCCTGCTGCAACACATCGGCCGCCAGGCGGCGGCGGGCCTGCAGCAGGCGCTGGCCTTTTTGGCGTTTGTCGGCCAGGTGGCGCTGGCGGCGCTGGGGGTGCTGCGCCACCCCGGCCGGTTTCGCGGCCGGGCGGTGCTGCGCGAGATCGAGATCGGCGGCTTCGACGCGCTGCCGATCATCGGCCTCACCGCGTTCCTGCTGGGCGTGGTGGTGGCCTACCAGGGTGCCGACCAGCTCAAGAACTACGGCGCCAACGTCTTTGTGGTCGAGCTGGTGGGCTATGCGATGCTGCGCGAATTTGCGCCGCTGATCAGCGCCATCATCATCGCCGGGCGCTCAGGGTCGGCCCACGCGGCGCAGATCGGCACCATGGTCGTCACCGAGGAAATCGACGCCATGCGCACCATCGGCATCGACCCGCTGGAACGCCTGGTGCTGCCCAAGGTGATTGCGCTGGCAGTGGCGCTGCCGCTGCTCACGGTGTTTGCCGACGTGGCCGGCGTGTTCGGCGGCATGGTGATGGCGCGCTCGCAACTCGACATCAGCTTCACCGAGTTCATCGCCCGCTTCGGCCGGGTGATGCAGGGCACGGCGTTCCTGATCGGCATCGGCAAGGCCTTCGTGTTTGCCTTCATCATCGTGCTGGTGGGCTGCTTCCAGGGCTTTCGCACCCAGGGCAGCGCCGACAGCGTGGGCCGCCAGACCACGCTGAGCGTGGTGCAGGCGATCTTTCTGGTGATCGTGGTCGACGCGCTGTTCTCGATCGCCTTCAACCTGCTGGATCTGTGACGTGGCTGACGTCAACGCCGACGACCTCGTGATCGACCTGCAGCAGGTCTGCACCCGCTTTGGCAGCCACACGGTGCACGAGGGGCTGAACCTGCAGGTGCGGCGCGGCGAGATCTTGGGGCTGGCCGGGGGCAGCGGCTCGGGCAAATCGGTGCTGCTGCGCGAGATGATCATGCTGCAGCGGCCCACCTCGGGCCGGGTGCTGCTGTTCGGCCAGGATGTGGCCGGGCTCGACGCCGAGGCTGCGCTGGCGCTGCGCCGGCGCTGGGGCGTGATGTTCCAGCGGGGCGGGCTGTTCAGCTCGATCAGCGTGCGCGAGAACGTCGGCCTGCCGCTGCGCGAGCACAGCACGCTGGACGACGCGCTGATCGACGAGATCGCCGAATGGAAGCTGGCGCTGACCGGCCTGCCGCCCGAGGCGGGCCTGAAGCAGCCCGGCGAGCTGAGCGGAGGCATGCTCAAGCGCGCCGCACTGGCCCGCGCCATCGCGCTCGACCCCGAATTGCTGTTCCTCGACGAGCCCACTTCGGGGCTCGACCCGGCCAGTTCGGCCGGTGTCAACGAGCTGATCCTGCGCACCCGGGCGCTGTACGGGCCGACGATCGTGATCGTCAGCCACGACGTCGACCTGCTGTGGCAGGTGAGCGACCGGGTGGCAGTGCTGGGCGAGCGCCGGGTGCTGGCGCTCGACACGATGGACGCGCTGTCCCGCCATCCGCACCCCACGGTGCGCGCCTATTTCACCGACCGCGGCGCTGCCCCCGGGGCCGCCGCGGCCACCACCGCCCCGAAAGGCCATGCCTGATGGAAGACAAGGTCAACTACACGCTGGTCGGCGCCTTCGTGCTGGTGCTGGGTGCCGCCCTGGTGGCCGGCGTGCTGTGGCTGGCCGCCGGGCTCAGCGGACAGCAGGCGACCGACGCCTACCAGGCCTTCATCGAGGAATCGGTGGCCGGGCTCGACATCAACGCACCGGTCAAGTACCTGGGCGTGGACGTGGGCAAAGTGCAGCAGATCGCCATCGATCCGCAGAACCCGCAGCAGGTGCGGTTGAGCTTTCTGATCGCGCGCGGCACGCCGATCAAGCAGGACAGCGTGGCGGTGCTCAAGACGCAGGGCCTGACCGGCATCGCCTATGTCGAGTTGAGCGGTGGCAGCGCGGCATCGCCGCCGCTGCGGGCGGGCAACGATGACGTGCCGCCCACCATTCCCTTCAAGCCCTCGCTGTCGGCGCGGCTGGAAAACGTGCTGACCAATGTGCTGACCAACGTCGACCGGGTGTCGAACAACCTGAACGCGGTGTTCGACGCCGACAACCGCGCCGCGCTGAAGACCACGCTGGCCGACACCGCTGCGCTGCTGCGCAACCTGGCGGCGCAGCAGGGCACGATCAACGCCGCGCTGGCCGATGCGGCGCGCACCGCCAAGTCGGCTGCCCGGGCGGGCGAGCAACTGGCACCGACGCTGGAACGGATCACCGCCAGCGCACAGGCCGTCGAGCGGCTGGCCGACAGCGCCGGAATGGCGGTCACCCGGGCTGCCGAAACCGCCACCCAGACCGCCCGGGCCGCCACCCGAACCGCTGAAGCCACCACCCGTGGTGTGCAGCAGCTGGGCAGCGAAACCCTGCCCGAGCTGGCCCGCACGATGGCCGAGCTGAACGAGCTGTCGGCCTCGCTGCGCCGCCTGAGCGAGCAGACCGCGGGCAGCCCCAACAGCCTGCTGCTCGGCAGCCCCCAGCCGCGCCTGGGCCCCGGAGAAAAGCCCGCCCCATGACACCCGACCTGTCGTATTTGCCAACCGGCTCCGCTCTCGGCATCACCTCCGGAACGGCGTCCGGAATCGGTGGGGGCCGTGCTCCCGACCGGCGCGCCGGTCTGTTCCGGGGTCCACTCGCCAGCCCGCGCGCCGGGCCGCGCACCGGCCCGCGCACCCGCCGCGGACGCCGCCGCCTGACGACCCTGACCGGCCTGCTGGCCGCTCTGGTCTTGCTGGGCGGCTGCGGGACGTCGTTGCTGCCCAAGCCGCCGCCACCGCCGACCCGCTTCACGCTCGACAACGCGGCTGCGGCGCCGTCGCCGGCGCCGGCAGCCGCCGCCGGCTCGCCCGCCGCCAGCGCCCCGGTCCTGGTGGTGGCCGTGCCGCGGGCCGCGTCGGGCTTCGACAGCCAGCGCATGGTCTACCTGCGCCAGGCCCAGCAACTGGACAGCTACGCGTTGCATGAATGGGTGGACACACCGGCCCGCATGCTGGCACCGCTGCTGGTGAACGCGCTGCAGGCCAGCGGCGGCTTTGGCGCGGTGCTGTTGGCACCCACCGCCGGCATCGGCACCTGGCGGCTGGAGACCGAGCTGATCCGGCTGCAGCAGGACTTCACCGTCCAACCCAGCCGGGTGCGGCTGACACTGCGCGCCGTGCTGGTGGACAGCGGCACCCGCCAGGTGATCGCCTCGCGCGATTTCGACGAATCGGTGGCCGCCGCCACCGACGACCCGGCCGGCGGCGCTGCGGCGGCGCACCAGGCCACGCAGCGTGTGCTGGCAGCGCTGGCCGCGTTTTGTGCGGCGCAGCCGCGGCGCTGACCGCCTGCTCGAACTCAGCCCGGCTGCTGGACTGCCGGCGCGTTGTCGACGGGCTTGGCGGCAGCGGCGGCTGTGGCAGCGGCGGTGGCGGCCGCAGCGACGGTGACGGTGACGGCGTCGGGGGCAGTGCCGGGGACCGTGCCGGCGGCATCGGCGGCGGCATGGGCGGCGATGGTCGCGACACGCCGTGAGCCGTGGCGCTGCGCAAAGATCCAGGTGATCTCGGCACCGAACAGGAACACCTGCGCCGAGCCGTAAACCCAGACCAGCAGCGCCACGATGGCACCGGCCGCACCGTAGCCCGCGGCCACGCCGCTGCTGCCGATGTACCAGCCGATCAGCGCCTTGCCCAGGGTGAACAGCGATGCGGTCAGGACGCTGCCCAAGGCCACGTCCCACCAGCCGATGTGGGCGCGCGGCATCCACTTGTAGATGGCGCCGAACAGCAGCGTGGTCAGCGCGAAGCTCAGCCCGTGGTTGGCCCAGCTCAGCAGGGTCTCGCCGCCGCCGAACATCGGCGCCCACCAGCGGCCCCAGGCGGCCAGCGCCGCGCTGACCGCCAGCGACACCATCAACAAGAAGCCCACACCCAGCACCAGGCCGAACGACAGCAACCGGCCCCGCAGCAGTTGCCACAGCGAGCCGCCACGTCGCGGGGTGTCGACACGCCAGATGTGGTCCAGCGAATCCTGCAACTCGGCAAACACGGTGGTCGCGCCGATCACCAGCAGCCCCGCGCCGACCACCGTGCCCAGCGCCGATTGGCCGCTGCGCTGCACGTTGTCCAGCATCGACGCCACCGCGGACGCGCCATCGCTGCCGAGCAGGCTGCGCAACTGGTCGAGGATCTCGCCACGTGCCGCGTCGATGCCGAACACCGCACCCGCCACCGAGATGGCAATCAGCAGCAGCGGCGCCATCGAAAACAGCGTGTAGTAGGCCAGCGCCGCACCCATGGTCGGCGCGCGGTCGGCCAGCCAGGCCGACCCAGCGCCCTTCAACAACGACAGCAGGGCCCGCGGCGTGATCGCATGGGCGACGTCGGCCGGCGTGGTGGCTGGCGAACCGGCCCCCGCCGCTGGCGCGGCCGCCGCGCCCGCGCTGGCCGCGGGCGGGCGCGTCATGCCCGGCGCTTGGCTTGGCGGTGCCTTGCCGGGGACGGGGTCACGGCTTGCGCTTGGCGTCCTTGACCAGTTCCTTGGCGTCTCCCAGCACTTGCTGGGCCTTGCCCTGCAACTCCTTCGAGGCGCCCTTGGCCTGCTGCGTCGGGTTGCCCACCATCTCGCCGACCGACTTCTGCACCTTGCCGGCCACTTCCTTGACTGAACCCTTGACTTGATCCTTGTTCACGCGTGTACCTCTTTCGATGTTGTGGTCGAAGCGACCCCGGAACACAGCGTCCCGGTCAGACCCACGTTAGGCCGCCGCCGCTGCTGCCTCTGTGCGCCAGCGCACCGTCCGCGACGACGCGGCATCGTCCTACAGGCCACCGCAGCGGTGGCCGCTGCTGCGGCCGCGGCGGGCAGGCCATGCTGCAGGCCCTGCAACCGGAAAGGCCCATGTACCTGCAGATCCTGGCCTGCGGGCTGCTGTTGTTGCTGACCTCGCTGGCATCGCCCGTGCTGCAGAAGCTGCCGGTCAGCACTGCCATGCTCTACCTCGGCGCGGGCATCGCGGCCGGCCCACTGGGCCTGGGCTGGCTGGACATCGACCCGGTCGCCGACGCCGCGAGCATCGAAACCCTGGCCGAGGTGGCGGTGCTGGTCTCGCTGTTCGTCACCGGCCTGAAGATCGACACCCGCGTCTCGCGCGCGAAGTGGCGGGTGGCGCTGCGTCTGGCGTCGGCCACCATGGTGCTGACCATCGCCGGCTTCACGCTGCTGGGCCACTTCCTGCTGGGCATGCCCTGGGGCCTGGCCCTGGTGCTGGGGGCCACGCTGGCCCCCACCGACCCGGTACTGGCCGCCGACATCCAGGTCAAGACGCCCGAGGACCGCGACGCGCTGCGCGTGGCGCTCAGCGGCGAGGCCGGCCTCAACGACGGCACGGCCTTCCCGTTCGTGATGTTGGGGCTGGGCTGGATGGGGTTGCACGAGATCGGGCCGTTGGGCGGGCGCTGGCTGGCGGTCGACGTGGTCTGGGCGGTGGCTGTCGGCGTGGCGGTAGGCTGGGCAGTGGGCCACGGGGTCGGGCGGGCTTCGGCCCGCTTCCAGGGCTGGCGGCCCAGCGCCGAGCCGTTGAGCGAGTTCATCGCGGTGGGCGCCATCGCCGCGGCCTTCGGCGCCGCGCAGGCGCTGGGCGGCTACGGCTTCCTGGCCGTGTTTGTCACCGGTCTGGGCGTGCGCCGCGGGCTGGAGCACCGCCCCGATGCGACGAGCCAAGCGGCCGACAGTGTGGGCAACGTGCTGCAGTTCAACGGCCAGCTCGAGCGCATCGTCGAGTTCGTGCTGGTGATCGGGGTCGGGGCCGCGCTGGCGACGGTGCAGCCCACCTGGGCGTTGGCCGGGTTTGCCGCCGCGGCGCTGCTGGTGGTGCGGCCGACCATGGTGGCGCTGACGATCCGCGGCGCCGGCGTCAGCCCGCGGCAGCGGCGGCTGATGGGCTGGTTCGGCATCCGCGGCATCGGCTCGGTCTACTACCTGGCCTACGCCATCCACCACGGCGTGGCGGGTGAATCGGCCAGCCAGCTGGCCTCGGCCGTGCTGGGTCTGGTGGCGGTATCGATCGTGCTGCACGGCCTGTCGGTGACGCCGCTGATGGACCACTACGACCGGCGCCAGCGGCGCGAGCAGGCCCGGCCCGGCGGTGGACACGGGCCGGGCGCGCAGAGCAGCGCTGCCGCGCCAGCCCGGCCCGCCACGCCGCCGGCTGGCTCGCTGCAACAAGGACCGGGATCGGGATCGCGATCGGACCCGGAGCCGGGGCAGGGACGTACACCTGGGTCTGGCTGAGCTGGCTGCCGACCGCGACCGGCCGCAGCTCGACGGCCTTGAATGGCACCTGCTTGCAGACACGCCGGTTCATGGTGACCAGCGTGTCGGTGGCCTGCAGCCCGATGTAGCCATCGAAGGTGGCGAAGTCTGCATTCAGCCTGCCACCACGATGTCGAACCGGGCCTGCAGACCGTCGGGGCCCGGGCTGAACGGCACGGTGATCGCTGCGCGGTCCAGCGGGTCGCGCAGGCCGCGCCACAGAAAGTCGCGTTCGTTGCCGGGATCGCCTTGCACATACAGCTGGGTGGTCAGCAGCGTGCGGGGGCCGCGCCGCACCTTGACATGGATGTGTGGCGTGCGGCCGCTGTAAGCCACCGGCCGGATGGTGCGGAAGCGCCAGCCGCCGGCCGCGTCGACCGCCACCCGGCCGAAGGCCTGGAAGGCCGGGTCGGCACGGTCGCCGTCACCGGGGTGGCGGTAATGGCCGTCGGCGTCGCATTGCCAGATCTCGACCACCGCGCCGGCCAGCGGCGCACCGCCGGTGTCGACCACCACGCCCGACAGCGTGCAGGGCTGGCCGCGGCCGTAGGCCGTGGCGCCCTGGCGCAGCAGATCGGCATCGGTGTCGGCGGGCAGCGTCAGCGGGTAGAACGGGCCTTCGCTCTGCGCCGGCGTCAGGCGGCGCGGCGGGTTGGCCCAGGCCGGCAAGCCCCAGGCGGCGATCGGCAAGGCCAGCCGGCCCAGCGCCGTTCGGCGGCCGGCGGCCAGGGTGGAAGCATTGCGGCGGCGGGTGTCCATCGTCATCACGGGCTCCTGTCGAAGGGTGGCTGCAAGGGTGGGCTGCCGGTGCGGATTGCAGTGTCGGACCGAAGTGGCGGCCGCGCCATTCTGAGCGTTGCCGGCAGTGCCTGGCGCGACAACGGGCTCCGAGCTGCCTCGGCTAAGCTGCTGGCGCAACCGGTCCTCCCGGTACATCCCGCCCACCGTGCCTGTCCTGCCCCTCCTGCCCAAAAGGCCCCGCATGACCACCACCGTCTACGCCGCCCGCCGCATCCACACGATGAACCCGGCCCAACCCACGGCCACCCACGTGGCGGTGCGCGACGGCCGCGTGCTCGCAGTGGGCGACCTGGCGCGGATGCATGCCTGGGGCGCCTTCACGCTGGACGCGCGTTTTGCCGACCAGGTGCTGCTGCCCGGTTTCGTCGAAGGCCATTGCCACCTGAAGGAAGGCAGCCTGTGGGAGATGCCCTACCTGGGCTGGTTCGACCGCCGCGACCCGCAGGGCCGCACCTGGCCCGGCCTGCGCTCGATGGCGGCGGTGGTGGCACGGCTGGCCGAGATCGATGCCGAGATGGTCCGCAGCGCCGCCGCCGCTGCGCCGCTGATCGCCTGGGGCTTCGATCCGATCTACTTCGGCGGCGAGCGCATGACGGTGGACCACCTCGACCGGGTGGGCGACGGCCGGCGGCCGATCGTCATCGGCCATGCCAACGGCCACCTGATGAACGTCAACAGCAGCATGTTGCGCATCGCCGGCATCAACGCCGAAACCGAGGTCGAGGGGGTGATGAAGTTCGCGCCTGGCGAGCAGACCGGCGACCGTGCCGGCCAGCCCAATGGCGAGCTGCAGGAGCCTGCCGCGATGTACCTGGTGCTCAAGCAGGTGGGCAACGCCGGCCTGCTGGCGCCGATCAACGAGCGCGGCCTGCGCGCCTTCGGCCAGGTGGCCAACCTGCAGGGCGTGACCACCGCCACCGACCTGGTCAACCGCCTGACCGACGCCGACCTGGGCGTGCTGCGCCAGGCATGCGGCGACGACGATTTTCCGGTGCGCATCGTGCCGGCGTTCCAGGCCTTCCACGGCACCCACGGCGCGGCCGCTGGCGCCCAGCACGTGCTGGCCCTGAAGCCCACCAGCACCGACAAGCTGCGCTTCGGCCTGGTCAAGATGATGCTGGACGGCTCGATCCAGGGTTTTTCGGCGCGGCTGCGCTGGCCGGGCTATTTCAACGCTGCGCCCAACGGCATCTGGGTGACCGCGCCCTCGCAGTTCGAAGCCGATTTCGAGACCTACCACCGCGCCGGGCTGACCATCCACAGCCACACCAACGGCGACGAAGCCAGCCTGGCGGCGATTGACGCGATCGAGCGGGTGCTGGCGCGAGCGCCGCGGCCCGACCACCGCCACACCCTGCAGCACGGCCAGATGATCGACCGGGCCATGTTCGACCGCATGGCCGCGCTGGGCCTGTGCGCCAACCTGTTCACCAACCACCTCTGGTATTGGGGCGACCAGCACCACGACATGACGATGGGCCCCGACCGCGCCCACCGGCTGAACGCCTGCCGCAGCGCGCTGCAGGCCGGCGTGGCGCTGGCCATCCACAGCGACGCACCGGTGACGCCGCTGGCGCCGCTGTTCACCGCCTGGTGCGCCGTCAACCGCGTCACGCCGTCGGGCCGGGTGCTGGGTGAAGACCAGTGCCTGACCGTGCCCGAGGCGCTGGGCGCCATCACGCTGGGCGCGGCCTGGACACTCAAGCTCGACCACGAGATCGGCAGCATCGAATGCGGCAAGCGCGCCGACTTCGCGGTGCTGCACGACGACCCCTACGAGGCGGGCCCCGCCGCGCTGAAGGACGTGCGGGTGTGGGGCACGGTGCTGTCGGGCCGGGTGTTCCCCGCTGGCGGCTGACCCCCGCTGTCCGGGCGCACGATGGAGCGCATCCCGTTCACGGTGATCGGCGGCTTTCTCGGCGCCGGCAAGACCACGCTGCTGAACCGCTGGCTGCGGGCCGCCGAGGGCCAACGTCTGGCGGTGCTGGTCAATGATTTCGGCGCCATCAACCTCGATGCTGGCGCCGTGGCCCGGGCCGGCGCCGACACCATCGCGCTGAGCAACGGCTGCGTCTGCTGCACCATCGGCGACGACCTGACCGACGCGCTGGGCCGCGTGCTGGCCAGCGAGCCGCCGTTCGACGCGGTGGTGGTCGAGGCCAGCGGCGTGTCCGACCCCTGGCGCATCGCCCAGTACGCGCTGGCCGAGCCGCGGCTGCAGCTGCACGCCGTGTTGCTGCTGGTCGACGCCGCCGCGCTGGCCGGCCACCTGGCCGACCCGCTGCTGGCCGACACCCTGCAGCGCCCGCTGGCCCATGCCGACCTGGTGGTGCTGAACCATGCCGACCGGGCCAGCGATGCCCAGCTGGCCGCCGCCCGGCAGTGGCTGGCGCAGGACGCCGCCACTCGACAAACCGCACCGGCGCCGGTGGTCTGCAGCACGCAGGCCAGCTTGCCGGTGTCGCTGCTCACCGCGGCGCTGTACCAGCCGCACGGCGGCGGCCTGCGGACCGGGCCGGTCGACCATGGCCAGCTCTTCGAGGCCTGGCAGCAGCAGCCCGCCGGCTGCTTCGACGCCGGCCGGTTACGGGCCTGGCTGCGCGACCTGCCGGCCGGCGTGCTGCGGCTGAAGGGCCGGCTGCCGCTGGCCGCACCGGCCGGGCTCCAGGCGACCGCCGCTGGCGGCCCGGTGACTGCTGCCGGCGACTGGGTCGAATTGCAGGTCGCCGGCCGCCACGCCACGCTGCGCCGCGGCCCGCCGCGCCCGGGCGACGCTGCTGCGGTGGTGGCCATCGGTTTGGCCGGCCAGCTGCCGGCGCAGGCCTTGGCGGCCGGCCTGCGCGGCTGTGAAGCCCCTGGCGGCGTTGCGCCGGGCATCAGCCGACCAGCCACCCCGGCGCCGCCGGTTTACAGTCATGATCAGCCCGGGCCCGCAGCACCGGCGCCCGGCTACCGACCCCTTGCGCTGAAGAGGTAAACACCATGCAACACCCATCGATGTTCCGCTGGCTGCCGGTCGCAGTGGCCGCCGGATTGCTGGCCTTGGGCGGCTGCGCCACCGGGCCCGACGTGCGGGTCGACTACGACCGCACGGCCAACTTTGCGTCCTACAAAACTTTTGCCTTCGCCAGCCCGCTGGGCACCGACCGCGGCGGCTACCAGAGCGTGGTCTCGCAGCACCTGAAGTTGGCGACGCAGCGCGAGATGGAAGCCCGCGGCATGAAGCTGGACCCGGCCGCGCCGCAGCTGCTGGTCAACTTCAGCGCGGCGCTGAATGACAAGCTGCGCGTCACCACCCTGCCCACGACGAGCATCGGCGTGGGCTACTACGGCTACCGCCGCGGCCTGTATTCGACCTGGCCGCTCTACGCCGACCAGACCACCGTGTCGCAGTACCAGGAGGGCACGCTGAACATCGACGTCGTCGATGCCGCGCGCAAGCAGCTGGTGTGGGAAGGCGTGGTCACCGACAGCGTGACGCAGAAGATGCTGGACGACGTGCCGGCCGCCGTCGACGCTGCGGTCAAGGCCGCGTTCACCAAGTACCCGGTGCCCGGGCCGGCGCCGGCCAAGTGACGTGCAGGTGACGTGCAGGCCTCGGCGATGACGGTCTCTTCGTTGACGGTTCAGCCGCTGGGCCCGGCGATCGGTGCGCTGGTCGGCGGTGTGCAGCTGGCCGATGGCATCAGCGACGCCCAGCGCGACGCGCTGCTGGCGGCGCTGCTGCAGCACCATGTGCTGTTCTTCGAGGGCCAGCCGATCACGCCGACGGCGCAGCGTGCGCTGGCGGCGCGCTTCGGCAGCCTGCACATCCACCCGGTGTACCCGCAGGCGCCGGGCGTGCCCGAGATCATCGTGCTCGACACCCACCACGACAACCCGCCCGACAACGACAACTGGCACACCGACGTCACCTTCCTGGCTGAGCCGGCGATGGGCGCCATCCTGTCGGCGCAGCAGCTGCCGCCCAACGGCGGCGACACGCTGTGGGCCAGCGGCACGGCCGCCTGGGCAGCGTTGTCCAGGCCCTGGCAGGCGATGCTGGCCGGGCTGAACGCCGAGCATGATTTCCTCAAGAGCTTTCCGGCCTACCGCTTTGCCCGCACGCCGGCCGAGAAAGTGCGGTGGGAAAAGGCCCGCCACGACCATCCGCCACGCCTGCACCCGGTGGTGCGCACCCACCCGGTGAGCGGCCTGCAGGGGCTGTTCGTCAACGAGGGTTTCACCAGCCGCATCGTCGAACTGAGCGCCAGCGAGAGCGACGCCACGCTGCGCCAGTTGTTCGCCCACCTGGCCAAGCCCGAGTTCACCATGCGCTGGCGCTGGAAGCTGGGCGACGTGGCCTTCTGGGACAACCGCCTGACCCAGCACTACGCCACCGCCGACTACCTGCCGCACCGCCGCGTGATGCACCGCGCCACGATCCTGGGCGACGTGCCGTTCTACCGGCCCGCAGGCTGATCGTTCGGCCCTCGTGACACCCCCTCATTCGAGGGGTGCGCAGGGCTGAAAGCGGGCTGACCCGGGGGCCACCCGCCTTGCCTCGGCCGGATTCACGGGCGAGCATGCAAGCACCGGGGCTGCCACCGGCGGCCGACGATCGCTCCAGGGCGCGACGTTTCGGCCGACCGGCGGTGGTGATCGGCCCCTGACCGGCCCCTGCACAACCCCACGGAGGTTTCACCCCATGTCCAGAATTCCTTCGGCGCTGCGGCGTCTGACCTGCGTCCACCTCGCCGCGCTGCTGGCCTGCGGTCTGTTCAGCGCCGCCCATGCCGACGAAGGCGATGCGCCGCTGGGCATCCAGCGCGCGGTCACGCTGCCGGCGCAGGCCAAGGGCAAGCCGCCGATCTGGACCGGCACGGCCGCCCGGCTGGGCGTGGTGTCGGTGGCCAACCCCTATGCCGCCGAGGCCGGCGCCAAAATCCTGGAGCAAGGCGGCAACGCGGTCGATGCCGCCGTGGCGATCGCCTATGCGCTGAACGTGGTCGAGCCGCAATCGGCCGGCGTCGGTGGCGGCGGTTTCATGATGATCCACCTCGCCGGCAGCGGCCGCACCTTTGCGATCGACTCGCGCGAGAAGGCGCCGGCTGCCGCCACCAAGGACCTGTTCGTGGGCATTCCGACCTTCACCATCGCCTCACTCAGCGGCGCCGCCGTGGGCGTGCCCGGCATGGTGCGCGGCACGGCGCATGCCGTCGCGCAGTACGGCCAGCTGCCGCTGGCCACGGTGCTGCAGCCGGCGATCCAGCTGGCCGACGACGGCTTTGCGGCCACGCCGCGCTATGCCGCCGTCAGCTGCAACAGCCGGTCGTCCAATTCTCCCGCGGCCGCCGCCATCTTCTGCCCGAACGGACCGGCCCCGACCGGCGGGCCGTTGGTCGGCACCCTGATCCAGAACAAGCCACTGGCCGCGACCTTCCGCCTGATCGCCACCAACGGCCCCGATTGTTTCTACAAGTACATGCCCGACATCGGCTGCGACATCGCCAAGGGCATCATCGAAGGCCAGAAGTTCGACCGCCCACAGGCCCCCGGCGGCCGGGCCGGCGTGATGGCCTACACCGACCTCGAGGCCTACCAGAGCGCCGAACGCGTGCCCACCGAAGGCAGCTACCGCGGCTACCGCATCAAGGCCATGTCGTCACCGTCATCGGGCGGGCTCACGCTGATCCAGATGCTGAAGATGGTCGAGCGCTTTCCGCTCGGCGACGCCAGCCAGGGCTACGGCTTCGGCACCACCAAGACCGTCAACGTGATGGCCGAGGCGATGCGCATCGCCTTTGCCGACCGCGGCACCTGGATGGGCGATGCCGACTTCGTGCCGGTGCCCGCCAAGGGCCTGCTGGACGCCACCTACGTCGGCCTGCGCGGCGCGGCCATCGTGCCGGGCATGCGCCAGACCACCAACCCGGTGGCCAGCGACCCGCGCCCCTACGACGTGGCCGGCACCCCGGCCGCGCCCTGGGTGGCGGTGGCCGATGCGGTCAACGGCCCGGGCGAGACGACCACGCACTTCTCGGTGGTCGACAAGCACGGCAACATGGTGTCGTACACCAACACCATCGAGTCGTCGCACGGCATCGGCGTGTTCGCGGGCTACACCGCGGCCGATGGCTCGTTCAAGAGCCACGGCTTCCTGCTCAACAACGAGCTGACCGACTTCAACCTGGCGCCCACCACCAACGGCATCACCGGCGAGGCCGGCTACAACGACGTGCAGGCCAACAAGCGCCCGCGCAGCAGCATGACGCCGGCGATGATCTTCACGCCCGACGGCAAACCGCTGGTGGCCTACGGCTCGCCGGGAGGCTCGACGATCATCAACTCGGTGTTCAACGTGACGCTGAACCTGATCGACCACCGGATGACGATCCAGGACGCGATCGCCGCGCCGCGGGCGTCGATCACCAGCACCACGTCGAACCTGTCGCTGGAGGCCGGCTTCCCGCAAGCCACCCGCGACGGCTTGACGACGCTGGGCTATGTGCTGCCCACCACGATCGTGGTCGGCGCCATCGGCTCGGTGCAGGCGGTGCTCATCGACCCGAAGACCGGCAAGCAATACGGCGCCGCCGACGCCCGCCGCGAAGGCACGGTGATCAGCCTGCCGCGCAGCGCCAAGCGCTGACCGGCGCCCGGCGCCACCGGCCGGGCGTTTCAGCGCGGCGCAGCAGCAGGCTGCGCCACCCGCAGCACCGCCAGCGCCGCGCCGCCCATCACCAGCGCAAAGCCCAGCCAATCGGCGCCCGAGGGCCGGTCGCCGACCAGCGCCATGGCGCCGATCACACCGACCACCGGCACCGCCAGCGTGGTCAGCGACGACACGGTGGCGCTGGCCGACGCCAGCAGCCGATACCACAGCACATAGGCCACCGCGGTGGCGATGCAGACATGCCAGGCCAGCGCCACCAGCACCCGCGGCGGCCAGACCGAGGGCAGTTTTTCACCAAAGGCCAGTGACGCCAGACCGGCCACGCTGGCGCCGATGCCCAGCTGCCAGGCGGTCAGCACGATGCGCTCACCCGGCGGCGGCCAGCGCTTGGTGGCCACCGTGCCAAGCGCCCAGGCCAGCGCCGCACCCAGCGGCAGCAGCAGGCCCCAGGCCGAGGCACCCGGCGCGGCGCCGGTCATCGGCGAAGCCAGACCCTGCAGCACCGGCACGGCCAGCACCGCCACGCCGGCACCGCCCAGCGCCAGGGCGATGGCGCCGCGGCGGTCGGGCCGCTCACCCAGCAACCACCAGGCCAGCGCGGCCGACATCATCGGCATCGTGAAGGTCAGCACCGCGGCGCGCGAGGTCGACGTGGTCAGCTGCGCAAATGCGGTGCAGATGTTGAACACCGCCACCGTCAGCACGCCGCCGATGGCCACCGCCGGCCAGGCCGCGCGCTGCGGCCACAGCGGCAGGCGCCGCAGCAGCGCCAGGCCGATCAGCAGCACGACACCGGCGCCCAACCCCAAACCGCGCGCGGCAAACGGCGGCAGCACCGACAGCATGATCTTCACCGCCGGCCAGTTCAAACCCCAGGCGATGGCCAGCAGCGGCGGGATCAGCGCCGGGCGCATCGACGGGCCGATTCGGGGTGGGTCTCGGCGCTCAGCGGCATCGGCGGATGCTGGCACGCCGTGCTGCCCCAGCCGAGACACCCGCGCGACAGGCTTGGAATCCAGCCGCAGCCCGACCGCCGACACCGCAGGACCCGGCCATGGCATCCCCCCCGATCGCGGGGGGCAGGGTTGTGCTCCCTTGCGGGTACGGTGCCTGACGGGCAAACATTCCGGCGCGCAGTCCAATCGCACACCAACCCGGGATTTTCATGACCATGACACCTCACACCGTGGCCTCCCACCTGCGCAGCTTTGGCATCGCCACGGCGCTGCTGGGGTCCGTCGGCGCTGCCCAGGCCATCGTCGCGCCGTCCTACGTGGACATCGATCTCAGCGGCTGGCAGGCCACCGCCGCCTTCGGCGAGGCGGGCAACACCGAGGTCTTCCTGCTGCTGGGCCCGGGTCTTCAAGTCACCGGCTACGACTACCGCGACCTGCAGTTCACCAGCCAGGGTGCCAGCTTCCGCAGTGAATTCACCTTGTCGGTCAACGACAGCACGGCCACCGGCTACATGGACTGGGCGCCGAGTGACGAAGCATCGCCGGGCAGCGTGGGCCCGGTCTCGGGCGCCTGGGGTGGCCCGCAAGGGGGCGGCATCGGCGCACCGTTCGCCCTGGACGACAGCCAGGGCACGGTCTGGGTCACGGCGTACGAGGCGGTCGACGATACCGGGCTCGACGCCGTGGTCGCCGCGGGCACCTTGCGGGTCTACTTCGCCCCGGCAGTGCCCGAGCCGTCGACCTACGGCTTGATGGCAGTGGGTTTGCTGGGCGTGGCCGCTGCGGCACGCCGCCGGCAGGGCCGCTGACGGCAGAAATCGGGTTCCGGGTACCTGATACCGGATATCGGGCACCGCACACCGCACACCGGGCACCGGGCACCGGGCACCGGCCGACAGCAAACTGGCAACAGCCCCCTGTGCCGCACCGGCCCCGAGACTCCACCCTTCACCTGAGTTGACATGCCCACCGAGATCTTGATCGACCGCCCTGCCCTGACCCCGACCGACCCACCCGTGCGCCGCCTGGCTGATCTGCCCGGCCCGCGCGGCGTGCCGCTGCTGGGCAATGCGCTGCAGATCGAGCCCGGCCGGCTGCACCAGCAGCTGGAAGCTTGGGCGCTGCAGTTCGGGCCGGCCTACCAGGTGCGCTTCGGCCGTCATCGCACGCTGGTGGTCAGCGACCACCAGGTGGTGGCCGCGACGATGCGCGACCGGCCCGATGGCTTTCGGCGCACCGCACGGTTGCAGCAGATCGGCCTGGAGATGGGGCTCAAGCCCGGCGTGTTCGGCGCCAACGGTGACGAGTGGAAGCGCCAGCGCCGCATGGTGATGCACGGCTTCGACCCGACCCATGTCCGGCGCTACTTCCCGGCCCTGCAGGGCGTGGCGCAGCGGCTGGCCGGGCGCTGGCAGCGCGCCGCGCAGGCCGGGCAGGTCATCGACCTGCAGGCCGACCTGATGCGCTACACCGTCGACACCATCGCCGGGCTGGCCTTTGGTGCCGAGGTCAACACGCTCGAATCCGACCACGACGTGATCCAGCAGCACCTGGACAGGATCTTCCCCAAGCTGTCGCGGCGCATGGTGTCGCCGTTTCCGGTCTGGCGCTGGTTCAAGTCGAAGTCCGACCGGCAGCTCGAGCAGAGCATGTTGGAAGTGAACGCCGCGGTCGACGGCTTTGTCGCCCAGGCCCGGGCACGTCTGCAGGCCGAACCGGTGCTGCGCGAGCAACCGCGCAACCTGCTGGAGGCGATGCTGGTCAAGGCCGACGAGCCCGGCAGCGGCATCGACGACCGCCAGGTGGCCGGCAACGTGATGACCATGCTGCTGGCCGGTGAAGACACCACCGCCAACACCATCGCCTGGATGGTCTGGCTGCTGTGGCGCAACCCGCCGGCGCTGGCGCTGGCCACCGAGGAGGTGCGGCGCGTCTGCGGCAGCACCGCCACGCCGACGCTGGCGCAGATCGAGCAGCTGGACTTTGTCGAAGCCTGCGCCCACGAGACCATGCGGCTCAAACCCGTGGCGCCGCTGATGCCGCTGCAGGCCGAGCGCGACACCGTGGTGGCCGGTGTGGGGGTGCCCAAAGGCGCGGTGGTGATCGGCCTGATGCGCCACGACGCGGTGCACGAAGCGCACGTGCCGCAGGCCGCCGCCTTCCTGCCTCAACGCTGGCTGGGGCCGGACGGCAGCGGGCCGGCCCCAGCGGCCAACGCGGTCAAGCGGGTGTCGATGCCCTTCGGTGCCGGCCCGCGCATCTGCCCGGGCCGTTACCTGGCGCTGCTGGAGATGAAGATGGCGATGGCGATGTTGCTCGGCCGCTTCGACATCACCGAGGTGGCTGCCCCCGGCGGCATCGAGCCGCGCGAGCGGCTGTCGTTCACGATGGCGCCGGTGGGGCTGCGCATGCGGCTACGCGAACGCGCCGCGCCCGGCCGCTGAGCACCCGGCAGGCGGGCGGCCTGCGGCCGCGCCGGGCCCACAGGCCAGAGGCTGATCAGACGATCTTCGACGCGTGGCCGGCCCAGTAGCGGTCCTTGAGCAGCCGCTTGTAGAGCTTGCCGGTGGCGTGGCGCGGCAGCTCGGCTTCGAAATCGACCGACTTCGGGCATTTGATGTGCGACAGGTGCTGGCGGCAGTAGGCGATCAGCTCCTGCTCCAGCTCGGGGCCGGCGTCGCGCAGGTCGCGCGGCTGCACCACCGCCTTCACCTCCTCGCCGAAGTCTTCGTTCGGCACGCCCAGCACCGCGCAGTCGGCCACCTTGGGGTGGTTGATCAGCACGTTCTCGGCTTCCTGCGGGTAGATGTTGACGCCGCCCGAAATGATCATGTAGGCCTTGCGATCGGTCAGGTACAGGTAGCCCTCGGCGTCGACATGGCCCACATCGCCCAGCGTGGTCCAGCCCAGCGGATGGGTCGAGCTGGCGGTCTTGGCCGGGTCGTTGTGGTACTGGAACGGCCGGCCGTTGGCAAAGTACACCGTGCCGTTCTGGCCGGCCGGCAACTCCTGGCCGGATTCGTCGTCGCAGATCTTCAGCTCGCCGATCACCGCCTTGCCGACCGTGCCCGGGTGCGCAAGCCACTGCTCTGAATTGACCATGGTCACGCCGTTGCCCTCGGTGCCGGCGTAGTACTCCCACAGCACCGGGCCCCACCAGTCGATCATCTGCTGCTTGACCGGCACCGGGCACGGTGCTGCGGCATGGATGGCGCAGCGCAACGACGACAGGTCGTACTGCTGGCGGGTCGATTCGGGCAGCTTGAGCATGCGCACGAACATGGTGGGCACCAGCTGGCTGTGGCTGATCTGGTAGCGCTCGACCAGCCGCAGGTAATCCTCGGCGTCGAAGTGTTCCATCATCACCACGGTGCCGCCCAGCCGCTGCACGGCCATGGTGTAGCGCAACGGCGCGGCGTGGTACAGCGGCGCCGGCGACAGGTAGACGGTGCTGGCATCCACCCGGTACAGCTGGGTCAGGATGTCGGTCATCGGGCTGGCGGCGTCGATCTCGGTGCTTTGCGGCGGCACGAACACGCCTTTGGGCCGGCCGGTGGTGCCGCTGGAATACAGCATGTCGCCGCCGGCGCACTCGTCGGCGATGCGCTGGGCGGGCATCGCGGCCACCGCCGGTTCATAGGCCGTCCAGGCAGTCAAGTCAGTCAAGGCGCCCCCGGCGCCCCCGGCGGTCCCGGCGGCCCCGCCGTCGATCCCGCCGTCCAGCATCAGCCAGTGCCGCACGCCGGCGCACTGCGCGGGCAGGTGCTGCACCGCAGCGGCCATCGCGCGCGACGAGACCACCGCGCGGGCACCACAGTCGTCGACGATGTAGCTGACCTCGGCCTCGGTCAGGCGGGTGCTCATCGCGGTGTAGATCAGGCCTGCGCGGTGCGCGCCCCAGCAGATCTCGAAGTAGCGCGGGTGGTTCTCCAGCATCAGCGCGATGTGGTCGCCCGACTGCAGGCCGAGCGCACGGAACAATTGCGCCACCTGGTTGGAGCGGTCGTCGAGCTCGCGGTAGCTGACCACCTGGCCGGTGGTGGCACAGACCAGCGCGGCTTTGTCGGGGGTGGCTTGGGCGTGGAAGTACGGATGCAGCACGGCAGTCTCCTGGGTCCGGTCGGGTCGTCGGCGGCGTCGGGGCCGCCACCTGATCGACGATTGGACGCCGTCCGGCCGCTGCCGCGCTGTCGCCTGCGGTACCTCACGGCACCATGCGGTGAGGCTGTCCGCAAGGCTTCCCGTCAACACCCGTTCACCGACCTCCGGTGGTCTGCCCCGGCTCGCCCCTCAGTGCAGTCTCGCGCCTGGCCCCAGGCTCATGCTTCATGAGCCAACAACAGCCGCCGATTCTCCCCGCTTCAACCGGCAGTGCCGGGCCGGCCCGGGGCTACCATGACCACGAGCCATTGATCGCCCCCTCCCCCGCCGACCGCCCTGCCGCGCATGAGTTCAACCCCACCCCGCACCCGACCGGCCGCACCGGCCCCTGCCGCTGCGGCCACTGCCCACTCCGCGGCGGCACGGCCGCGCGGCCGGCTCGACTGGCTGCAGTTGCTGGGCTGGCTGCGCGACGACGGCTGGGTCGGCGAGGACGACGCGCAGCGGGTGATCAAGCGCTTCGGCGCCGGCAGCTCCAGCCTGCATGCGCTGGTGCGGCTGGGTGGCGCCGGCTTGCAGTACCAGGGCCGCACGCTGGACGCCGAGGCGCTGACCCAGTGGCTGGCCGGCCGCGTCAACCTGCCGTATCTGCGGATCGACCCGCTGAAGGTCGACGTCGGCCGGGTGGCCGAGGTGATGAGCCTGCAGTACGCCGAGATGCGCAAGGTGCTGCCGGTCAATGTGTCCACCGACACGGTGACGGTGGCCACCAGCGAGCCCTTCGACACCGGCTGGGTGGCCGAGATCGAATCGCACAGCCGCCGCCGCGTCAAGCTGGTGCTGGCCAACCCCGACGACGTGGCGCGCTACGCGACCGAGTTCTACGCCCTCGCGCGCTCGGTGCGGCAGGCGCAGAAAACCGGCGAGGCCTCGGCCAGCGCCAGCTTCGAGCAATTGGTCGAATTGGGCAAGGCCAACAAGCAGCTCGACGCCAACGACCAGGGTGTCGTGCAGGTGGTCGACTGGCTGTGGCAGTACGCCTTCGACCAACGCGCCAGCGACATCCACCTCGAGCCGCGGCGCGAGATGGGCGCCATCCGCTTCCGCATCGACGGCGTGCTGCACACGGTCTACCAGGTGCCGATGACGGTGATGACCGCGATGACCGCGCGCATCAAGCTGCTGGGCCGGATGGACGTGGTCGAGCGCCGCCGGCCGCAGGACGGCCGCATCAAGACCAAGCGGCCCGACACGCTGGCCGGCGGCGGTGGCGACGAGGTCGAGATGCGCCTGTCGACGCTGCCCACGGCCTTCGGCGAGAAGATGGTGATGCGGGTGTTCGACCCCGACACGGTGGTCAAGAACGTCGAGGCGCTGGGGTTTTCGGCCCATGACGGCGAGCGCTGGGCGCAGTTGATAGCCCAGGCCCACGGCATCATCCTGGTCACCGGCCCCACCGGCAGTGGCAAGACGACGACGCTGTACTCGACGCTGAAGTCACTGGCCACTGAATCGGTCAACGTCTGCACCATCGAAGACCCGATCGAGATGATCGAGCCCTCGTTCAACCAGACCCAGGTGCAGGCGGCGCTGGACATGGGCTTTGCCGAAGGCCTGCGCGCGCTGATGCGGCAGGACCCGGACATCATCATGGTCGGCGAGATCCGCGACCTGGCCACCGCCGAGATGGCGATCCAGGCCGCGCTGACCGGCCACCTGGTGTTCAGCACCTTGCACACGAACGACGCGGCCTCGGCCATCACCCGGCTGGTCGACCTGGGCGTGCCGGCCTATCTGATCTCGGCCACCGTGATCGGCGTGCTGGCGCAGCGCCTGGCGCGCACGCTGTGCCCGGCCTGCAAGGTGCGCGACGACGGTGCCGGGGCCACCCGCGAGGCGATGGACGCACTGGCCCAGCCCTGGCGCCTGTCGGGCGGCGTGCGGCCGTACAAGCCGGTGGGCTGCCTGGCCTGCCGGCAAACCGGTTTTCGCGGCCGGGTCGGCCTGTACGAATTGCTGGTGCTGGGTGAAGACGCCAAGCGCGCCGTGCACCCGGCGCAAGACATGACGGCGCTGCGCCGCCAGGCCGTCAAGGACGGCATGCGCCCGCTGCGGCTGGCCGGCATGATGAAGGTGGCCGAAGGCCAGACCACTGTCGAGGAAGTGCTGCGCGCCACGCCGGCCTGGTCGGAAAGCTGATTCCGGCCCGGGTATTCCGGGTGGCGTTTGTCGCCGCCGGGACAGTGCCGTCACCGCTGTGGCGCCGCTCACTTTTCTTACGTGGAAACCACACCGGGCCGGTGGTGAGCGCTCCCTAGAATCGCGGCCATCCCAGTCAGCGGTCGAGGAGACAGCATCATGAAAATAAAGAGCCAGAGAGACTTCTGGTCGGGGCTGATGTTCGTTGCGGTGGGCCTGGGCTTTGCCTGGGGATCGATGGAATACAGCTTCGGCTCGTCGGCCCGCCCCGGCCCGGCGTACTTTCCGTTCGGCCTCGGTGTGCTGCTGGCCATCATGGGCGCGGCGGTGTGGTTTGCCTCGATCACGGTGGAGACCGAAGACGGCGACCCGATCGGCGCCATCGCCTGGAAGCCGCTGATCATCATCACCGGCGCGGTGGTGATGTTCGGCTTCATCCTGCCGCGGCTGGGCATGATCCTGTCGCTGCCGCTGCTGATCATCGTGGCCGCGCTGGCGGGCGACGAGTGGCACTGGAAAGATTCGTTGATCAGCGTGGTCGTGCTGACCCTGGGCTCGTGGCTGATCTTCATCAAGGGCTTGAGCCTGGTGATTCCGCTGTGGCCGAAATTCATCACCGGTTGAGGAGACGACCATGGAACTGCTCAACAACCTGATGCTCGGCTTCGGCGTGGCCTTCACGCTGACCAACCTGCTGTACGCCTTTGGCGGCGCGGTGCTCGGCACGCTGATCGGCGTGCTGCCCGGCCTGGGCCCGGTGGCCACCATCGCGATGCTGCTGCCGTCGATCTACGCGCTCGACGCCACGCCGGCGCTGATCATGCTGGCCGGCATCTACTACGGCGCGCAATACGGCGGCTCGACCACCGCCATCCTGATCAACGTGCCGGGGGAATCCAGCTCGGTGGTGACCGCGATCGACGGCTACGCGATGGCCCGCAAAGGCCGCGCCGGGGCCGCGCTGGCGGCGGCCGGCCTGGGCTCTTTCTTTGCCGGCTGCGTCGGCACGATCATCATCGCGGCCTTCGCGCCACCGCTCACTGAAGTGGCCTTCAAGTTCGGTCCGGCCGAGTATTTCTCGCTGATGGTGCTGGGCCTGATCGGCGCGGTGGTGCTGGCCTCGGGCTCGCTGATCAAGGCGATCTCGATGATCCTGCTGGGCCTGCTGCTGGGCCAGATCAACACCGATGTGATCTCGGGCGTGCCGCGTTTCAGCTTCGACATCCCCGAGCTGACCGATGGCATCGGCTTTGTCGCCATCGCGATGGGCGTGTTCGGCTTCGGCGAGATCATCGCCAACCTGGGCAAGCCGGCCGAGCACCGCGAGGTCTTCACCAAAGACGTCAAGGGCCTGTGGCCGACCAAGCAGGACTTCAAGGACGCCTTCCCTGCGGTGTTGCGCGGCACCGCACTGGGCTCGATCCTGGGCATCCTGCCGGGCGGCGGTGCGCTGCTGGCCTCGTTTGCAGCCTACACGGTCGAGAAGAAGGTGCGTGGCCGCAAGGGCGAGGTGCCGTTCGGCCAGGGCAACATCCGCGGCGTGGCCGGCCCCGAGTCGGCCAACAACGCCGGTGCGCAGACCAGCTTCATCCCGATGCTGACACTGGGCATCCCGCCCAACGCGGTGATGGCGCTGATGGTCGGCGCGATGACGATCAAGGGCATCCAGCCCGGCCCGCAAGTGATGACCAGCAACCCCGAGCTGTTCTGGGGCCTGATCGCCAGCATGTGGGTTGGCAACGCGATGCTGGTCATCTTGAATCTGCCCCTCATCGGCATCTGGATCAAGCTGCTGACGGTGCCGTACCGGTTCCTGTTCCCGGCCATCGTCACCTTCTGCTGCATCGGCAGCTACACCCTGAACAACAACTCGTTCGACGTCTACATGACGGCCATCTTCGCGGTGGTGGGTTATGTCTTCTACAAGCTGGGCTGCGAGCCGGCGCCGCTGCTGCTGGGTTTCATCCTGGGGCCGATGATGGAAGAAAACCTGCGCCGCGCGCTGCTGCTGTCGCGCGGCGACTGGACGACCTTCGCCACGCGGCCGCTGTCGGCCGGCTTGCTGGTGGCCGCGGCGCTGATGATCGTGGTGGTGATGCTGCCGTCGATCAAGGCCAAGCGCGACGAGGCGTTCGTCGACGAGTGAGCCGGCGGTCAGCTTGCCGCCGGCAAGCTGCCGCAAGCCGCGCTGATCTGCACCAAGGGCCCCGATAGGGCCCTTTTTTCGTCTGGCGCCGCGCGCATGGCGGCCCCGCGTCACCGTGGCAACAGCCCGCTGCCGGCGCTGTCGGCCAAAATTGCCGCCCCGGTCGCTATTGCGGCCTGCCGACGAGACCGCCATGACCCACGCCTTCGACTACCGCCCCGGTTACCCGTCGACCCGCCTGCCGGTGTTTGCCCGCAACCTGGTGTCGACCTCGCACCCGCTGGCCGCGCAGGCCGGGCTGCGCATGCTGCAGCAAGGCGGCAACGCGGTGGATGCCGCAGTGGCCACCGCCGCGGTGATGACCATCGTCGAGCCCTGCAGCAACGGGCTGGGCTCGGACGCCTTCTGCATCCTGTGGGACGGCCAGCAACTGCACGGCCTGAACGCATCGGGCCGGGCCCCGGCAGCCTGGACGCCCGACTACTTCCAGCGCCAATACGGCCAGCAGGCCAAGCTGCCCAAGCGCGGCTGGGATTCGGTGACCGTGCCCGGCGCGGTGTCGTCCTGGGCGGCTCTGAGCGAGCGCTTCGGCCAGTTGCCGTTTGCCGACCTGATGGCACCGGCGATCGAGATCGCCGAGCGCGGCTATGCGGTGCCGGTGGTGGTGCAGCAGAAATGGGGCTTCGCGGCCGAACTGGACGAGATCACCTCGCAGCCCGGCTTTGCCGAGGCCTTTTTGCCGCACGGCCGCGCACCGAACGTGGGCGAACGTTTTGCGTTTCCGGAGGCAGCACGCTCGCTGCGGCTGATCGCGCAGACCCGCGGCGAAGCCTTCTACCGCGGTGAGATCGCCGCGGCGCTGGCGGCCCATGCCCGCTCGCACGGCGGTGCGATGACCGAGGCCGACCTGGCCGCCCACGCGCCGGAATGGGTGACGCCGGTGCAGCAAGGCTACCGCGGCTACACGCTGCACGAGATCCCGCCCAACGGCCAGGGCATCGCCGCGCTGATGGCGCTGGGCATGCTGCAGCACTTCGACATCGCTGCCCTGGCGGTGGACAGCGCGGCGTCGCAGCACCTGCAGATCGAGGCGATGAAGCTGGCCTTTGCCGACGTCTACCGCCATGTTGCCGAGCCGGCAGCGATGCGCATCACGCCGGACCAGATGCTGGACGCCGGTTACCTGGCCGGCCGCGCCAGGTTGATCGACCCGATGCGCGCGCAGGATTTCGGCCCCGGCCTGGCGCCGCAGGGCGGCACCATCTACCTCACCGCCGCCGACGAGCGCGGCATGATGGTCAGCTTCATCCAGAGCAACTACATGGGCTTCGGCTCGGGCGTGGTGGTGCCGGGCTACGGTGTCAGCCTGCAGAACCGCGACCACGGTTTCAACCTCGACCCGGCCAGCGACAACTGCGTGGCGCCCGGCAAGCGGCCGTTCCACACCATCATCCCGGCCTTTTTGACGCGCGACGGCCGACCGGTGATGAGCTTCGGCGTGATGGGCGGCGACATGCAGCCGCAAGCCCATCTGCAGACCCTGGTGCGCATGCTCGACTACCGCCAGAACCCGCAGGCCGCCTGCGATGCGCCGCGCTGGCGCTGGAACGGCGGCATCCTGAACGCCGAAGACGGCTTCGACCCCGCGGCGGCGGCCGGCCTGCGTGCGTTGGGCCACCACGTCGAGCCGTTCTCGGACAGCTACCAGGACTACGGCGCCGGCCAGTTCATCTGGCGCCTGGACGAAGGCCGCGGCGACCCGGCGGTGACCGGCTACGTCGCTGCCAGCGATGCGCGGCGCGACGGCCAGGCGGCGGGGTTTTGAGCGCCTGAACGCAGGCGGCTCAGCTGCCGTTCAGGCTGTCGTCGATCGCCCGCAAGGTTTGCTTGGCGTCCAGCGGTTTGGTCAGGAACTGCGCCGCGCCGGCGTCGAAACACTCATCGATGCGCTGCGGCCGGCTTTCGGCCGAGACCACGATCACCGGCGTGGCGCGCAGGCGGGTATCGCCCTGCATCGCCCGCAGCACGTCGATGCCGGGGCGGTCGGGCAGGTCGAGGTCGAGCAGCACCAGGTCGGCGTCGGCCGCCACTGCCAGGCCCTGGGCAGCGGTGCGGGCGCAGACCAGCGTGATGCCCGGCCGCGCCCTGACGATCTCGCGCATCGCGGTGATGTCGGCCTCGCTGTCCTCGATGTAGAGCACGCATCCGATGCTCACCTGCGGCATCAGCGGCATCGCCGATGTCACCGCGGTGCGGCTGGGCTCGCCCACCGGCCGCGGCAGCGACAGCGTGAACACCGAGCCGGCGCCCGGCTGGCTGGCCACGGCCAGCTCGCCGCCCATCAGCTCGGCCAGCTTGCGGCAGATCACCAGGCCGATGCCGGTGCCTTGGGTGCCCGGCCCGGTGGCCCCGGTGGCCCCGGCGGCTCCGTTGGCCCCGATGCCACTGCCCGGTTGCTCGCGGCCCAGCCGGTTGAAGGGCGTGAACAGCTCGCCCAGCTGGCCCTCGTCCATGCCGATGCCGTTGTCCTCGACTTCGATGTTGACCTCGCCCACCGCGCCGGGCCGGGTGCGCAGCACCACCTTGCCACCGCGCCGGTTGTACTTGATGGCGTTGCCCAGCAGGTTGATCAGCAGCTGGCGCAGCCGCACCGGGTCGGCCTGCACCCGCTCGGCCTGCGGCGACAGCGACAGGTCGAGCGAGACGCCGGCCTGCAGCGCGCCGGGCTCGACCATCGCGATCGCTTCCTGCGCCAGGTCGGCCAGCGACACCGGCTCCAGCGTCAGCCGCAGGCTGCCAGCCTCCATGCGCGACAGGTCGAGCACGTCGTTGATCATGTCCAGCAGATGCCAGCCGGCATGCCGGATCTGCGCCAGGCCATGCTGCTGGTTGGGATGGAGCTGCGGGTAGTCGCTGTCGCTGGTGGCGTCGTTGCGGCCCAGCATCTGCGCAAAGCCCAGGATGGCGTTGAGCGGTGCGCGCAGCTCGTGGCTCAGGCGGGCCAGGAAGTCGCTCTTGGTGCGGCTGGCGATCTGCGCTTCTTCACGCTCGCGTTCGGCCTCGCGCAGGCGCAACACCTGGGTCAGGTCTTGCAGCGCGCCCACGGTGGCCACCGGCGCGCCGCTGGCGTCGTGCAGCGTGCGCAGGTTGGCGGCCACCTGCAGCACGCGGCCGTCGATGGTCAGGTAGCGCTGGCGGCGGGCCAGGCCACCGCCCACGGCAACGGCGGTGCCGTCGTCTTCACTGACGTCGGGCAGGCTGATCTCGGACAGCGGGCGCTGCAACAGCGCGGCGGCGCTGCAGCCCATCATCGTGCAGAAGGCCGGGTTGACCTCGACGATCAGGCCCTGCGGGTCGACCACGGTGACGCCGATGTTGACGTTGTCGAAGATGGCGCGAAAGCGCTGCTCGCTGACCACCAGCCGGGCCTCGGCCTGGCGGCGCTCGTCGATCTCGGCCTGCAGCGCGGCGGTGCGCTCGCGCACCCGGTCCTCGATGCGGCGCAGCTTGCCGGTCAGCGTCAGCAGCAGCGCACTGAGCATCGCCGCGCCCAGCACCGCGGGCAGGGCCAGCAGCCAGACCGCACTGAACAGCCGGCTGTCGGCCGTGGACGGCTCGCTGACCAGCAGGTCGAAGCGCCGCTCGCCCAGCGTCAGCTTGTAGGGCTGGGCCCGCGCAGCGCTGGCCAGCAGGTCGGCCTCGCAGCCGACCGGGCCGGCCAGGCGGCTGGCGCGGCTGCCGGCCGTCGTGCTGGCATCGGTCAGGCAGACACGCAGGTTGGGGTCGTCGGCATCGGGCAGCGCGGCGGCCAGCAGGCGGTTGGCGTCGACCAGCGCAAACACCACCCGCGGCAGCGTGGCGCTGCCCGGGCGACCGCCGGCCGCGGGTGGCACCGACTGCAGCACCAGCAAGCCGCTGACCGCCGTGCCGTCGTCGCCGCTGGTGACTGTGGGCAGCACCACCGGCCCCTCGGTGACCAGCGCCTGTTGGACGGCCTGGCGCAGCGCCGGTGCCAGCGTCAGGCGGCCGCCGGTGTCGACGCGTGCACCGGGCAGCGGCTGGCCGCCCGCCTTCGGCGCATGGCGGTGGCGCAGCAGCACCTCGCCCGTGCTGCCGCCCACGGCGGTCTCCAGCCAACCGGTGACTTGCAGGCCCTTGACACGGGCCATCCAGCCGGCCGACAGCTCGTCGAACCAATCGGATGACATGCCGCTGCCGGCAGCGACCAGCGCACCGCGCAGGCCCATCAACACGTCCACCGGGTCCGTCAGCAGTTGTTGCACCCGCACCTGGCGCGCCTGGCCTTCGAGCATGAAGCGGCTCTGCAGCCGGCCGTCGTCGCGCCGGGCCACCTCGGCAAAGCCCGGCAGCATCACCGCCACCAGCAGCACCAGCGGCCCGGCGACGACGCGGCGGCGCGGCCGCCACGGCGCCTGCGGCCGCGCCAGCCAGCACAGCAGCACCGGTGCGGCGACGACGATGCCCGCCAGGTCGGCGATGAAGCGGCCCAACGCCTCGGCGCCCTGCGGCCGCGACAGCGGCACCGCGGCGGCCACGTCCAACGCAGCCGGCGCCCAGGGCGCCCAGGGCACCCAGGGCACCGGCGCGCCCGCCACCAAGCCCGCCAGCACGCCAGCCACCACACCCACCAGCGCCGCAGCGGGTGCAGCCACCAGCACGAAGCGCTGCAGCCGCGGCCAGGTGTCGAGCTGCAGCAGGTCGGTGTCGCGGCCATGGCGCATCAGCCAGCCGGCCAGCAGGGTCTGCAGGCCGATGATGGCGGTGGTGCTGAAGGCGTCCGCCGGCGTGTCGCGCGCCAGCAGGCAGCCGCCCAGCACGCCGGCCAGCGCCGCCGGCACCGTCCAGCGGCCGCGCGACATCGCGGCACCCACCGCCACGCCCAGCACGATGGACAGCGGCGCCAGCGTGGCGCCGCCCAGCGCATAGCGCGGCAACAGCCATTGCAGCGCGCCGCACAGCAGCGCCAGCGCGACCGCACGCAGCACGGCGCGCGCCGCCGAATGGGGGGCTGTGGCGGTGGCGGTGGTGGCGGTGGTGGCGGTGGTGGCGGTGGTGGCGCTGGCGCTGGCAGCGGTCTGGGGATCGTTCATGAGCAGCTTGGTTCGCGCTCGAGTATGGCCCAGCAGCAGCGCTGCCGGCACCCGTGCAGGCCAGGGGTTGACGCCCCGAAGATCAAGCAAGGGCCTTGCCCGGGCAGGCAGGCGCGGCGCCGGCCCACCACCGCGTCGGGCACCGACGCTTCCTACAATCGGCTCGATGCCGGCGTCGCACACCCCCTCCTGCGCGCCGCTGCCGGGCAGGCGCGCCGGGCGCTGGCACGGCGCGATGCAGCGCTTCCTGGCCAGCCCCTGGGCCGGGCCGCTGCTGGCGATGGGCGGCGCGGTGGCCTTTTCGGGCAAGGCCATCATCGTCAAGCTGGCCTACCGGCATGGTGTCGACGCGGTCACGCTGATCATGCTGCGCATGGCGGTCGCGCTGCCGTTGTTCCTGCTGATGGTGTGGTGGGCCGGCCGCGGCCGGGCGCCGCTGCCGCTGCGCGACAAGGCGGTGGCCGCGGCGCTGGGTTTTTCGGGCTATTACCTGTCGAGCTTCCTGGATTTTTTGGGCCTGCAGTACATCACCGCCAGCCTGGAGCGGCTGATCCTGTACCTGACGCCGGCGGTGGTGCTGCTGCTGTCGTGGGCGCTTTACGGCCGCCGCGCCAGCCGGGCCCAATGGGCGGCGATGGCGCTGGGCTACGGCGGCCTGCTGCTGGTCTTCGGCCACGAGCTGACGCTGGACGGCCCGCGCGTGGCGCTGGGCGCCGCCCTGGTGGTGGCCAGCACGCTCAGTTATGCCGGCTACCTGCTGTACAGCGGTGAGGTGGTGCGGCGCATCGGCTCGCTGCGGCTGACCGGCTGGGCCAGCAGCGTGGCCTGCGGCCTGTGCCTGCTGCAATTCGCGCTGCTGCGGCCGCTGGCGGGCCTGGCCGAGCTGACACCGCCGGTGCTGGGGCTGTCGCTGTTGAACGGCACCATCTGCACCGTGCTGCCGGTGCTGCTGGTGATGATGGCGATCGAGCGCATCGGCTCGGCCCGCACGGCGCAGTACGGCATGGTCGGTCCGCTCACCACCATCGCGCTGGGTGTGTTGATACTGGGCGAGCCTTTCACCGCCTGGGTGGCGGCCGGTACGCTGTGTGTGCTGGGCAGCGTGGCCCTGCTGGCGCGGTCGCGGTGACGAACGCACGCCGACCACCCGGCGCTGATCCACCCGTTGCTGATCCACCCGTCGCTGATCCACCCGCACGGATGCACCCACGCCGAGGCGGCCGCCTTGCCGGCTTCGATACTGCAGGCTTTCATTCGACAGGAGACGACTCATGGATCTGGGCATCGCAGGCAAATGGGCGCTGGTGTGCGCCGCCAGCAAGGGGCTGGGCAAGGGCTGCGCGCAATCGCTGGCACGCGAGGGTGTGCACCTGGTGATCACCGCGCGCGGCGCCGAGGCGCTGGAGGCCACCGCGGCCGAGATCCGCGCCGCCTCGCCGGGCGTCAGCGTGCGAACGGTGGTCGGCGACATCACCACCGAGGCCGGCCGCGCCGCCGCGCTGGCGGCCTGCCCGCAGGTCGACATCCTGGTCAACAACGCAGGCGGGCCGCCGCCCGGCGACTTCCGCGACTGGACCCGCGAGGCCTGGATCGCCGCGCTCGACGCCAACATGCTGACGCCGATCGAGCTGATGAAGGCCACGGTCGATGCGATGGCCGAACGCGGTTTCGGCCGGGTGGTCAACATCACCTCGGCCGCGGTCAAGGCGCCGATCGACTTCCTGGGCCTGAGCAACGGCGCGCGCAGCGGCCTGACCGGTTTCGTCGCCGGCATGGCGCGCCAACCCCGCATCGCCGGCCGCGGCGTGACGATCAACAACCTGCTGCCCGGTGCGTTCGACACCGACCGGCTCAAAGTGGGCTTCCGCGCCGCGGCGGTGAAGGCCGGGCTGGCGCCGGAGCAACTGGCCGACCAGCGCCGGCTGCTGGTACCGGCGCAGCGCTTCGGCAGCGCGGCCGAGTTCGGCGAGCTGTGCGCCTTCGTCTGCAGCCTGCAGGCCGGTTACCTCACCGGCCAGAACCTGCTGATCGACGGCGGCGCGTACCCGGGCACTTACTGACCATTCGAGTCGGCCGCTGGGCGTCTGGTGGGCGTCTGGTGAGCGTCTGGTGGGCCCCTACCCACCGATACACTGGCCGCCCCACTGTCCACCCGTTGAACCGCCGTGTCCGACCGCCTTGCCGTCCTGCCGCAATACCTGCTGCCCAAGCAGGCCCTGACCCGCTTGGCCGGCGTGGTGGCGCGCTGGCGCGGCGGTGCGGCGACCACCGCGCTGATCCGCTGGTTCGTCGGCCGTTACAACGTGAACATGGCCGAGGCCGCCGAGCCGCGCATCGAAGCCTACGCCAGCTTCAACGACTTCTTCACCCGCGCGCTGAAACCCGGCGCCCGGCCGCTGGCCGATGCCGACCTGCTGTGCCCGGTGGACGGCGCGATCAGCCAGTTCGGCCCGGTCCGCGGTGACCAGGTCTTCCAGGCCAAGGGCCATGCCTACAGCACCGCCGCATTGGTCGGCGGCGATGCCGCGCTGGCAGCGCCCTATGCCGACGGCTGGTTCGCCACGCTTTACCTGAGCCCGCGCGACTACCACCGCATCCACATGCCCTGCGCCGGCACGCTGCGCCGCACCATCCACGTGCCGGGTGAGCTGTTCTCGGTCAACCCGACCACCGCGCGCGGCGTGTCGGGGCTGTTCGCCCGCAACGAGCGCGTGGTCTGCCAGTTCGACGACGACCAGGGCCGGCCCTTCGTGCTGGTGCTGGTCGGCGCGACCATCGTCGGCAGCATGGCCACCGTGTGGCAGGGCGTGATCAGCCCGCCACGCCCGGGCGTGGTGCGTACATGGCGCCACGAAGAGGCCCCGGTGCACCTTGAAAAAGGCGCCGAGATGGGCCGTTTCCTGCTGGGCTCGACGGTGGTGATGTTGTTCACCGCCGAGACGATGCGTGAATTGCGCACCAACCCGGCCTGGGCACCGGGCGGCGCCCTGCGCATGGGCGAGGCGATGGCCCGCCGCGCCGTCTGACAACCGCCTGGGGCCCGGCACCGCCGGCCGCGCGGCACCTCGCACCTCGCACGGCGCTCTGGCCCGCGCCTTGCGTGTTGCATGTTGCGTGCTGCGAAAACCCTGACAAGCCGATCTGCTGAATTCGGTTAGCGTTTCACCGCTCAAATCCCCTGGCGTCGGGCCCAGCGCCCGACACATTTCCTGGAGTCACTTTTCGATGAACCGACTTGCCCGCCTGGCCTCTGCGGCCGCCCTCTCAGCCCTGACCCTGTCTGCCGCGGCGCCGGCCTTGGCCCAGAACAACGTGCTGCGCGTGGTGCCGCATTCCAACCTGGCGATCCTCGACCCGATCTGGACCACCGCCTACATGAGCCGCAACCACGGCTACATGATCTACGACACCTTGTTCGGCACCGACGAGACCGGCAAGGTCAAGCCGCAGATGGTCGACAGCTTCACCATCAGCGGCGACAACCGGCTCTACACCTTCAAGTTGCGCAAGGGCCTTGAATTCCACGACGGCAAGCCGGTGACCGGCGACGACGTCATCGCCTCGCTCACCCGCTGGGGCAAGCGCGACGCGATGGGCTCGGCGCTGTTCCAGTTCGTCTCGCGCATGGACAGCCCGGCGCCCGACACCTTCCGCATCTTCCTGGGCGAGGCTTGCGGCTTCGTCATCGAGGCGCTGGGCAAGCCGGGTTCGAGCGTGCCGTTCATCATGCCGAAGAAGCAGGCCGAAACCGACGCCTTCAAGCAGATCGAAGAGCACATCGGCTCGGGCCCCTATGTGTTCAAGCGTGACGAGTTCAAGCCGGGTGACAAGGCGGTCTACACCAAGTTCGCCAAGTACGTGCCGCGCAGCGAGCCGCCGTCGGGCACCACCGGCGGCAAGAAGGTCTATGTCGACCGTGTCGAATGGAACCTGGCGCTGCGCGACCCGCAGGCCCAGGTGAACGCGCTGCAGAAGGGCGAGATCGACGTGCTCGAACAGTTGCCGTTCGACCACCTGGCCACCGTCAAGGCCGATGCCAATCTGCAGGTGCCCAAGTACGCCAGCTTCGGCGCGCAGTACATGGCGCGCTTCAACCACCTGCACAAGCCCTTCGACAACCCCAAGGTGCGGCAGGCCGCCATCGCCGCCTTCAACCAGGAAGCCTTCCTGCGTGCCCAGGTCGGCGTGAAGGAGCTGTACAAGACCTGCGGCTCGATGTTCATGTGTGGCACGCCCTGGGGCAGCACCGCGGGCAGCGACCTGCAGATGAAGTCGAACATGAAGAAGGCCCAGGAGCTGCTGAAGGCATCGGGCTACGACGGCACGCCGGTGGTCATCATGAAGCCCACCGACCTGCAGGCCATCAGCAAGCTGCCCGACGTGGCGGCGCAGTTGCTGCGCCAGGCCGGCTTCAAGGTCGACCTGCAGGCGATGGACTGGCAGACCCTGGTCGGCCGCCGCGCCAAGAAGGATGCGCCGGACAAGGGCGGCTGGAACATGTTCCTCACCGCCTGGACGGCCGCCGACGTGTGGAACCCGATCTCGAACCCCACGATGGACACCCGGGGCGAGAAGTCGGTCTGGTTCGGCTGGCCCACCGACGACAAGATGGTCGAACTGCGCAACCAGTTCATGCGGGCCACCGAAGAGCCCGCCAAGAAGAAGCTGGCCGACCAGATCCACGCCCGCGCCTTCGAGATCGGCACGCATGCGGTGCTGGGTGAATACGACCAGCCGATGGCCGCGACCAAGAACATCAGCGGCTTCTTCATCACCAACAGCAACCTGTACTGGAACCTCAAGAAAAATTGACCGCGCCCGCACCGCACCGGCCACGCCCTCTCCCCCACCCACGCCCACACGCGCACGCACCCCATGCTGAAGTTCCTTGGCGGTCGACTGCTGTCGACCATCCCTGTGCTGCTGATCGTGGCGGTGCTGGTCTTCATGATGCTGCGCCTGACGCCCGGCGACCCTGCGGCGGTGCTGGCGGGTGATGCGGCCAGCACCGAGCAGATCGCCCAGATCCGCACCAACCTGGGCCTGGACCGGTCCATCCCCGAGCAGTTCTTCATCTGGGCCGGCCACCTGGCCCGGGGTGACCTGGGCCAGAGCTATTACTACAAGACCGAGGTCACCACGCTGATCGCGCAGCGGCTGGAGCCCACGGTGTCGCTGGCGGTCATCACCATCACGCTGGCGGTGCTGATCGCGGTGCCTCTGGGCGTGCTGGCGGCCTGGCGCTTCGGCGGCTGGCTCGACAAGGCGCTGATGGCTTTCTCGGTGCTGGGCTTCTCGGTGCCGGTGTTCGTCAGCGCCTACCTGCTGATCTGGCTGGTGTCGCTGCAACTGGGCTGGCTGCCGGTGCAGGGCTACAAGCGCATCGCCGACGGCGTCGGGCCGTGGCTGTACCACCTCACCTTGCCGGCGATCACGCTGAGCCTGATCTACATCGCGCTGATTGCCCGCGTCACCCGCGCGTCGGTACTCGAGACGCTGGGCGAGGACTACATCCGCACCGCCCGCGCCAAGGGCCTGCCCGAGGCCACGGTGCTGCTGCGCCATGCGCTGGCCAATGCGGCGGTGCCGATCGCCACCGTCATCGGCATCGGCATCGCGCTGCTGATCGGCGGCGTGGTGGTCACCGAGTCGGTCTACGCCATCCCTGGGCTGGGCCGCTTGACGGTCGATGCCGTGCTGGCGCGCGACTTTCCCACCATCCAGGGCGTGATCCTGCTGTTCTCGTTCGTCTACGTGGGGGTCAACCTGCTGGTCGATCTGTCCTACGTGTTCTTCGATCCCCGCATCCGGTACTAGTCCTCCCCCGAAGCGCCTTCGGCGCTCCCCCTCGACCTTGCGAGGAACAGGGCGCCGCCAGCGGCCCGGCGAAGCCGGTTCCGCGGCGGCCATTTGATTGAGACGAGACCTGCCCCTATGGATGCCAAAGCGCTGGAGTTGTTGTCGGTCGAATCGGCCACCGTCGTCACCCAGGCCAGTGCCTGGGCCCGCGTGCGCGCCAACCTGTCGGTGCGCATCGGCGGCACGGTGATGCTGCTGCTGGTGCTGGTGTCGCTGGCCGCGCCCTGGCTGGGCACCGTCGACCCGTCGCTGTTCGACCCCGCCAGCCGCGACCTGCTGCCGGGCAAGACCGGCGAGATCACCACGCTGGAGGGCGAACATTTGCAGCACCGCTTCCTGATGGGCAGCGACAGCTTCGGCCGCGACATCTACAGCCGGGTGATCTACGGCACCCAGGTGTCGCTGATGGTCGGCCTGTTCACCGCGGTGGTGGCGCTGGTCATCGGCATCCTGCTGGGCCTGATGGCCGGCTTTCTGCGCTGGCTGGACGGCCCGCTGATGCGGGTGATGGACGGCGTGATGGCGATTCCCGCGATCCTGATCGCCATCGCGCTGGTGGCGATGTGGCGCGGCAGCCTGACCACCGTGGTCATCGCCATCGCCATCCCCGAGATCCCGCGCGTCACCCGGCTGGTGCGCTCGCTGGTGCTGACCATCCGCGAAGAACCGTATGTCGAGGCCGCCATCTCGCTGGGCACGCCCACTTGGAAGATCATGTGGCGTCACATCCTGCCCAACTGCGTGGCGCCGCTGGTGGTGCAGGGCACCTTCATCTGCGCGGCCGGCATCCTCACCGAGGCGGCGCTGTCCTTCCTGGGCGTGGGCTTGCCGCCCGACATCCCCACCTGGGGCAACGTGATGGCCGAGGGCCGGGCGCAGTTCAACGAATTCCCGCACAACATCTTCTTCCCCGGCATCTTCCTGGCGGTGACGGTGCTGGCGGTGAACATCCTGGGGGATGGCTTGCGCGACACGCTGGACCCCAAGATGGCGAAACGATCATGAACGACGCAAGCGGGCCGAGCGCCGGGCCGCCCCAAGCCGGCCCGCATCCCCTTGGGGGATCGTCCGGCGTACGCGACGGGCGAGGGGCTGACATCACGCCCATCCTCGAAGTTCGAGACCTCAGCATCGCGCTGCCCTCGGGCGGCGACCGATCCACCGCGGTGCGCAACGTCTCGTTCACCGTCGGCCGCGGCGAGATCGTCTGCCTGGTCGGCGAATCAGGCTCGGGCAAGTCGGTGATCGCGCAGGGCGTGATGGGCCTGCTGCCCAGGAGCCTTCCGGTCACCGGCGGCCAGATCCTGCTGCAGGGCGAAGACATCACCCACGCGCCGCTCAGCCGGCTGCGCGAGCTGCGCGCCACCCGCATGTCGATGATCTTCCAGGAGCCGATGACCGCGCTGAACCCGGTGATGACCTGCGGCGACCAGATCGACGAGGTGCTGAGCCAGCACACCCCGCTGTCGGCCGCAGAACGGCGCGAGAAGGTGCTGGCCATCGTGCGCGAAGTGCTGCTGCCCGACCCCGAACGCATGGTCGCCAGCTACCCGCACCAGCTCAGCGGCGGCCAGCGCCAGCGCATCATGATCGCGATGGCGCTGGTGCTCGACCCGGTGCTGCTGATCGCCGACGAGCCCACCACCGCGCTCGACGTCACCACCCAGGCGCAGATCCTGAAGCTGGTGCTCGACCTGCAGCACCGCCATGGCGCGGGCGTGCTGTTCATCACCCATGACTTCGGCGTGGTGGCCGAGGTGGCCCACCGCGTGGCCGTGCTGCGGCTGGGCGACCTGGTCGAAGTGGGCAGCAAGCACGACGTGCTGCAGCGCCCGCAGCATGCCTACACCCGCATGCTGATGGCGGCGGTGCCCACGCTGCACCTCAAACAACGCGCCAGCGACCCCAGCGCGCCGGTGGTGCTGAAGGTCAGCAACCTGGACAAGACCTACCGGGACAAACGCTGGTTCGGCCCGCAGCGCAACGTGCATGCGGCGCAGGCCGTCAGCTTCGAGATCCGCCGCGGCCAGACGCTGGGCATCGTCGGCGAATCGGGCTCGGGCAAGAGCACGGTGGCACGTTGCATCGTGCGCCTGGTCGACCCCAGCGGCGGCAGCGTGATGCTGGGCGGTGACCGCCCCGGCGAGGCCGCCGAAGACATCGCGATGATGAGCGCGCGCCAGCTGCGCCCTTTGCGCCGTCGGGTGCAGATCGTCTTCCAGGATCCGTACCGTTCCCTGAACCCGCGCCGCACCGTCGCCCAAGCCATGGTCGAGGGCCCGATGAACTACGGCCTGGGGGCTGCCGAGGCGATGCAGCGTGCCCGCGACCTGCTGGCCCTGGTGCGCATGGACGACAGCGCGCTCGACCGTTACCCGCACCAGTTCTCGGGTGGTCAGCGCCAGCGCATCTGCATCGCCCGCGCGCTGATGATGGAGCCCGAGCTGCTGGTCGCCGACGAGGCGGTGTCGGCGCTCGATGTCTCGGTGCAAGCCCAGGTGCTCGACCTGTTCGAGGAGATCCGCGCCCGGCTCAACCTGGCGATGCTGTTCATCACCCACGACCTGCGCGTGGCCAGCCAGGTCTGTGACCAGCTGGCGGTGATGAGCAAAGGCCAGGTGGTCGAATACGGCCCGGCGCACCAGGTCTTCGGCAACCCGCAGCATGACTACACCCGGGCGCTGTTCGCCGCCGCGCCGGGGCGCGATTTTGCGTTCCACACCGCCTGATCCCTGCCACCACCCTCGCTCGCCAGCCGCCCCGCCATGCCCCGCATCCTGATCGCCGGTTACCAGCACGAGACCAACACCTTCGCCCCCAGCCTGGCCGATTGGGCCGCGTTCACCCGCGGTGATTCGTTTCCGGCCTTCGTGCAAGGCCAGGAGATGCAGGACCAGCTGGCGCCCGTCAACATCCCCATCGGCGGCTTCATCGATGCCGCCAGGGGCCGCGGCTGGACGCTGCTGCCCTCGTGCTGGGCCGGTGCCATTCCGTCGAGCTTCGTCACCCGCGACGCCTTCGAGCGCATCGCCGGCACGGTCTGCGACGACGCGCGCGCTGCGCAGGCCGGCGGCCTGGACGGCATCTACCTCGATCTGCACGGCGCCGCCGTGGCCGAGCACGCCGCCGACAGCGAAGGTGAACTGCTGGGCCGGCTGCGCGCCATCGTCGGCCCGAAGGTGCCCATCGTCGCCAGCCTGGACCTGCACGCCAACGTCACCCACCGCATGCTGCGCGAGGCCGATGCGCTGGTCAGCTACCGCACCTACCCGCATGTCGACATGGCCGACACCGGCGTGCTGGCCGCCGAGTTGCTGGCGCGGCACATCAAGGCCGGCCAGCGCCTGCCGATGCATGCGCGGCGGCTGCCCTACCTGATCCCGCTGAACGCGCAGAGCACCTGGCTGCAGCCGGCCCAGGGCCTGTACGAGGCCCTGTCCGAACTGGACCGGCGCTTCGGCACGGTGCTGAGTTTCTGCATGGGCTTTCCCGCGTCCGACTTCGACGAATGCGCACCGATGGTCTGGGGCCATGGTGAGCAAGCCGAGGCGGCCGTCGAGCGGCTGTTTGCGCTGGTCAGCGAGCCCACGCAATGGCAGCTGGACATCCTGCCCGCGCGCGAAGCCGTGGTGCAGGCGATGGCGCTGGCCGAGCGGGCATCCAAGCCGGTGGTCATCGCCGACACGCAGGACAACCCCGGTGCTGGCGGCGACAGCAACACCACCGGTCTGCTGCAAGCCCTGCTGGCCCAGGGCGCCGGCCGCAAGTACCCCGGCCAGGTGGCGCTGGGCCTGCTCTACGACGCCGCCGCAGGCCGCGCTGCGCTGGAGGCCGGTGTCGGCGCCGAGCTCGATCTGGCGCTGGGCACTGCGGTGCCCACCTTCACCGGCCACCTGAGCGACCCGCCGGTGCGCGGCCGCTTCAAGGTGCTGGCGGTCAGCGACGGCCGGGTGACCTTGAAGGGGCCGATGATGCGCGGCCTGTCGGTCAACCTGGGGCCCAGCGCCTGTCTCGAGATCGACGGCGTGCGCATCGCCGTGGTCAGCGGCAAGAAGCAGTTGCTCGACCGCGAACTGCTGCGCATGGTCGGCATCCAGGCCGAGCAGATGCGCATCATCGTGGTCAAGAGTTCCAACCATTTCCGCGCCGATTTCCAGCCGATCGCCAGCCATGTGCTGGTGGCCAAGGCCGCCGGGCCGATGGCCGCCGACCCGGCCGATCTGCCCTGGCGCCACCTGCCTGCCAGCACCAGGCTGCGGCCCTGATCGACGCCGAACGGCGCAGAGCGGCGCAGAGCGGCGCAGAGCGGTGGGTAACCCAACCCGCCTGGCGGCCACCCGCATGGCGCCGGGGAACTCCTGCCGCCAGAAGGCTGGTTTGAACCGCAGCAGCGCTGGCCACCGGCCTTCGGCACCCACCGCGCCGACCCCTGATTTTGTTGGGGCGGCCTGGCAAGCAACCGCCAGCACGACCTGCCCGAAGCAGCTGCGCAGGCATCTTGTCCACCTGCACGCAGCAGCCGCGCGCGCCGCCTGGGCCTTCGGCTGGGGCGACCCGGCCATCGGCAGGAAGGTGGCTCAATCTGGCGCAGCATGAGTGCAGCCACTACCCGGCCACTCGCCATTGCCGTTCCCGAAGGCCGCACCCGCCGGCTGTTCCACTTCGGCCGCGCGATCGGTGAAATGGCGGCGGGTGCTGCTGCACAGGGCCTGTCGAAGCTGGTGCTGGCGCTGAAGATCCAGTACCCGGGCGTGCGCCGCAGCATCGCCAGCGACATGGCCAATCTGAGCCTGCTGGCGCGCCTGGCGGGCGTGGTGCCGGCCGGCATGGACCCGGACACGGTGCAGGCGCTGCTGACGCGGGTGCAAGCACAACTCGAGCACGAGACCGACTACCGCGCCGAGGCCCGCGCTGCGCGCCACTACCGCGAGCGTCTCGGTGACGATCCGGTGCTGACAGTGCCGGCAGTGGCCGACGAACACTGCACCGACCACATCATCGCGACCGATTTCGCACCGGGCGTCCCGGTGGACAGGCTGGCCGATGCCGGCACGCGGCAATCGCAGCGTGACCATGTCGCCGCAGCGCTCAGCCGGCTGGCGGTCCATGAATTCTTCCGCATGCGCCTGGTGCAGACCGACCCGAACTTCGGCAACTACCTGTTCGACGCCGCCAGCGGCCGCATCGCGCTGATCGACTTCGGTGCCACCGAAGTCGTCGCGCAGGAACGGGTGGCGCAACTGCGCGAGTTCGGCCGTGCCATGCGCGCGGACCACCCGACACGCATCGAGGCCGCGTCGCTGGGCGCCGGCCTCACAGCCCCGGAGGACCCGCAGGCCCAAAGCCGCGGCGTCATCGCGCTGTTGCGGCTGGCTGGCGAGCCGTTGCGCCACGCCGGGGCCTATGACTTCGGCGCCTCGACGCTGCTCGCACGCAGTTTCGAGCAAGGCCGCAACCAGTTCGTCAGCGCTGGCTACAGCCGCACGCCACCGCCCGACTTGCTGTTCCTGCAGCGCAAGTTCGCTGGCACCTTCTTGCTGTGCGTGCGGCTGCGCGCGCGCATCGACCTTGGCGCGATCTTCGCCGGAGAACTCTGAGCACGCCGGCTGGGCAGCCAGCACCCCGACGACCACCGGGCTGGCGACGGCCGACGCCGAGTTCAAGGCCCGCATCATGACGGCGGCATGCCCGTGACCGCGCTGCCCCCACGACGACCTGGGCCCGGGGCGGTTGCCGCCCGCCACGTCGGCCAGCTTCGCAACGCAGCCGCCGCATTCGGCCGTCAAGTGCCTTTGCCGTGCCGGCGGTTGGTGGAGACCATCGCATCGTGGGCGCGAAACGCGCCGGCGCCACGACCGCAGGGTGGCGTCCACGACCGCAGGGTGGCGCCGGCGCTCAGGGCATCCAGCGGGCTGCCGCCTCCATCAGTCGCTGGCGCACCCGCTGTTGGCGCGCCGGGTCGGTGCCGGCGCAGCAGGCCCGGCGGCGACGGCCACCGTGCTGAGCATGGCAGCCACCGCCGCCAGCAGCGTGGCCCGGACCTGATGGGCGCGGTGGATCAAGGTGGGCATGCGGACATTGCCAATCGCGCAACACCGGCCGCGCCCGTCTGCTTCTAGCGCCCGTATGAGAGCCGACCACCCGAGCGCAGCGAACTTCACCTGTTGCCTATCGCCAGGGCGAAGGCAGCCACGCGTGCCGGTGGTTGCTGACGAGCCTGGACCGGCAGCAGCGCAACCGGTTGTCGATGACGCAGCCGCTGATCGCGAACATGCTGGGCGTGCGCCGCGAGAGTATGCCGACGCCTTCCAGTGTGGGTGAGCGCACAGAGATCGCCCGCCAATCTCCGTAGCGTCGCCTGCCCGCATGAACAGCCGGCTGCGAATGCAGCCGTCCTGAAGCAGCGGTTCGCCCTGCTCACCGACGAGCCCATGGCTCGGTTTCCCTTGCAACCCTGGACGACACGCTGGTGACTCACGGACCTACGGCCCCTCATATGCAGGCACCCCTCGAAGCAACTACCGACAGCACGCCCCGCGGCGACGGCGTGGGAGCAAAGACGTCAATGCAGCAGGCATCGCGGTGGTCCGCCGGGCAATGGAAGCGCATGATCATGGCGGCGCTTTCGGCCTGGCTGGACGACTACGCGCCCAGCATGGGCGCTGCGCTGTCGTACTACACGGTCTTCTCACTGGCACCGCTGTTGCTGATCGTGATCTCCGTGGCCGGGCTGATCTTCGGTGCCGACGCCGTCAGGGGGGCGGTCTTTGCCCAGATCGACGGATTGATGGGCGCCGAGGCGGCCAAGGGAATTCAGGATCTTCTCAGCAGCGTCAGCAAGCCGAGTACCGGCCTGCTCGGCACGGTCATCGGCGGGGTCATGCTGTTGATCGGTGCCACGACCGTCTTCGGCGAATTGCAAGACGCGCTCGACCGCATCTGGCGGTCCCCGGCCCGGTCGTCGTCGAGCGGGCTGATGACGCTGGTGCGCACCCGCCTGCTGTCATTCGGCATGATTCTGGGCATCGCATTCTTGCTGACAGTGTCCCTGGTCACCGGGGCAGGCATCGCAGCACTTGGCAAGTGGTGGAGCGGGTGGTTCCAGGGCTGGGAGGCCCTGGCGCAGATCATCAATGCGCTTGTCGGCTTTCTGATGACCACGGCGGTCTTTGCAATGATCTACAAGCTGATGCCCCGCGCCAAGGTGAGCTGGGGTGACGTTTGGGTCGGAGCCGCTGCAACGGCTTTGCTGTTCACGGTGGGCCGCTTCCTGATCAGCCTGTACATCGGCAAGACCGGGGTGGCCAGTGGCTTCGGCGCGGCGGGGTCGGTGGTCGTGATCTTCGTGTGGGTCTATTACTCTGCGCAGATATTTCTGGTCGGGGCCGAGTTCACGTGGGTCTACGCGCAGCACTTTGGCTCGCGACGAGACAGCGCCAACCCTCCCGCCGCAGATGGGGGCATCGCAGCGTCCACGCCGACGCCGACGCCGACGCCCGCGCCCGCGCGAATCAAGGTCGGTGCCGCGGACCCGGACAACGCCGTGACGCCGCCCTTCGAAGCCCAGCCCGACGCCCTGCCGCCTCCCTGCAAGCGGCCACTGCCAACGGGGCCCTTGATGGCGCTGGTGGCTGTTGGCATAGCGGCCTCGGCACTGCTGACTGCGCAATTCGTGCGGCGGCGCCATGGCAGGGATTGCTGATTTCGGTCACCTGCCAGGCGCAACGGCCAAGCCAGCGGTTGTGGCAACTGCTGTGGCGAGAAGGCGGCGTCGCGGGTGCATGCGCTGCGCGTCGTCGGCGTCGATCGCTGGCTGTGGCACGGTCGTCCTGGCGTGTTGCATCCAACGGCCATGCCGCCAGGTGCTCACGACGGGCACGGTGGGCGGGCATCCGCATTGCCCAGATCAGGTCACGACGGCCGCGTTCGACTTCGTCGATGCACGGCCACCTTCGTCCCTCCGTCTAAAAGGAAAAGTTTCATGGAAACCATGTTCTCGTCTGGCGCCTTCATCCCTTTGTGGATTCTGGGCGCCCCCTTCGTGGTCATGTTGGGCCTGCTCATGATGAACCCGAAGCAGTCGAACCGCGAATCTCGTGATCGCCAGGATTCGCCGGGCGCCCGTTCGCTGTAGCCCGCCCTGCGTACCGCGTGGGCAACCGTACCGTCGCCCTGCCGATGCTGGACAGCGCGGTTGTCGCAGGGCGTATGGGCGGCGGGCGCCCGCGGCCCGCCGTTCGATCGCACGGCCAGATTCGATGAAATCGCCGGCGTGTGCTGCCGCACGGACTGCGAACCTTGGCGTCCTCACCATCAGGCCATGTTTGCGCAACTCACCCATCCAGACGTACATCAGCCTCGATTGCTGAGGGCCAGTTCATGAGCGTCTACCAGGGATTTCGGATCTTCAGCCATGTCGTCCTTGGTTTGATGTCGGGGGCAGTCGTCTATGCCGCCTACATCGCCGTCACCTACTGGACCGGCATCAGCGTCTGACGCGGCCGCCACGATATGAACAAGCGGCAAGCCAGGCTCTTCGCAATCGGTTCCACCTTGGTGGCTGCCTTGGCCTTCTTGGGGCTGACGATTGACAGCCACCGGCAGTTCCCGAAACTGACGAATGCACAGAACATCACGCCCGCCGTGACGCACGGCAAAGATGTCTGGCACAAGAACAACTGCATCAACTGCCACACATTGTTCGGCGAAGGGGCCTATTACGCGCCCGACCTGACCAAGATCGCGCAGCACCGTGGCGCGGCCTACCTGCAGGCCTACCTGAAAGACCCGTCGAAGTTCTACGACGAGCAGCGCCACCGTCGGTTGATGCCCAAGCAGGACATGACCGATGTCGAGATCGCCGATCTGGTGGCATTTCTCGATTGGATCAGCAAGGTCGACAACCAGGGTTGGCCGCCGCGGCCGATCCTGGTCACCGGTGCTGGCCTCGGGCCGATGGGCGCACCCCAGCCCATCCGCACGGCCGCTGGATCGGTGCCGCCGTCAGGTGCGGCGGCCGGGTCTGGTGACAAGAGCCCCATCGCGCTCGGTGAGCAGGTGTTCAAGACTTCGACGCCAGCCTGCGCGGCCTGCCACTCGCTGGTGCCCGGTGCCCAGATGGCCGGGCCGTCGTTGGCGGGCGTGGCCACACGCGCACAGCAGAGCGTCGAGGCTGCGGCCTACAAGGGCCAAGCCAAGGACGGGGCCGGCTACCTGCGCGAGTCCATCGTCCAGCCGAGCGCCCACATGGTGGCAGGTGCCATGTACTCGGCCAGCGGGGTGTCTTTCATGCCGGCCACCTACGGCAAGGATCTGACGCCCGACCAGATCGATCACTTGGTCGCCTACCTGGCAACCTTCAAGTAATCCGGCGCACGCCTCAAGGAACCCCGCCATGCGCTACAGATCCCAATCGGTCGCCTATTGGTACTTCGCCGTCGCGATGGTGCTGTTCGGCCTGCAACTGGTGTTCGGCCTCTTGTCGGCCGCCAAGTACCTCGGCCCGGACCCGCTGCTGTACATCCTGCCGTTCGACGTCACCAAGGTCATCCACACCAACCTGCTGATCGTGTGGGTGCTGACCGGCTTCATGGGCGCAACGTACTGGATGGTGCCCGACGAATCGCGCACCGAGCTGTACAGCGTCAAGCTGGCCTACCTGCAACTGGTGTTGTGGACGCTGATGGGCCTGACGGCCGTGGTCGGCTATCTGTTCCGCTACGGCACCGGCAACAAGCTGCTGGAACAACCCCTGCCGCACAAGATCGTCATCGTGATCTGCATGCTGCTGTTCCTCTACAACATCGGCATGACGATCTGGAAGTCCAAGCGCTTCACCACCACCGAGGGGGTGTTGATCCTCGGTCTGGGTCTGGCGGCGGTGCTGTACCTGCCGGCGCTGCTCGAGTACGAAAACTACACCGTTGCCATCTTTTACCGCTGGTGGACCATTCACCTGTGGGTCGAGGGTGTCTGGGAGATGATCCAGGGCGGCTTCCTGGCCTACCTGCTGATCCGCCTGTCGGGCGCTGATCGCGAGGTGATGGAGAAGTGGCTGTACGTCATCGTCGGCCTGGTGTTCATCGCCGGCATCCTGGGCACGGCGCACCATTACTACTGGGTCGGCGTGCCGGCGTACTGGCTGCCGATCGGCGGCATCTTCAGCGCGCTGGAGCCGCTGGCACTGGTGGGCATGGCGATCTACGCCTATTCGGCGATGCGCCGCTCGGGCCTGTCGCATCCCAACACGCTGGCGCTGCACTGGACGCTGGGCAGCGCGGTGTTCACGCTGTTCGGCGCCGGGCTGCTGGGGTTGGCGCACACCTTTCCCGACGTCAACAAGTGGACCCACGGCACGCTGATCACCGCGATGCACGGCCACGCGGCGTTCTACGGCGCTTACGCGATGATCACGCTGGCGATGATCAGCTTCGCCCTGCCGTCGATGACGCCCGGCCGCTCCGAGCAGGGCAGCAGCATCGGCTACTGGTCGTTCTGGCTGCAGATCGGCGGCATGTTCGGCATGACCTTGTCGTTCGCCACGGCCGGCATCGGTCAGGTCTATCTGGAGCGCATCCTCGGCATGGGCTACCTCGACGCGCAACTGAAAATCCAGGTGCACTTCGTGATGCTGGTGGTCACCGGGTCGATCTTCGCCATCGGCGTGGGCCTGTTCATCTACGATTTCTTCCGTTACGCGCCGCGGTTCGAGGTCGAAGACGACTCGCCGTCGAGGCTTCGTCCAGGCCTGGCGACTGGCTTCAGGTCGATGTCCGCGTGACCGGCTCGGCTGCACCGAATAAAGAGCCGTACTACCTGCCGGCAGGCGACGAAATCGCGATCTTTCAGCAATGCCACAGCCGCGGCCTGTCGGTGATGCTGAAAGGGCCCACCGGCTGCGGCAAGACGCGGTTCGTCGAGCACATGGCCTGGCGGCTGAAGCGCCCGCTGGTGACGATCTCCTGCCATGACGACCTGACCGCCAGCGACCTGATCGGCCGTTTTCTCATCCGACACGACGGCACGGCCTGGCAGGACGGGCCGCTCACCCGCGCCGTGCGTGAAGGCGCGCTGTGCTATCTGGACGAGGTGGTCGAGGCGCGCCAGGACACGATGGTCGTGCTGCACTCGCTGACCGACCACCGGCGCTTCCTGCCGATCGACAAGACCGGCGAGACAATCAGCGCTGCACCCGGCTTCCAGCTCATCGTGTCGTACAACCCCGGCTACCAGCGCATGCTGAAGGACCTGAAGCCCAGCACGCGGCAACGGTTCGTCGCGCTGGACTTCGACTTTCCTCCGGCGCCCCAAGAGGTGGCGATCATCGAAGCGGAAGCGGCCGCCGACCACGCGACCGCGGTGGCCCTGGTCACATTGGGCCGCCGCTTGCGCGGTTTGCGCGACCGGGGTCTCGCAGAAGTGCCGAGCACCCGGCTGCTGATCGCCGCTGCGGGCTTGATGGCCAGCGGAATCGGCCACCGCCAGGCTTGCTACAGTGCCGTCGTCTCGCCCTTGTCCGATGATGAATCGCTGGTCGGCGCTATGCGCGATCTGGTCGACGCCACCTTCGTCTGAACGCCCGCGGCCTGCAGAAGGACCGGCATGGCTGAAGCCGAAGACGTCATCACCGATGCGGCGCTGCACGCGACAAGGTTTGTCCAGGGCCTGTGGCGCAGGCACCGTGCCCACACGCCCACCCATCCGAACCTGACGCTGGCGGACGTCGCCCAACGCCTCGATCTGTTGATCGTGGCCGTGTTCGGCCGGGCCTGTCCGCTGCGCGTGGCCCACGTGCCGGCTCGCGTGACCTTTCTTGCGAAAACCTTCCAGCGTCAGCACAGGCCCCGCGTGCATGGCGCGATCCCGGCCACCGACGGCGCCCAGATCTGGTTGCCAGCCGAGACCGGACTGGTCGATCCGGCAGAGGCGCTTGAGCGGTTTCGCACGGCGGCGTTGCAGCAGGCGATGCGCGTGGTCAGGGGCAGCGCGGTCGGCGCCGGCAACGAAACCGCGCCGTTGGTGCGTGATCTCTACTTGCTGATCGAGGCCCATGCCGCTGACGCGGACCTGGCTCAACTGCTGCCTGGCATGCGGATGGCGCTGCAGGCCGGGCGTGCGGCGGCGCTGAACGCACGCCCCGCGCTGTCGCAGTTCCCGGCCGAGCGCAAGCCGCTTGAAGCTTGGGTGCGCCGGCTGATGGCCGAGCCCGTGTCGGCCCGCGGCGCCGATGTCCCGTACAGCCCGTTGCCGGCGCGGTCCCTGCAGCTGGCGCATGACATCGCGAGCGAGTTCCAGCGGGATGCGTCGAGAGCCGGCAGGCCCAATACCCAACCCTTGTTCAAAGACTGGTGGACCGGGGAGATCCTGGCGCCAGGCGCCGCAGCAGGGCTGGTGGATGGCCATGAAGTGGGTGGCGGCCCATCCGACCCTGCATCGGCGGACCCCACCCGGAGCGCGCGGCTGGCGCGCCAGCCGAAAGTGCGGGAGGCACCGGACGAGGAAGACGACACACGACAGGGCGCCTGGATGATCCAGGCCTCGGCGCCGCATGAAGTCGCCGAAGACCCCCTCGGACTGCAGCGTCCCGCCGACAGGGATACCCAGACGGCAGCCGACGAATTCGCCGAGTCGCTCGCCGAACTCGAACAGGCGCGACTCATTTCGACCCCCGGTCGGCCGCAGGAGGTGCTGCTGTCGGACGACCCACCCCAGGGGCGCGCGAGATATGGCGGCGGCGACAGCGGCGACAGCGGCGAAAATTCGGCGCGCATCCGCTACCCGGAGTGGGACCACCGGTCGCAGGCCTACAACGAAGCCGGCGCCATCGTGCGCTTGCTGCAGGCCGCCGAAGGCCCGCAGCAGTGGGTGGACAAGACACTGGCCGAACACCGCTCGATGCTGGACGCCCTGCGGCGGCGCTTCGAGATGCTGCGTGCGCAGCGCACACCGCTGCGCAGACAACTGGATGGGGACGATCTCGACCTGGAGGCCTGCATCGACGCACGGGCTGACCTGCAGGCGGGGCATCCGATGGCGCAGGCGCTCTACAGGTCACAGAAGCGGACGAAGCGCGACATCGCCATCCTGCTGCTGATCGATGTGAGCGGCTCGACAGACGGCTGGGTCTCCAACGGCCGGCGCGTCATCGATGTCGAACGCGAGGCGCTGCTGCTGGTGTGCATTGCCCTGGGTGCGATGGGCGAACCGTACGGCGTGCAGGCGTTTTCGGGCCATGGCCCGCGGTCGGTGGCGGTGCGCACCCTCAAGCGCTTCGACGAGCCTTACGGCAACCAGGTCGCCACGCGCATAGCGGCGCTGGAACCCGACCAATACACCCGCGCGGGTGCCGCCATCCGCCACGCCAGCGCCACCCTGATGCGGCAGCCCGCCTCGCAGCGCTTGCTGCTCCTGCTGTCCGACGGCAAACCGAATGATGTCGACCTCTACGAGGGCCGCTATGGTGTCGAAGACATGCGGCGGGCCGTCATCGAATCCAAGCTGCAGGGCATCGCGCCCTTCTGCCTGACCGTCGACCGCTACGCCGCCGGCTACCTGCCAGGCGTCTTCGGCGCCCACCAATACGCCTTGTTGGCGAAGCCCTCGATGCTGCCCACCGCGTTGCTCGACTGGATGCAGCGGCTGGTGCAAGCGGGGTAGCCGACAACCAGCGGGAGGTGCGTCTGGCATCAGCAAAAAGTTTGGCAAACCTGGCCGACTTGTCGGCAACGCAACGGTTCATGTCGGCCTGCCCGCACTGAGCGGCAGGCGCGGTGTTCACGCCACTACAGCGCGTAGCGAGGAAGGCTCATGGTGAACACGCAACCAGTGCCCGGTACGTCCCGCACGGTCAGGACACCGCCCTCGGCTTCAATCGACCGGCGCGCAATGGCAAGACCCAAGCCCAACCCGCTTCGGTCGAAGCCGCCCTGGGAGAAGGGTGTGAACATCGTGACGGCAGATCCTGCAGCAAGACCGCCGCAGTGGTCGATGACGTCGATGGCGACACGGTCTGCCACGACGTGCGCGTGCAGGGTCACCTCCGTGTGGGGTTGCGTGAACTTGAACGCGTTCTGCAGCAGATTGACCAAGGCGGCCAACAGATGGTCGCGGTTTCCGGCTATGGCAACGCGTGCGTCGACCTCGGGCACCACGAGACCACAGCCTCGCGTATTCGCCCCCAGCGACGCAATGCTCTTGGCGTCGGCAATGAATGGTGCAAGCGGGAAGGCGTGGGCACCGCCCATCGTGCCGATCCTGTCGCGCACTTCGTCCACCGAGCGGTCAAGCAGCGTCGACAGCACACCCAGGCTGCGCTTCAACAGCGCGCCGGTCGCACCACCCACTGCAACGGTCCCCGACTCCAACGCCGCGAACGCCATCGTGGCCGTATGAAGCGAATTGCGAAACTCATGAACGAGCATCCCGAGTCGTTCGTTTTCGCTCTCCAGCTGCCGACGCGAGACCCAGGCCTGGCGTTGGGCGCTGAACTCGGTCACGGCATCGGCGATGGCATTGTCGAGACACCGATTGAGCGTGCGGAACTGGTCGATCGAGAAAGGAGCCTCACGCTCGATGGCGAGGTCTGTGATGGCCTGACAGAGATCGCCGTAGGCATGCACCACCTGGTCCACCGTGAAGCCGAGTTCCAGCAGCGCATGGCCGTGCACGGTTGCCGTCACGCCGATCTGCGACAGGGCAGTCACGTCACCTCCTGCCGGACCGGAAATCCGGGTGCCCTCCGCCGCATTTCCTTGCTCCTCTGCCAACAGCGTTCTGGTCAGCTGCTCCAGGAACATGGGGACACCACTGGCCAGTCGCTGCGGGGTGGCGGACCGCTGTGGCCTTCGGGCGGCCTTGGCCTGACACCGGGCGATCAGTTCTTCTCGATTGTCTGAAAGGAAGGTGTGCATGGATGTCGGCCGGGTGGCCGGTACGAGCCACGAAGCCAAGGTTGCGGGGTCCGTCTGCCCAGAGCCTGCGGCAATCGGCCGAAGTTTCCCGCGAACCAACTTGGCGCGATGTGCGGCACCGTACGGATACCGCGCCGGTGGCGAGCCCCTCTTGGCCGGCCATCCAAGACCCGGGATGGCGACTGCGCCTGTCAGCGATCGTGGACGGCCGCTCGACCACAGGGGGTCTGCACCCGCGCCATGCCCCGTGTCAGCCGCGCCGCACCTGGTCGTCGGTTGATTCTTCGTTGCGCGAATTCGGCAGTGGCTGCTGCACGCTCCGAATGGCGTCGAGCAGCGGTTCGAGCCGGCGATGACGGAGCATGTACATCGTATTGCCCATCGTCGACGCGAACGCGTCGGGGATGGGACCGACCAGAACCAGCGTGTCACCCAGCCGACCCCGCAGCGCCTCTGGCGAATGCGCGTAAGTGCGTTCGTGTCGCCGGCCGGCGTGGGCCGTGTGGAACTTGCGTTCGTACGAAAAACCCTCGAGCGAATGGCCCAGCATGACAGCGGCCCACAGCGCATACACGTCGAAGTCGCACGCCTGATTCATCATGTCGGTCGTGAAGCCGCCCGGGGGCCGCACATTCATTTCAAGCGCGACATAAGAACCGTCGGGACGCGCGAAGAATTCAAGGTGGAAAAAGCGCCGCCGCAGGGCAAACGCTGCGAGCGCGCGCCGGCCGATCTGCTCGAGCGCCGGCGGAATGCTGCGAAGCGAGTAATAGAACCCATCCAGGACGCCGGCTCTGACCTCCATGATTCCCCTGTCGTAGACATGCGACGTGCAGAACACCACCTGTCCTGCCCGGTCCACCAGGCCGTCGAAGGTCATGATGACGCCTTCGACGAAGGGCTGCACGACATGACCGCCAAGAGGCAGACGGAGCGCTGCCTCGAGTTCGGCTTCTGTCGATACCCGGAACGTCGACATGGCTCCTGATCCGCTGTCTGGCTTGAAGACGAGTGGCAGGCCGTGCTTTGCGGCGAAGCCCTTGACCGCTTCCGACGACCTACAGCGGATGCCCGGCACCGAGGGCAGGCCAGCCGTCTCGAAGACTTGAGCCATCGCCAACTTGCTGCGCAGGCCTGCCACGTCGCGCGCCGTGAGGCCTTCGATGCCAAGATCGTCGCGCAGTCGGCCCTCGACCTCCAGCCAGTGTTCCCCGTTCGACTCGACAAAGTCGATCCGGCCGTGTTCGGCAATCATCATGATCACGATGCCGAGCAAGACTTCGTACTCACCCATGCGGGGTTCGAACACATAGCGATCGAATGCGAGGCCTGCTTGCGGCGGAAGGTCGCTCTCTGGCCTGTCACCCACGGCCAGGATGCTGGCGCCGCGGGCGTGCGCGGCGACGCAGAACAGGTGAGAGTTCGGTGGAAAGCCTGGCGACAGATAAAGAATCCTCACCATGCCTGTCCCCGCCGCATCAGCCAGCCGATGCCATTCCACAGCTGAAACGGCGATTCATCTGCACGCAAGACCTGGAGCCCAGCGCGGTCGGCGAGCGCGAGCACCTCACCGTTGACGTCCTCGCGCGGCCGCCCGTAGGCATGGTTGAAGAGGACGAAGTCGCCGGCAGGCCGGAGCACACGCCGAACCTCTTGAAAGTGGCGCTCGACCAGCGCGGGGCCGGACAGCACGAGGTAAGGAAACGTGTCGACGCTGTAGACCAGGTCCATCGACGCTGAAGAAAAAGCCGAGAGATCCTGGCCCGTCGTCAGCTGCACGCTGGCATTGGTCAAACCTTCGAGCCGACGCCTGGCTGCCAGGACCATGCCCGACGAGACATCCGTTCCCACCACGGAGCGCAAGCGGGAGCACAGGGGGACCATCAATCGGCCGATGCCGCAGCCGATCTCCAGCGCATCCCGACGCGGCCCGAGCACGCCCCAGTTCTCCAGCACGGCGATCACCTCGTCTGTGGCGGCGGCGAGCAGCTTGGCGCTTCCCAGCGAGTAGAGGGCGACGCTCGATTCCTCGCTCTCCGCCACAGAGGCGTCAAACAGCTTGCGGCACCGCTCAATTCCGTCCTCCGCATCGTCGGCAGGCTCCGGGGAATCCAGGCCTTGACGGATCATCCGCACGATGGTGCGGCAGCCGGCCTCGTTCTCGGCCAGGTGTTGCGCAAGTTCGCGAAGCTTGGCCGGATCGCCGGTGAGCGCGGGCAGGGCGCCGGCCAGCGCCGCCATGTCCTCCGTGCGCTGGACCAGCTCCATCAACACCATCGGCGCGGAGGCTTCGGATCGCAGGTAGCGGTCGACGATGCGTTGGATGTCGGCAGCGGGCATGTTCATGCAAGCCTTGTTCAGGTCACCCGGCATTGCTCGCGCGCGACCTGCATCGCGCTGCGCGCGTGCTCGAGCGTCGTGTCGATGTCGGCCGCTTTGTGGGCGTAGCTGATGAACCACATGTGCCGAGGGTGCAGCAGCACGCCGCGCGCGAGGATGGCGTTGTAGAACGCTGCCCGGAGTGCGTCGTTCACCTCGGGGTTCGGGTGGTTGAACCTCATGAAGGGCATCGGCGGGAAGGGCTCGCCGAAGCTCACGGCGGGCATGTCCAGCTCACGAGCGATGGCGTTCAGGCCGTCGATGAGCCGCTGGCCAAGCGCCCAGACATGGTCGGCGACGCCACGTTCTTCGACGATGCGCAGCGTGGTCAGCGCGGCGGCCATGGCCGCGGTGTCACCGTGGTAGGTGGCGGACAGGTGCATGCCGTCGGCGCTGTTCATGACCTCGCGCCGGCCCACCACCGCCGCCACCGGCCAGCCGTTGCTCAGCCCCTTGCTGACGGTGGTGAGGTCGGGCCTCAAATCGAATCGGGCCTGTACCGACCCGGGTGCCGTGCGAAACGCCGTCTTGACTTCATCGAGCACGAAGAGCGCGCCATGCCGGTGCGTGATCGTTTGAATGGTTTGAAAGGCCTCGCGGGTCGGCGCCGACACCATCTCCGGCGCCAGGATGACGGCGGCGATCTCGCCCGGATGCGCGTTGAACAAGGCCTCGAGCGAATGCGGGTCGTTGCTGTCGAATTCGAGAACCTGCGCGGCCAGGCCGGCAGGCACTGATCGGTCGAGCGGCAGACACCAGTCGTGCCAGCCGTGATACCCCGCACGCGCGATGCGGCGGCGTCCTGTGGCGTGCCGCGCGATGCGCAGCGCAGCGGTCGTGGCTTCGCTCCCCGTTTTCAGCAGCACCGCCATGTCGGCGGCGGCGAACCGCTCGACCAGCGCCTCGGCGAACAGCACGTGCTGGGGCCGGTTCATCGACAACAGCGACCCTTGTTCGAGTTCCTGTCGTGCCGCAGCGTCGACTTCCGGATCCGCATAGCCGAGCAGGAACGCACCGAAGGCCATCAGGTAGTCGATGTACTCGTGGCCGTCCACGTCCGTGACCCGGCAGCCGCGGCCGCGCTCGAGGTACATCGGCGAGCGATCGGCCGTGGTGAGCACCCGCCCGGACAGGTGGTGTGCGCCCGGAATGACGCGTTCAGCGCGCGCCAGCCACCTCCGCGACGATATATAGCGTTCTTCAGTCATGTCTACGAACTTCCACTTCACCCAAGGATGCGGCCCGGTATCCGGCTTCGCTGCAACCGATGTGCCGTCCACGACGGGGCCGAAGCCGGGCTGAGGTCTGTGGCCGGGCATTCGGCGCTCCCGCTGACCCCGCTGACCCCGCTGACCCCGCTGACCCCGCTGACCCCGCTGACCCCGCGCGAATCTACAGGCGCCGCCCACCGCACACTGTGCGCCAGCGAACACGCCCCTGCGTACCCCTCGGTGGGTGGGCGTGGCCTGAACGGCGCACGCCGCACTCGGGCCCGAGACCCCGGTAAGCGGTGCGGCAAAGGACGCCGCCAACCCCGGCATGCGCCTTGCCCGATGCTGGCGAAGTCGGCATCGCGGATCGCTTGGGCGCGCAGAAAAGCTGCGCCGGGCCAGTCGAGTCGATCGGAGACCCCAGACATGATGCAATTCGCACCGGCTGATGCTGCGCCCGGACCCGCCTTATCGTTGCGCTCGCGCCAGTTTGGCGCCCGCGTACTCTACTTCGCGATGCTGCGCGAGCGCGGTGCCACCGTGGACCGGATCGAGGAGCTGACCGGTGCTGCGTCGCGGGCCTTTCTGTCGGAAAAGTTGCGTGAGGCCGCCGCGATCGATGCCGGATTTCCGACCGACGTGCGTTCATTGCCGGGCGTGCTGCGCGACCTGCACACTCAAACGGCGCTGGCGTACCGCCGCTACCTGGACGAGCGGCAGGCCGGCGGGCCGCGCCGCTACTTCAGCTGCCCATCGCATGCGATGCACTTTCTGCGCGCGGTCGCGCCCACCAAGCTCGTCGACGGCGCCTGGTTGTTCGGCTTGCTGCGGCGGTGGCAGGACCCGCGGTACGCGCCGCTGATCCGGACCTATCTCGACGAGCTCGGCGGCGGCGTGGCAGCGCAGAACCATGTGCTGCTGTACCAACAGGTGCTCGCGCGCTACGGTTGCGATCAGTGGCAGGACGGCCCCGATGCGCACTTCACGCAGGGCGCGGTGCAGCTCGCGCTGGCCCACCACGCGGACGAGTTCACCCCGGAGCTGATCGGCTTCAACCTGGGTTACGAGCAGTTGCCGCTGCACCTGCCGATCACCGCCTACGAGCTGAACGAACTCGACATCGACCCGTATTACTTCAGCTTGCACGTGACCATCGACAACGCCTCGACCGGGCACGCGCGCAAGGCGCTGCAAAGCGTGCTCGACTGTGCGCCACGCGTCGGCGATGCAGCGGATTTTCACCGGCGCGTGGGCATCGGTTACCAGTTGAACATGGTCGGCATGGGCACTGAGCAGGCGATCGCGTCATTCGATCTCGAGCAAGAGCTGTTGCGCGTCATCGGCGACAAGGCCGCGGTCGGTGCCCATCTGCATTCGGACTATTGCCGTGTCGGCGGTCGGCCGTTGAGCGATTGGTTGTCGTCGCCCGACGACCTGGGTGCGCTGCTGGAGGCACTGCAACGGGTTGGCTGGATCAGGCGTGGGCAGCGGCGTGAGTCGAGCCACTTCTGGCGCCTGCTCACCGATGAGCGGGCGCCGATGTTCGGCGTTTTCGACGGCTACGAGCAGCAACTGCTGGCGGACTGGATCGAGGCCGACGCCCAGACACCGCCAGCGGCGCTGCCGGGCAACCGCTTTCGCAATCGCCCCGCCGACGGACCGGTGGCGGCCGATGCCAGCCCCCTGAAGGCCGGTGCCACGGTCGGGCAAGTCATTGCCCAGCATGCCGACCGGTCGCGCCAGGCCGGCCGCTGTGCAGACGTCGCGGTGCTGTTCGACGAGCTGGCCGATGTCGACAGCAAGGCACAGGCGTTCGGCGTGCTGGGCGCGCGATTGTCGCCGGCCAATCACCCGACGCCAGCCGGGCTCGCCGCCACGCGACTGTTTGCCGATCTGTTCAGCCGTTGAGCTCGCCATGTCCGACGATCCCCTGCTGACGCTGGGCCTGGCGCTGCAAGCCAGCGGCTATTCATTCACCACGGTGACACCCGCGACCCACGCTCGTGTCAATGCCCGGCCGCTGAATGCCTGGGCCCGCAGCGCAGAGGACGTTTTTGGCTGGAGCCGGCCATTCCGGTCGGGTGTGCTGGCCCCGGCGTTGTCAGAGGCTTTGAGCCAAGCCGACATGCTCGAGCCGCACGGTGACGGCTGGGTTGCCCGGGTGCGCGCTTCCACGCTGCATGGCCGGCTCTTCCTGCACTCGGCCTATCCGACGACGGAGAGTGGCGCTGTCTTTTTCGGCCCCGACACCTACCGATTCGCGGATGCCATCGCTCGCAGCCTGGCTGGGGATCTGCGAGTCCGGCGTGCCGTCGACATCGGCTGCGGCGCCGGTCCGGGTGCCGTGGTGGTGGCGCTCGCACGGCCCGACGCCGAGGTCGTCGCGGTCGACATCAACGAGGTGGCGTTGCGCTACACCGCGGTCAACGCGAAGCTCGCCGGTGCCCAGAGAATCGAAGTTCGACACTCCGACCTGCTGGGCGCCGTCGACGGCGAGTTCGATCTGATCGTCGCCAATCCGCCCTACCTGCTGGATGCGGGGGAACGAACCTACCGGCATGGCGGCGGCAGCCTCGGCGAGGGACTCTCCTTGGCGATTGCCGGGCTGGCGATCGCGCGGCTGGCCCCGGGGGGCAGCCTGCTGCTGTACACCGGCACCGTCATCGTCGACGGCCAGGACAGATTTCGAGCGGCCGTCGCTCGGCTTCTCCACCCCACCACGCTCGATTGGCACTACGAAGAGCTCGACCCGGACGTCTTCGGCGAGGAGTTGGTCGAGCCGGCCTATGCCTATGCGGCTGCCGACCGCATCGCAGCCGTGGTGCTCAGCGCCCGCAAAGCCGCGGCATGACCACATTGGGCATTCAATCCCCTCACCGCCCGACCATCCATCGCCATGCCGCGCCGGTGCGTTCCAGGTTGCGCCGCCCGTGGGATGGCCCAACCGGCGGTGCCGACACGCAGCGCTGACGCTGGGTGGGTCAAGTGAAGCGGCGGCTCAAGCAGCGTGTGCGCCGCAAAGGCTGCCGGCCGCCTGGCCAAGGCGTCAGCCGGCTCGACCGAGAACCAGAACAGCGTTGGTGCCTCCGAAGGCAAACGAGTTGGACAGCATCACCGCCCCAGCCCATCCGTCGCGTGCCTGGTTGGCCACATAGTCCAGGTCGCATTCGGGATCGGCCGTCTGCAAATGCATCGTTGGCAGTGCCACGCCATGTTGCAGTGCCAACAGCGACAGCACGCATTCCAGCGCGCCCGCCGCGCCCAACAGGTGGCCATGCATGGCCTTGGTGGCGCTGATCGGGATCTGGTCGGCGCGCGATCCAAACACCGCCCGGATGGCAGCGGTCTCGGTGCGGTCGTTGGCCTGGGTCCCGGTTCCATGCGCGTTGATGGCGTCGACCTGCTGCCGATCAACCCCCGCAGCGCGCAGTGCAGCAGTCATCGCCGCTGCCTGCCCCGCCACGCTGGGACGGGTGATGTGGCTCGCGTCGTTGGATTGTCCGTAGCCCAGGATCTCGCCCAGGATGTCGGCGCCGCGCGCCTGCGCACGATCCCAGGGTTCCAGGACCAGCATCGCGGCCCCTTCACCCAGGACCATGCCGCTGCGGTTCATCGAAAACGGCCGACAAGAGGCGCTGGGGTCGTCGGCATCCAGCGTGGCCACCGTGTGCAAGGCCTCCCAGGCTTTCAACGAGCCCGGCGACAAAGGCGCTTCGGCACCCCCTGCGATCGCGACTTCGAGCTGTCCGGAGGCCACCCGCATCCAGGCCTCGCCGATGGCCACCGCCGACGACGAGCAGGCCGTCGAATACGTCATGTTGGGACCCCGCAGGTCATGCTCGATGCCGATCCAGGCGGCAGCGGCGTTGTGCATGCCCATCAGGATGGTGAAGGGCTTGATGCGATCGGACTGTTCTCCGTAGAGCGTCCGGTATCCCGCGTCCATCGTCAGGGTGCCGCCCATCCCGGTGCCGACAAACACGCCGGCACGCTCACGGTCGACCTGCGCCAGCGCACCCTGCGCCTGTTGCACGGCCTGCTCGGCGGCGAACAAGGCCAACAGGCTGAAGCGATCGAGCATGCGCGATCTGCCCGGATCGGCCTCCGCGCCTGGGTCGAGATTCGCGATGGCTGCGATCGGTGAGGTCAGTCGATCGGCAAAGGCGATCTCGAGCCTGCGCACGCCGGAGCGGCCGGCCCGCGCGCGGGCCAGCACCTCGGCGGCGCTGTTGCCCAGCGGCGACACCACGCCGATCCCGCTGACCGCAACACGCCTCACAGGGCGTGCAAAGCGGGCCCCGCGGCCCGCCCTGCAGCGGGTGCGGCGCACTGCAGCGCCACCAGCTCATCGACGTAACGAACCACATCGCCGAGCGTGGGCAGGTCCACCGGGTCGGACGGCAGCTTGATGCCGAACGCATCCTCGATGTTCCAGAGCAGCTCGACGGTTCCCAGCGAATCAATGCCCAGGGTTTCCAGCGGCGCGTCCAGGGCCAGTCGATCCGGTTGCAGCTTGTAGTCCTTGGTCAGGATCTCCTTCATGCGCTCGAAGGTGGTGGTCATGGTGAATCCTTTCGGGGGCGGGTCAATGGAGGTGGGGCGTGAGGGACTGCAACGATCAGGACGGCGAGGTGCCGGCAAGGCCCGTCGTGCCCGCGAGCTCGGCCATGCGAACCTTGCCCCCCCAACGCGCACCGCGCGTGAGAAGCCCGGGCCACAGCGCGACCAGCCGCATCAGCAGGCGAGCGCTGCGTGGGCGCATGGCCAACTGCGCAAAGGCGGCAGCCAGGCGCAGGCGCGGCCCGAACTCGCGCTTCCAGGCGGCCGTGTAAGCACGTTGCAAGCGGGCTTGAACGGCAGCGTCGGGCACCGTGGCGGCGCCTTGGCGGCCGAGCAGGTGCGAACACAGCAGCGCCGCAGATTGCAAGGCCATGCTCATGCCTTCGCCCAGGATGGGATGCGCTTCGCCCGCAGCATTGCCGACCCTGAAGACGCCATCCCGCGCAGCGATGCGCACGCCAGGGTCCAGCGGGCCCGACGCCAACCACGGCCCATCACGCAAGGCGCCCTGCAAGGCCTGCTGCACGCCGGTGCACTCGCGTCGCAGCCAGGCTTCGACTGCGTCGCTCGCGCTCAGGCCAGCAGCCCCGCTGCGCAGCTGGCTCAAGCGATCGCGGCGGATGCAGCAGGCCAATGTCATCAGCCCGCCCTCTGCCACCACCATGCCGCCGTAGCCGCCGGGCAGCGCCAACACGCTGATCTGGTGCTCTGGCAGCGCCGACCCCACGAAGTTGGCCTTGAAGGCGAACAAGTCGGAAGCGCTGCGCGCATGCCGGCGCCTGAGCCGGTCCGTCGGCAGGTCTTCCCACGATCCGTGCGCGTCCACCACCACTTTGGCGCCCAGCCGCAACAGTGATGACGACTCGACGCTGCGGGCCTCGCAGTGCCAGGCGCCAGCGGCGCCCAGGATCGACTGCACGGCCCAGGGCTGAAAGACCACGGCGCCGGCGGCCAGCGCCTGGTCCAGCAACAGGCTGTCCAGCGTCTCGCGGCCGAGGGCTCGCCCCCAGCGGTAATGCGCGTGGTCGGCTGCCGGCAGGTCGGCCGTCACTGCCTCGGAGCCTCGCAGCAGCCGCACCTGGCGCAATGCCGGCCCCGCAAGGGCGTCGAAGGCGTCGGCGATTCCCAGCGCGCGAAGCAACGGAAGGTTGCTCGCCGCGAGGCACTCACCGCACACCTTGCGGCGCGGAAAGCGCTGCCGCTCGATCAAGGCCACCGACCACCCGGCCCGGGCGAGCAGCAGGGCGACGGTCGAGCCGGCCGGGCCGGCACCGACCACGATGGCGTCGAACTGAGCGCGTGGACCCTTGGGCATCACACGCTCTCCGACCGCTGCGCACTGAAGCAATGGCTGAACAACCCGGCGTCGAACTCCCGGGTGCGCCAGGCCGCGCCGGTCCGTGGCCAGTGGGCGGTGATCTCGCGGTCACGAAAGCCGGCGCGCACGCTCAACACGGCGTCCTGTCGGGTCACCGCGTTGGCCCCGAGAGCGCCGACCAGGTGGCTGCCCGCCAACGGCAACCAGGATCGTTTCGGTTCGCAGGCAAAAAAGTGATCGGCGCGCAGCGCGACGGCAGCGAGCAACAGGTCCAGCTGATCGCCTTCGAAATGGTGCAGGAACAAAGTGGTGGTGATCAGATCCCATCGCGGTTGCGGCGTGCCCGAGGCTTCATCGTCCAGCGATGCCGCCCACGCCAGCACATCGGCGACCCGGACCTCGGCGGCCCAGCCCTGCTCGGCGAATCCCGCCAGGGTCGCGGTGCTGACGATGTCCTGGCGGTCCAGCAAGGTCAGCTGCACCAGCGGCCAGCCCGGCTCCAGGGTGCGCGCTACGCCGAGCAGCAGGCCGCCGTCGCCCGCGCCGAGTTCCAGGATCCTCAGCGGCCGAGGCGCATCCTCCCGTGCGATCAGCTCCCGCCATCCGCGTGACAAGATCGAACGTGTTCCCATGGCGCGGTGGATGCGCACCAGGTCGCGCCGCGAGTGGCGGGCCGCCGGATCATCTGGCGCCAGATCGTCCAAGGCCTCGGCGGCCACGATCCTCGGCATCGTCACCGCACGTCCAACAGCGCGCCGTGGCAACTGAAGCCGGCACCGAATGAGGACAGCCACCACCAGCCGGGTGCTGCGCCGTCGGCCAGCGCAGCCTCGAGCACGAAATAGACGAAGGCGCTCGACAGGTTGCCGTATTCGCGCAGCATGGCCGCGCTGTAGCGCAAATCGCCGGGCTGCAGTTCCAGCCGCTTCTCCAGCGCCTGCAGCACGTCGCGACCCCCCGCGTGCATGATCCAGGTGCCCACGTCAGCCGGACTCAGTCCGGCCCTGCCAAGCACTGTGCCGAGGACCCGCTGGGCGTAGTCTGCCGCCAGTGCGGGGACCGCGCGCGTCAGGATGTTGCGCAACATGCCGTCGCGATGCTCGAACATCAACGCCTCGCGCGCGCCGGGTTCGACGAGCGACGTGCTGTCCTTCCAGTCGATGCGCCGAACGCCAGGCCCCGCATGCCGTGCCAGCACAGCCGCGCCAGCGCCATCGCCGAACAAGCAGGCACTGATCAACACGCCCGGGTCGTTGTCCAGGTACATCGCGGCACTGCTGACTTCAACGCAGATCGACAGGACGTGGTCGCAACCGCCACCGGCGATCAGGGCATTGCCCAGCATCAGGTTGGGCAGTGCCGCTGCGCAACCCTGGCCGACGAGGTCGAAGGCCAGCACATCGTCCCGCAAGCCCAGCCGCTCCACCACATGCCCCGACAGGCCGGGACACAAGTATCCGGTGCAGGTGCTGACCACCACGGCATCGACCTGCCGCGCGAGCAGCCCGGCCTTCTTCAAGGCGCGCTCGCCCGCTTGCGCTGCCAGCAGAGGCGCATGGGCCCCGAAGCGCTGCGACAGCGTGTTCGGATCGATCGTGAAGACGTCGGCCAACGAGTCGACGGCAATGCGGCGCGCCTCGATGCCGTTGTCTCGCTGGAGAACCGTTCTCGCGATGAAATGGGCGCGGTCATCCAATCGGGAGAACCAGGCCGACTGCTCGAACGCGAGCAGGCACTCGGCCTTCGTGTAGCGGGTGGACGGGGTCGCGGTCCCTACGCTGACGATGTGCATCACTCAGCGCGCTTGCGATTTGGCATCGGGTTCTGTGTGACCGTGCCTTGGCCTTGCTGAGACGACGTTCCCAGGGGCGAGCATGCCACCCTGCCCGCGAATGCGGGCCCAGCCGGCGATCGTCGGATTTGAAAGCGTCGGATTTGAAAGCGTCGGGTTTGAAAGCGTCGGGCTTGAAAGCGGCGGGCTCGATGGCGTCATTGAAACTCCTGCGTTGGCTTTGCAGCCGCAGCGATCGGGCCCACCCGCTGCGTTGCTTCGACCGCCACTTTGGGCAGGTATCCCCCTGTGGTCTGTGCGTTAGCGAACACCACCGGGATCTGCGGCCTGACAGGATAGCCCGAGCCATCGAGGCGGCCTGCCGCAGGCCCGCAGTGCGGGGGCTGCGGCAGGCCCGCACTGCGGGCACGCGCTTTGCCGACAAGCCCCCGTTGGATGTTTCATCGATCCTGACTCATGGCCACGGTGGCCACGGTGGCTGCATCAGGATCGCGCCGCTCGTGCCTCGAGTGCACGCTTTTCACCTCCCCAAACTGTCTGAGGACCCCCCATGACCGCCGTCAAGACCGCTGCATCCGATAAGACCAAGTCCACCGTCAAGCTTGCGGCAAAGCCCGCTGCGAAGGACGCGATTGCCCTGCTCAAGGCCGATCACGAAGCGGTGAGCCAGTTGTTCGCCGAGTTCGAGAAGTCACGCTCTGTGTCCAACAAGAAAGCCCTGGTGGCCGAGATCTGCACCGCGTTGAGCGTGCACGCCCAGATCGAAGAAGAGATCTTCTACCCCGCTGTGAAAGCGGCTTTGAAAGACAAGCTGTTGGTGCCCGAAGCCACGGTCGAGCATGCCGGCGTGAAGGACCTGATCGCGCAACTGCAGGGTGTCGAGCCCGATGGCGAGATGTACGACGCCAAGGTGAAGGTGCTGTCGGAGTACGTCAAACACCACGTCAAGGAAGAGCAGAGCGAGATGTTCCCCCAGGCCAAGGCCGCGTCGCTCGACATGGCCGAGCTGGGTGCCCGGATGGCCACGCGCAAGGCGGCGTTGCTCGCCAAGTCCGCTTGATTCAAAGGAGAACCGACATGAATGAAATCAGCTTTCCCGACCGCGGTCCCGATGCCCGCCGGCCCAACGGTGACCGCGTGGCGGCGCCCGAGACGTCGATGCTGGCGCGCAGCGACGCTGCACCGGCGGCAGCGGCAGACTTGTTGAAGAACGCGGTCCAGGGCGCCCACGATGGCCTCGACCGCCTGGCCGATCGCGCTGCACCGGTGGTGCGCAGGCTGGGCGACAGCGTCGCTGCGGCCGGACAGACGCTGCATGCGAAGTCCGATCAGCTGCGCGAGACCGGTGACGAGTGGGTCGAAGGCCTGCGCACGACGGTGCGCAGCAAGCCGCTGCTGTCCGTGTTCGCAGCATTCGCATTGGGTGCGTTGATCGCCCGCATCCCGCGCTGAACCCGCCTCCTGACCCCGCCACGCGAGAAGTGCACCATGAAAAATGATCCATCGCAACGAACGCCCGCCAAGACCTCGGGCGAGCCCCAACCCGCACCCACCGGCCGCGCCGGCCGCGGCAGTGCTGCCGGCAAATCGTCGGTCAACGCCGATCCGGTGATGGCACAGGCCGACGCCACGCAGGCGCTGGTGGCGGCCATGCCCCACAACGCCAACAAGGCACTCGACGCCGGGCGGGGCAACGCGGTCAATCCGCCGGTCGGCCTGACGGCCGAGCCGACATCGGATGCGGGTTCGGTATTGGTTTCGGCCAGCACGCTGAGCGAAGTCAACGTCAGCGCCAAGACGGGCGATCCCGCATCGCCCGGCGCCCATGCCCTCGATGGCCGGCTGGCGCAAGCCCGGGTCGACGGCTCCGGGCAGGTGCTGACGACCAACCAGGGCGTGGCGATCGCCGACAACCAGAACTCGCTGAAGGCGGGTCTGCGCGGACCGACCCTGCTGGAAGACTTCATCCTGCGCGAGAAGATCACCCACTTCGACCATGAGCGCATCCCCGAGCGCATCGTTCACGCCCGTGGCTCTGCGGCACATGGCTTTTTCGAAGCCTATGACGCGCTGACCGACGTGACCTGCGCCGCGCCGTTTGCCGAGGCGGGCAAGGTGACGCCGGTCTTCGTGCGCTTTTCCACCGTGGCGGGTGAACGTGGCTCGGTCGACACCGCGCGCGACGTGCGCGGCTTTGCGGTCAAGTTCTACACCGACCAAGGCACCTGGGACCTGGTGGGCAACAACATCCCCGTTTTCTTCATCCAGGACGCGATGAAGTTCCCCGACCTGGTGCACGCGGTGAAGCCCGAGCCGCACCATGCGATGCCGCAGGCCGCGTCGGCGCACGACACCTTCTGGGATTTCGCCTCGCTGTCACCTGAGACCACGCACATGCTGATGTGGGTGATGTCCGACCGCGCCATTCCCCGCAGCTACCGCATGATGCAGGGCTTCGGTGTGCACACGTTTCGGCTGGTCACCGCCGATGGCCGTTCACAGTTCGTGAAGTTCCACTGGAAGCCCTTGCTCGGCACGCATTCGCTGGTGTGGGACGAGGCGGTCAAGATCGCCGGTGCCGACAGCGATTTTCACCGCCGCGATCTGTGGGAGGCCATCGAGTCGGGCGAGTACCCCGAATGGGAGCTCGGCCTGCAGCTGTTCAGCGAAGAGCAGGCCGAGGCTTTCAGCTTCGACGTGCTGGACGCGACCAAGCTCATTCCCGAAGAACTGGTGCCGGTGCGGCCGGTGGGCCGCATGGTGCTCAACCGCAACCCCGACAACTTCTTCGCCGAAACCGAGCAGGTGGCCTTTTGTACCGCGCACGTGGTGCCAGGCATCGATTTCAGCAACGACCCGTTGCTGGCCGGTCGCCACCATTCCTACGTCGACACGCAGATCACCCGGCTGGGCGGCCCCAATTTCCATGAGCTGCCGATCAACGCCTCGCTGGCCACGGTGTCGAACAACCAGCGCGACGGCATCCATCGCCAGGCCATACCCCGCGGGCGTGTGGCTTACGAGCCCAACTCGCTGGGCGGTGGCTGCCCGTTCCAGGCGGGCGCGCAAGGCTTCGTGTCCTTCCCGCAACCTGTCGATGGCGAGAAGTTGCGCGGCAAGCCGGAAAAATTTGCAGACCACTACACCCAGGCCACCTTGTTCTACGACAGCCAGACCGCCGTGGAGCAGGCCCACATTGCCGGTGCCTTCCGTTTCGAGTTGAGCAAGCTCGGCGTGCCGGCGATCCGTGAACGCATGCTGGCGTCGCTGGTGAATGTGTCGCCCGATCTGGCGGCGCAAGTGGCCGCCGGCCTGGGCATGGCGGTGCCTGCCGCGTTGCCGCGCGCGCTGGAAACGCCGAACACGCCGGAAGTGCAGGTCTCTGATGCGCTGTCCTTGACCGCCCTGCCGGGTGACGGCGGCATACGCACCCGCAAGGTGGCGCTGCTGGCGGCGCATGGCGTGGACGGCGCGTCACTGCTGGCCGCGCAGGCTGCCCTGCACGCCGCGGGCGCGGTGACGGTGGTGGTGGCGCCGAGGCTCGGCGAGGTGGAAACGGCCGATGGCGCCGCCGTCGTGGCCACGGCAAGCTTCGAGAACTCGCCACCCGTGCTGTTCGACGCCGTGGTGCTGCCCGATGGCGAGGCCGGCGTGAAGGTCTTGCTCCGCCATGCCCAGGCGATCGACTTCGCCGCTCAGCAGTACCGCCACGGCAAGACCCTGCTCGCGCTGGG
>JBBQVF010000002.1:0-91576 GCA_038211805.1 Burkholderiales bacterium | reverse complement strand
GGCGCCGCCGGGCAGGGTGATCGTCGGGCTGCCCGACATGTCGAACGGCGCGGTGTAGCGCAACACGTCGTCGATGCCGTTGGGCGTGTTGAAGATCTCGTCGAGCTGCGCCGCCGACGGGTTGCCGAACGGATGCACCGGCACCAGCAGCAGATCGACCTGGGTGAACAGCTTGCGCAGCGCGCCCTTGAACTGCAGCCGCGCATGTTCGATCTTCATCAGCTCGATGCCGCCGACGCCCCGGCCCAGGTCGATCAGACCGGCCAGCACCGGGCCGTAGTCGGCTGCGCGAGACGGGTAGGTGGCCTCGTGGGCGATCGCGGTTTCCACCCCGCACAACCTGGCCCAGTCGACGTACATCGCGGTGGTGGTGGCGGGCATCGTCACTTCGACCACCTGGGCGCCGAGATCGATCAATGCCCGCTGCACCCCGGACAGCATGGCCAGCGTGTCGGCGTCGCAGACGCTGTCGATGAAGGCCGGGGCGATGCCCACCCGCAGGCCGCGGATGCCGGCGTCCAGGCCGGCCAGGTAGTCGGGCACCGGCGCCTCCAGCGTCGTCGCGTCCAGCGGATCGACGCCGGCCATGGCCCCCAGCATGGCGCCCGCGTCGGCGGCCGAGCGGGTCATCGGTCCCAGGTGGTCGAGGCTGTCGGCCAGCGCCAGCACGCCGTGCCGGCTGACCCGGCCCCAGGTCGGCTTGAGGCCGGTGATGCCGTTGGCGCCGGCCGGGAACCGGATCGATCCGCCGGTGTCGGTGCCGATGGCGCCGTAGCACAGCCCGGCCGCGGTGGCCACGCCCGAACCGCTGGACGACGCGCCGGCCCAGTGGTCGGCATGCCAGGGGTTGACCGGTGGCGCAAGCGACGGGTGGTGCACCGAGTAGGCGCCTTCGGTCATGTGCAGTTTGCCCAGCATCACCGCGCCGGCCTGGAACAGCTGGCGCACCACGGTGGCGTCTTCGGTCGGCAGGTTGTCGGCCAGGATCGTCGAACCCCAGGTGGTGCGCACGCCGGCGGTGTTGCACAGGTCCTTGATGCCGATCGGCACGCCGTGCATCGGCCCGCGCCACTCTCCGCGACCGATCTCGGCCTCGGCCTGGCGGGCCTGGGCCAGTGCGATCTCGGGCGTCGGGGTCAGGTAGCTGTGCAGCGCCGGGTCGAGCCGGGCGATGCGGTCGAGCATCAGTTGCGTCACCTCGACCGGGGACACGGTGCGGGCGCGGTAGGCGTCGGCCAGTTCGGTGATGGTGGCGAATGGGAGGTCGGGGAGCGACATTGAAGGTTTCCTGTCAGGTTGCGCGAGTGGTTCAGCGGCGGGCCGTCGTGGCCACGGCTCAGAGCTGCACGCCCTTGGTCAGCGCGCCGTCGACCACCAGGTTGGTGCCGGTGACGAAGCTGGCCGCCGGGCTGGCCAGGAAGGCCGCTGCGTTGGCCATCTCCTGCGGCGTGCCCATGCGGCCGGTCGGGTTCATGCCCAGCGCCATCTTGAAGAACTCGGGGTTGCCCTGCTCGATCTGGGTCCACACGCCGCCGGGAAAGTAGGTGTTGCCCGGCGACACCGTGTTGGCGCGGATGCCCTTGCCGGCCAGGTGGTAAGCCAGGCCCTGGGTGTAGTGCACGATCGCCGCCTTGAAGGCACCGTAGGGGCCCGAGGCGAAGTCGATCTCGCGGCCGGACACGCTGGAGATGGTGACGATCGCCGCCTTGCCGCTCTTCTCCAGGTACGGCATCGCGGCGTTGACCAGGCGCACCGTGCCCATCATGTCGACCTCGAAGCCGCGCTGCCAGGCCGCCTCGTCGGCGGCGATTGCCAGCGCGCTGACATTGGCCACCACGATGTCGATCCCGCCCAGCGCGGCGGCGGCGTCGTTGACCCAGGCGGCCAGCGCCGGGCCGTCGGCCACGTCGACCGCGCGGCCGAACGCCGTCACGCCCAGTGCCTGCAGTTGTGCCACGCTGGCCGCCACCTCGTCGGCGTTGCGGGCGCAGATCGCCACGTGCGCGCCTTCGCGGGCCAGCGTCTGGGCGATGGCCTGGCCGATGCCCTTGGTGCCGCCGGTGACGATGGCCTTCAGGCCCTTGAGTCCGAGATCCATGGTGGCTCCTGTGTGGGTTTGGTTTGATCGTGCTGAGGATGCTGCAACGTGCGGGGCGACAACCGCCAGGCCGTCAACCGGGTGCCAGGTACTTCTTGCTGATGGCCGCACCCACGGTGTACTTGGGGTCGACGAAGTTGCCCAGCCGCACCTGGCCGCACTGGCTCAGCATCATGTAGGCGTCCCAGCGGTCGTAGCCGTACTCGGCTTCCAGCCACAGGATCAGCTCTTTGTAGGCGATGCGGGTGGCGTCTTCCAGTGGCCGGGCGCTGCCGATGGCCATGATCACCGCCTCGTTCTCGAGCCGCGGCCAGTCGAGTTGCCAGCCCTTGATCAGGTCGACCTGGATGGTGGTGGTGCTGGCGTATTCGACCGCCGTGCCGCAGACCTCGCCGTCGCCCTGGCAGGCATGGGCGTCTCCGATGAACAGCCGCCCGCCCGCGCTGCGCACCGGCAGGTAGGTGATGCTGCCGGGGCCCATGTCGGGCAGGTCCATGTTGCCGCCGTGGTTGTCGGGCGTCAGCGTGTTGATCGAGTCGATCTCGGGCGAGCAGCTCAGCGTGCCGATGTGCGGCTTGTAGGGCAGGGTGACACGCTGGCTCCAGTAGACGCCGTTCTCGTCGACGTCGACCTTGCGCACCAGCTCGGGCAGGTCGGCGGCCAGCAGCGCGGTCAGCGAGGTGCCGCTGAGCGCACCGAACTGCGGGATCATCGCGCAGGTGCCGCGCGGGTTGGAGCCGCGTGGCGCCATGCTTTCGATGTAGACCGCCAGCACGTCGCCCTTCTCGGCGCCCTCGACCAGGATCGGCCCGTTCTGCGGGTTGACGAAGGGCATGCTCAGCACCCGCGAGGGCAAATCCTGCTCGGTCTTGACCTTGCCTTCGAAGGCGTCGCGGGTGTCGACCACCACCCGGTCGCCGGGCCGGATTTTCAGCACCGGGTCGCTGTAGGGGCCGATGGTGTAGTGGAACTTGCCCTGCACCGCCTCGGTCAGCGCATGGCTGTCGGGCGTGCGGCCCTGGGCCACGCCGCGCTGGCGCATGATCGACTCGTTCAACCAGCTCATGTCTCGTCTCCGGGTTTGGTTCTGGTGCGCGCCTCAGCCGTGCACACCGGTGTATTCGCTCATGATCGCCAGGTCACCCAGGTGCTCGCGGGGGATCTCTTCGCCGAGCTGGCCGCGCTTGATCACCAGCACCCGTTGCGACACCGCGGCGATGAACTCGAGGTTCTGCTCGACCAGCACGATGGTCAGCTTCATGCGGTCGCGCAGCGCGGCCAGGGTCTCGCCGATCTCCTCGATGATCGACGGCTGGATGCCTTCGGTCGGTTCGTCCAGCAGCAGCAGCGTGGGTTGGCCGGCCAGCGCGCGGGCCAGCGCCAGCAGTTGCTGCTCGCCGCCCGAGAGCGAGCCGCCGGGCCGGCCCAGCAAGGGCTTGAGGCGCGGAAAATCCTGCAACAACTGATCGATCGTGTCGGCACCGCCGCCTCGGGCCAGGGCGCCGGTCTTGACCAGACCCATGCGCAGGTTGTCCATCGTGCTGAGGGTGGGGAAGATTTCGCGGCCCTGCGGCACGTAGGCCATCCCCAGCTTGACGCGGGCGTGCGGCGCGGCGCGGGTGATGTCGGTGCCGCGCAGGCTCACCGTGCCGGCGGTGGCGCGCAGCGCGCCGATCAGCGTGCGCAGCAGCGTGGTCTTGCCCATGCCGTTGTGACCGAGGATGCCGACCGATTCACCTTCGCCGATGGTGAGCGTGATGTCGCGCAGCACCGGGATGGCGCCGTAGCCGGCGGAAAGGCCGTTCACTTCGAGCAGGTGCATTTGCCGGTCCGAGTGGCGAGCTTCAATGTGGCTTCTTGCCGAGGTAGATCTGCTGCACCAGCGGGTCGCTCATGATGCGGTCGGGTGTGTCCTCGCGGATGATCGCGCCCTGGTGCAGCACCGTCACCTTCTTGGCGATCATGCGGATGAAGTTCATGTCGTGCTCGACCACCACCAGCGCGTGCTGGCGGTTGATCTCGAGGATCAGCTCGGCGGTGCGCGCCACTTCGCCGTCGCTCATGCCGGCGGCGGGCTCGTCCAGCAGGATCAGCGGCGGGTCGGCGGCGATCACCACGCCGATCTCCACCCACTGCCGCAGGCCATGCGCCAGCATGCCGGTGATGGCGTCCTGGTAGGCGGTCATGCCCACCCGTTCCAGCGTCTCGCGGGTGATGCGGTCGGCCTGCGGCTTGCTGTTGATGCGGCGCGCCGACAGCCAGACGTTCTCCCACACCGACAGGCCGTTGAACAGGCTGGGCACCTGGGTCTTGATGCCGATGCCCAGGCGGCCGGGCTGGTGCGGCTGCATGTTCGAGATGTCCTGGCCGCGGAACAGGATCTGGCCCGAACTCGGCTTGGTCTGCCCCGTCAGCAGCTTGAAGAAGGTGCTCTTGCCCGCGCCGTTGGGGCCGATGACGCAGCGCAGCTCGGCTTCGGCCAGCGTGAAGTTGACGTCGCGGGTGGCGTGCACGCCACCGAAGTGCACGTTGAGGCCGCGGGTCTCGATCAGCGGGATCATGCGCCGGGCTCCGCCGCGGCCCGCGGCGCGGTCGCCACCGCGGCCCGTGGCGCCGTCGCCACCGCGGGGCCGGGCTCGCCGGCCGTTGGCTTGCGCCGCGCACCCTGCCAACGCCGCACGGCAGCGTCGACGACATCGCCCAGGCTGGGCACGATGCCACGCGGCACCAGCAGCACGAAGACCACCAGGATGGCACCGAGCACCAGATTCGAGTTGAAGGTCTGCTGGGTGCCGATCGCGGTGCTGATCCACTGGATCAGGATCGCACCGACCACCGGCCCCACCAGCGTGCCCAGACCGCCGACGATGACCCAGATGATGATCTGCGCCGACATCGCCAGGCCGAAAATCGTCGGGCTGGTGAAGGCCCCCCAGTTGGCGAACAGGCAGCCGGCCAGGCCGGCGATGGCGCCGCCCAGCGTGAAGCAGAACAATTTGTAGGCCCGCGCGTCGTAGCCCAGCAGCAGCACCCGTTGCTCGTTCTCTTTCGCGGCGATCATCACCCGGCCGATCTTCGAGGCGATCAGCCAGCGCAGCAGCGCGTAGACCACCAGCAGGCAGACGAGGGTCAGGCTGAACAGCGCGCCCGGGCCCAGCACCTCGTCGGGTCGGCCGGGAATGTTGAGGGTGGGAATGCCCGGGATGCCGTTGAAGCCGCCCAGCGGCGCCTTGCCGATGCGCCACTCCGGGCCGGCGGTCGAATTGACCAGGTTGAACAGGATCAGCGTGACGGTCAGCGTGATCACGCCCATGTACACGTCCGACAGCCGGCCGTAGAAGATCACGTAGCCCAGCAGCGCGGCAAACAATGCCGGCACCACGATGGCCAGCAGGAAAGGCAGGGTGCTGTCGCCGATGTTGACCACCGCGATGGCGTAGGTGTAGGCACCCAGGCCGAAGAAAGCCGCCTGGCCGAAACACAGGATGCCGCCGAAGCCCCAGACGAAGCCCAGGCTGACGCCCAGGATGGCCATCACCGCGTAGATCGTCATCTGCATCAGCGTGTACTCGTCCAGCACGCCGGGCAGGATGAGCAACAGCGCGATGCCGATGGCCAGCGTGAGCGCGGCGCTCTGCCACGACTTTGCGAACCGGGTCACAGCGATCCCTTGAAGAAGCGCCCCGTGATGCCCTGCGGCAGCAGCCGCAGCATCACGATGGCGGTGAACAGCAGCGCCACCTCGCCGAACACCGGCGTGGTGAGGAAGGTGCCCAGCTGGTTGATCGCGCCGAACAGGCTGGACGCGCTGACCAGGCCGGCCAGGATCGCCGGCCCGCCGCCGATCACCGTGATGAAGGCCTTGGCGACGAAGGCGCCGCCCATCGTCGGCACCACGCCGGTCAGTGGGGCCAGCAGTGCGCCGGCCAGGCCCGACAGCGCGGCACCCACCGCGAAGGTGACCGAGTACACCCGCGTCGGGCTGATGCCCAGCGCGTTGGCCATGTCGGGCTTCTGCATCGTGCCGCGGGCGATCAGGCCCCAGGCGGTGCGCAGCAGCACCCAGCGGATGGCGGCGCCCAGCACCACCGCCACCGCGATGATCACCAGCGTGTAACCGCTGACCGAATAGGCACCGATCATGAAGCTGCCCAGCGGTGCCGACACGCCGGCGGTGGTGTTGCCGGCGATCGAGGTGACGATGCCCACCAGCAGCAGCGACAGGCCCCAGGTCGCCAGCATGGTGTCGACCATGCGCCCGTACAGCCGCCGGATCACCAGCCGCTCGAGCACCACGCCGATCAGGCCCACCGCCACCGGCGCCACCAGAAACATCGCCAGCCACAGGTTCAGGCCGGCCTGGTGGGCGACGATGGTGGCGTAGGCGCCCAGCATCATGAACTCGCCGTGCGCCAGGTTGATCACCTTCATCATGCCGAAGATGACCGCCAGCCCGGCGGAAATGATGAACAGGCTGGCCACCGCATACAGCACCTGGATGAGGACGATGAGGGCGAGGTCCATGGTGGTAGGTGTCGGCTTACGCCTCAGTTATCCATGGTGGCGAAGTGCGCCACCCTCGAACCATGAAGCCGGTGCAGGCCAGCGGACGCCGCGGATCCGGCTCTGCCGGTCCGCTGGGGTCGCCCCCTTGAGGGGGCTGAGGCCGGACACCAACGGCATGCCGTTGGTGCCTGCCGAAGGGCAGGGCCTCTGGCCCTGCGCGGCCTGCAAGGACGCCGCAGGCGCTTCGGGGGTGGGCCCATATCAGGCTTTGATCACGTACTGCTGGTTGTCCTTCGGGTTCTTCTGCAGGTTGCACACCGCGCTGGTGTCGGTGGGCGCCTGCTGCTGGAAGGTCTGCAGGATGTTGAGCTGCTTGCCACGCGTCTCGGCGATGCTGACGTTGAGCACGCAGTGGTGGGTGGCCGGGTCGATGCTGACCTTGCCGCTGGGCCCGTCGATGCTGATGCCCGATTCGAGCGCCGTCGTCACCTTGCCGATCTCGACCGAGTTGGCCTTCTTCACGCCCTCGGCCCACAGCTTGAAGCCCTGGTAGGTGCCCATCGCCAGTTCAGTGATGTTGGGGTAGTCCTTGCCGAAGCGGGCGTAGAAGCGGGTCTTGAAAGCCTTGTTGGCCGGCGTGTCGAGGTTCTGGAAATAGTTGTAGCAGACCAGGAAACCGTCGGTCTCGTCGGCCGACAACACGATGTGCTCGTTGCCGCCGGCAAAGGTGGTCGAGGCCAGCGGAATCTTCTTGGTCAGCCCGGCCGCCGCCCACTGGCGGTAGAACGACATGTGCGCGCCGCCCACCAGCGCGGAGACCACCATGTCGGGCTTGGCCGCCTCGATCTTGCTGATCGTCGGGCCGAAGTTGGTGACGTCAAGCGGGAAGAAGTCGATCGCCGCCACCGAACCGCCGTTCTCGATCGCGAACTTCTTGACCCACTGCGAGGTGATCTGGCCGTAGTTGTAGTCGGCAGCGATCACGTAGACCTTCTTGCCCCACTTCTTCATCGCATAGGGCACCAGCTTGGCCACCGTCTGCGCCGGCGTCACGCCGGTGCAGAACGTGCCGCGGTCGCAGACACCGCCTTCGTACTGGGTGTTGTAGAAGTACAGCGTCTTGTGCTTGTTGAGCACCGGCCGGATCACCTCGCGCGACGCCGAGGTGATGCCGCCGTGCACCACCGCCACCTTGTCCTTCAGCGCGGCCTGTTGCGCGAACTGCGCATACATCTGCATGTTCGACTGCGGGTCGTAGCTCACCAGCTTGAGCTTCTTGCCGAGCAGGCCGCCGGCGGCGTTCTGCTCTTCGATCGCCAGCGTCAGCGCGTCCAGCATCGGCTTGCCGTAGATGTCCAGGCCTCCCGACAGGTCATGGATGCTGCCGATGCCGATCTCGTCGGCCGCCAGCGCCGACAGCGGCAGGATCAGCGACGAGGTGCCGGCCACTGCGGCGCCGGAGGACTTGATGAAGGAACGACGGTCCATGGAAAACTCCTGATGGGTAACGGATAGGGAGCGGACAGGGCGGCCGCAGCCGGCGTTGCGAACGACGCGGGGTGATGCTCAGTGCAGGGCGGAAGGGTGAGGGTTTTTCGTAGCGAGCGGCTGTCAGGCTAGGCGGACGGAGCGCAGGGACCGGAACGTACTCCCTGTACGTGAGGATCCCGAGCATCCGGCCAACGACGCATGGCGGCCGCGCAGCAGGAAAACGCTCACCCTCTCAGATCGCCTTCCAGTCGCCGGCCTGCTCGAAGGCATAGGCGGCGCGGTAGATCGTGGCCTCGTCGTAGTTCTTGGCGATCAGCATCATGCCCACCGGCAGGCCGTCGACCAGCCCGCAGGGCACGCTCATCGCCGGATGGCCGGTGACGTCGAACGGACAGGTGTTGGGCAGCATCTCGAAGGCCCGCGACACCACCTCTTCGACCGGCGCGCCGGGCTTGGGCAGCGGTGTGGCAGTGAGTGGCAACGTGGGCATCAGCAGCAGGTCGAAGTCGGCCAGCGTGGCGTCGTAAGCGGCGGTCAGCTGGCGGCCCAGGTTCTGCGCCTTGGCGTAGTAGTGGCCGCGGTAGTGCTGGATGAAGTACTCGCCCAGCACCATGGTCAGCTTCAGCGTTTCCGACAATTCGTCGGCGCGCTGCTTCCAGCCGGCGTGGAAGTCGACCATGCTGGTGACGTACAAGCCCTTCCAGTTGAAGCCGTGGCCGTTGTCCTTCATCATCTGCTGGGTCGCGCCCTCGGCGGCGATCGGCAGCCAGATCGCCGGCCCCACCAGGTGCATCGGCACCGACACCTCCGACACCGTGGCGCCCATGGCGGTGAACATCGCCGCTGCCTTGCGCACCTTGGCATCAACCGCTGGGTCACTCTGCGGCCAGCCGAAGCCTTCCTTGACGATGCCGATCTTCAGGCCCTTGACGCCCTGCTTCATCAGGTCGGCATAGGGCTTGGCGGTCTGGCCGGCGTGCTGGCGCGGGTCGAGCCCGTCGGGGCCGGCCAGCACTTCCAGCATCAGCGCGTTGTCGGTGACGTTGTTGGTCATCGGCCCGGTGTGGTCGATCGTCAGCTCGATCGGCATCACGCCGGTGTAGGGCACCAGGCCGTGGGTGGCCTTCATGCCGTAGATGCCGCAATACGACGCGGGCATGCGGATCGAGCCGCCCTGGTCGCCGCCGATCGCCAGGTCGACCTCGCCGGCGGCCACCAGCGCCGCGCTGCCCGACGACGAGCCGCCGGCCGAATAGCCCATGCGGTGCGGGTTGTGCACCGGCGCGGGCGCGCTGGTGTGCGAGCCGCCCGAGAAGCAGAAGTATTCGCAGGTGGCCTTGCCGACCACGGTGGCGCCGGCATCGAGCAAGCGGGTGACCACGGTCGCGTCGACGTTGGGCACATAACCTTCCAGCGTGGAGGCGCCGTTCATCATCGGCACGCCGGCGACGCAGACGTTGTCTTTGAGCACCACGGTCTTGCCGGCCAGCTTGCCCTCGGCCTTGCCTTTGATCGTGGTCTTGACGTACCAGGCGCCGTACTTGTTTTCCTCGCCCGACGGAAAGTAGCCCGGCGTGCGCGGGTAGGTCACCCGGGGCACGTAGTCGGGCATCGCGTCGATCACGTCATAGGCGTCGAAGTTGCCCTGCAGCAGCGTGTTGTAGACACCGGCTTGCTCTGGCGACAGGTGGATGCCCAGGCTCAGGGCAACGTCTTGCAGCTGGTCGAGGGTGGGGCGTTTGATGGCCATGGGGGCTCCGGGAAGTTGTTGAGATCGGACATCGAACCGGCCCCCGGCATCCGGTGGCGACCGCGGCGCTGCCGCGAAGAGGCCTGGCCGCCAGCCCCGGTTAGAGGGGCTGGACAGCGCTCATCGCCGCTTGATTCTGTCGTCTGTCATTTTCCAGGTCAAGTATTTTGTTTGCTTTGGAAAATAAAAAGCAAGGTCGTCCGGGTTGCCGGCGTCAGAAGCGCGCGATCACCCGGAAGTTGTTGCCTTCGGCGCGCGCCAGGTAGATGGGCGTGTGGCTGACGCCGCCGCCGTCGTAGCGGGCCTCGCGCGCGCTGCGGTAGGCCAACGGCGATCTTCCGATCCGCGCCCAGGCGTCGGGCGACCCCAGGGCCTGGCCGAGCAGCGCGGCCAGGAAGTGCACACCCTCGTAGGTCGATTGGCCGAAGGTGTTGAGCGTGGGCGCGCGCTCGCCGAAATGGTTGCGGTAGCGTTCCTTGAACGCCAGGTTGGCGTCGGTGTCCAGCGTGGCGAAATAGCCGCTCGAGACGTAGAGTTCGTCGGCGTTGTCGGCGCCGATGCCCAGCAACTCGTTCTCGCCGATCGCGCACGACAGGCGCAGGGTCGACTTCGACAGCCCGGCGCGGCCGAAGGCCCGGTTGAAATCGACCGCGTCCTGACCGATCAACGACACCAGCACGGCGTCGGCCCGGCAGGTGCGGATCTGCTCGAGCACGGTGGTGTAGTCCGAGGTGCCGAACGGCACGTAGGTTTCGGCCACCATCTCGCCGCCGGCCTCGACGATGTAGGGCCGTGCCTGGCGATGGGACACATGCGGCCAGACATAGTCGTTGCCCACTGCCAGCCAGCGCCGAGGCTGGCGGTGCCGGCCCAGCCAGCGCAGCGCGGGCTGCAGCTGGCGTGCGGTGACCTCGCCGATGGCGAACACGCCGGGCGTGGTCTCGCCGCCTTCGTACAGCGGCGTGTAGACGATCGGGATGTGGCCGCCAACGGCGCTGAGGATGCGCTGCCGCACGGCGCTGGTGTGCATGCCGATCAGCGCGTCGACCTCGCCGGCGTCGACCAGTTCCATCAGCGTCTGCTCGATGTCGGGCGCATCGTCGGCGGCGTTGACGGTCAGCAGCCGGCAGGTGCGGCCGACGATGCCGGACTCGCGGTTGAGCTCGGCCACCGCCAGCCGTGCCGAGGCCATCGCCGACGGACCCCAGATGCCGGCCGATCCGCCCAGCGGCACGCACAGCGCCACCGCGATGTCGCGCCGCGGTTCGGCCGGCGGCGCCAGGCTGCGCCCGGGCAGGCGCGCACGCAGCAAAGTCTGGCCGTTCAGGCGTCGGCCCGCGGTCACGCTGGAAAAGAGGCCGGGGGATGGCAGCATGGGAACTCCGGGCTTGCACCACTTTGGGCGGAGGGCGGTCAAAGGTCGCGCAAATCGCACCAAGGTGGTTTCTCTGGAAAGCAATTGTGCGTAGACTGACGACCAAACGTACTGCGTGATTGCACCTACCATGCCCGACCAGGATCTGTCCGAATACCTCGCTTACCTGCTGGCCTCGGCCAACCGCCGCATGCACATCGGACTGGCGCAGTCGATCGCTGCCGAGGAAGTGACCGAGGAGCAGTGGCGCATCCTGCAGGTGCTGTCCGACGAGTTGGGCCTCTCGATGGGCGAGCTGGCCGAACGGGTGTTGATGAACCACCCGGCGCTGACCAAGAACATCGACCGCTTGGTCAGCCGCAACCTGGTGCAGCGGGCCGCCGATGCGCTGGACAACCGCAAGGTGCTGGTCTACATCAGCGACCTCGGCCTCGAGGTGGTGTCGCGCCTGAAGATCAGCGTCGATGCCCACCACGGTGCGCTGGAAGAAGCCATGGGGCCGCGCAAGGTCGAGCAGCTCAAGCGGCTGCTGAAGCAATTCATCGAGGAATCGGCCGCGGGCTGACAGACGCGGCACCCCGGCCGTTGCAGCCGGGGCGGGTCGAGGATGAATTTGCCGCGACACTGGCGGCCCCTGCCACCTGATCGCCTTTTGCCGGCGCGTCCGCCATGCCCCGCGAGATCCTGCTCAACGCTTTCGACATGAACTGTGTCGGCCACATCCAGCAAGGGCTGTGGCGCCACCCCGACGACCAGTCGACCCGCTACCTCGACATCCACTACTGGACCGAACTGGCCCGCACGCTGGAAGCGGCGCTGTTCGACGGGTTGTTCCTGGCCGACGTCGTGGGCGTCTATGACGTCTACGGCGGCAGTGCCGACGCAGCGATTCGCAGCGGCGTGCAGGTGCCGGTGAATGACCCGATGCTGCTGATCCCGGCGATGGCCGCGGCCACCACCCACCTGGGTTTCGGCGTCACCGCCAACCTGCTGTACGAGGCGCCGTTCCTGTTTGCCCGCCGCATGTCCACGCTCGACCACCTGAGCCGCGGCCGGGTCGGCTGGAACATCGTCACCGGGTATCTCGACAGCGCCGCCCGCGCGAATGGTTTTGCCCAGCAGCCCGCGCACGACGACCGTTACGACCTGGCCGACGAGTACATGGCGCTGGTCTACCAGCTGTGGCAGCACAGCTGGGCCGACGGCGCGGTGCGCGCCGACCGCGCCAGCGGCGTGTATGCCGACGCTGGCCAGGTGCGCGCCATCCACCACCATGGCAAGCAGTACCAGGTGGACGCCATCCACCTGAGCGAGCCGTCGCCGCAGCGCACGCCAGTGCTCTACCAGGCCGGCTCGTCACCACGCGGTCGGCAGTTTGCGGCCACGCACGCCGAATGCGTGTTCCTCAACGGCCAGGGCGTGGCGGGCGTCAAGGCCATCGTCGGCGACATCCGCGCCCGCGCCGTGGCGGCCGGGCGGGCGGGCGACGACATCAAGGTGTTCCTCGGCGCCACCGTGGTCACCGGCGCCACCGAAGCCGAGGCACGCGACAAGTTCGACGACTACCGCCAGTACGTCAGCAGCGAGGCCGCGCTGGTGCATGCGGCCGCGTCGCTGGGCGTCGACCTGGCCAAGTTCGACCTCGACGAGCCGGTGGATGCGGCCGGCAGCCAGGCGATCACCTCCAACGTCGAGGCCATCGCCCGCAGCCAGGGCCCGCAGTGGACCAAGCGCAAGCTGCTGGAACAGATGGTGCTGGGCAGCCGCCAGAGCCCGATCGTGGGCTCGGGCGAGCAGGTGGCGCAAGCGCTGATAGCCTGGACCGAGGCCGCCGGGGTCGACGGCTTCAACCTGTCGCGCACCGTGGCGCCGGCCTGCTGGTCGGACTTCGGCCGTTATGTGGTGCCCGAGCTGCAGGCCCGCGGCGCCTTCAAGACCGCCCACCGCCCCGGCACGCTGCGCGACAAGCTGTTCGGTCGGGCCCGCCTGCCGGCCAGCCACCCGGCGATGCAAGCGCCGGCGGCTTGATCGGCGCGCCAGCAAGATCGATTCCCCTGGGGGGCGTGGTGTGATTTGGCACGCGGGGGCGGCGCAGCGGCCAATCGCAAACTTCAGCCGAACAACTCCAGCACATGGTGCGGTCCGCCAATGAGCAGGATCCCGGCCAGAAACGGCAGGCCACACGCCAGTGTGGGTACGCGTGCTCGCCATGTCGAAAACAGGCTGACCGACTGCGCCAGCGCCACGTAGAGCATCGCCGCTGCCGACAAGGCCAGCGCGATAGGCAGCGCCGGGCGAATGGCCTCGGCCGACCACCACGCAAGCGTGCCTCCCAGCACAGTACCCAGTCCGGCGCACACCGCCAGCACCAACGCAACTGCGGGCCGACAGCCCGCGCGCATCAGCAGCGTCACGGTGGCGATGCGCCAGCGCATCTTCGTGCGCGAGGTGGCTGCTGATCCCGAGCGGATGGCGATGGCGCGCTCGTTGATTGCGTTGGCGCAGACGCTGAACATCGTGGCCATTGCCGACGGCATCTCATCGGACAGCGACGCCCAATTCTTCAAGTGAGAGGGCTGTGATCTGGGTCAGGGTGACGCGTTGGCCCCAGCGTGCGCGCTTGCCGACGTGCATGGGTTCCTGCTGCACGGCCGCAAGGCTGCCCATTGAAACGGTGGCGAACAGCCGAACAGCCGATCAACCGATCAACCGATCAACCGAGCATCGCCTTGCCACCACCATAGCTGCCCTGCGCCGTCACCTCGCCGCCCAGCGTGATGCGGATCGCGCAGTACTTGAATTCGGGGATTTTCGCGAACGGGTCGAGCGCCGCATGGGTCAGCCGGTTGATCGCCGCCTCGTAGTAGCAGAACGGCACGAACACCGCACCACGAGGTGAGCTGGCGTCGGCCCGCGCATACAGCGTGACCCGGCCACGCCGGGACTCCAGCGTCACCACATCGCCCGGCTGCCCGCCCAGAGCGGCGAGGTCGAGCGGATGCACCAGCGCCACTGGATCGGGCTCGAGCGTGTCCAGCATGGTGGCGCGCCGCGTCATGCTGCCGGTGTGCCAGTGCTCCAGCTGGCGGCCGGTGATCAACACCATCGGGTAGGCGGTATCGGGGCGTTCTGCGGCCGGGATGATGTCGGCCGGCACGAAGCGGGCGCGGCCATCCTCGCGCGGGAACGTGCCGATGAAGACCACCGGCTCGCCGGGATCGCCCTCGACGCGGCACGGGTAGGTGACCGCGTGCTCGCGCTCCAGCCGCTCCCAGGTGATGCCGGCGATGCTCGGCATCGTGTGGCGCATTTCGTCAAACACTTCCGACACATGGCCGTACTGCCAGTCAAGGCCGAGACGCCCGGCGATCTGCTGGATGATCCACAAGTCTTGCCGTGCATCGCCGGGCGGGTTGATGGCCTGGCGGCCCATCTGCACCAGCCGGTCGGTGTTGGTGAAGCTGCCGGTCTTCTCGGGGAAGGCGCTGGCCGGCAGCACCACGTCGGCGAGGTAGGCGGTCTCGGTCAGGAAGATGTCTTGCACCACCAGGTGGTCGAGCGCTGCGAGCGCTGCCCGCGCATGGTTGGCGTCCGGGTCCGACATCGCGGGGTTCTCGCCCATCACGTACAGACCGCGTACGGCGCCGGCCTCGATCGCGTGCATGACCTCGACCACCGTCAGGCCGGGCTCGGCATCAAGCGTGCCCGCCGGCAGCTGCCAGGCTTGCTCGAAGCGCGCGCGCACTGCCGGCTGCGTCACCTGCTGGTAGTCGGGCAGCATCATCGGGATCAGGCCCGCATCGGACGCGCCTTGCACATTGTTTTGGCCACGCAGCGGGTGCAGCCCGGTGCCGGGCCGGCCGATCTGGCCGGTCATCAGCGACAGCGCGATCAGGCAGCGCGCGTTGTCGGTGCCGTGCACGTGCTGCGACACACCCATGCCCCACAGGATCATCGAGGCCTTCGACGTGGCGTAGAGCCGCGCCACGGCGCGGATCGTGTCGGCGGCGATGCCGCAGATCGGCGCCATCGCTTCGGGCGAATAGCCTTCGACGTTCTGGCGCAATGCTTCGTAGCCGATGGTGCGGCTGGCGACGAAGGCTTCGTCGACCAGGCCTTCGGTGACGATCACGTTCATCATCGCGTTCAGCAGCGCCACATCCGTGTCAGGCTTGAACTGCACGAAATGACGGGCGAGCCGCGCCAGGTCGGAACGCCGCGGGTCGCAGACGATGAGCTGGGTGCCGTTGCGCACGGCGTTCTTGATCCACGTTGCCGCCACCGGGTGGTTGGTGGTCGGGTTCGCGCCGATGATGAGCACCACCTCGGCCTTCATCACGTCCATCACCGGGTTCGAGACCGCACCGGAGCCGATGCCCTCCAGCAACGCGACCACCGACGAGGCATGGCACAGCCGCGTGCAATGGTCGACGTTGTTGCTGCCGAAGCCGGTGCGCACCAGCTTCTGGAACAGGTAGGCCTCTTCGTTGCTGCCTTTGGCAGAGCCGAAGCCGGCGAGCGCCTTGCCACCATGCGCGTCGCGGATCTGCGCCAGTTTGCCGCCCGCCAATGCCAGTGCCTCGTCCCAGCTGGCTTCGCGGAACACGTTCATCACCTGGTCCGGGTCCATCGTGAACTCGCCGTGCTTGGGCACGCCGGCACGCCGGATCAGCGGCACCGTCAACCGGTGCGGGTGGTGCGCGTAGTCGAAGCCGTAGCGGCCCTTCACGCACAGGCGCGCCTGGTTCGCCGGGCCGTCGCGCCCTTCGACGAACAGGATCTTGTCGTCCTTCACGTGGTAGGTGAGCTGGCAGCCGACGCCGCAATACGGGCACACGGATGCCACCTGCTTGTCGGGCACCGCGAGCGCCGCCTCGCGCGCCGGCACCTGCGCGCCGGGCTTGAGAACGGACGCCAATGCGCCCGTGGGGCAGGCCTGCACGCATTCACCGCAGGCCACGCAGGTCGAAGCACCCAACGCGTCGTCCATGTCGAAGACGATTTTCGCGTGCTCGCCGCGGAAACCCAGGCCGATGACATCGTTGACCTGTTCGTCGCGGCAGGCGCGCAGGCAGCGCGTGCACTGGATGCAGGCGTCGAGGTTGACGGCGATGGCAGGGTGCGAGAGATCTTGGACGACCTGCTCGCGGGCCAAGAATCGCGGCTTGCCGACGCCCAGTTGGCGCGCCCAGTCGTCGACCTCGTTGTGGCGTGTGTAAGCCGTCTCGGGCATGTCGGACAGCAGCAGTTCGAGCACCATCTTCTGCGACTTGAGGGCGCGCTCGCTGTCGGTCGTGACCTTCATGCCGGCGCTTGGGAGCCGGCAGCACGAGGCTGCCAGCACACGCTCGCCGACGATCTCGACCATGCAGGCGCGGCAGTTGCCCACGGCTTGCAGGCCGGGCTTGTAGCAAAGGTGCGGGATCGCCACACCTTCGCGCTTCGCGATCTCGATCAGGGTTTCGTTCGCCCGGCCCGAGACCGCACGGCCGTTCAGCTCGAATTCGACGAGCGGCGCATCGAGGTGCATCGCTTCGCCCTGGGTATTGGCGTTCATGGTGGTGGCCCAGGGTTCAAATCAGGGCAACGCTGAACAAGTCCATCGCGGCGCGGTCATCCCTGTTTTGGGCGGTCTGCGGCGTTGCAAATCCTCGCCATAGCTGGGCTATGGCTGTGGTTTGCGCCTTGCAGCCCATCCCAAACCAGGGCGCCCACACTCGCGAGGACTTGTTCAGCATGGCCTTAGCTCGTGCGGGAAGTACTTTACGACGCAGTCGATCGGGTTCGGCGCGGCCTGGCCCAGGCCGCAGATCGAGGCGTCGCGCATCACGGCCGACAGGTCGGCGAGCAGGGCGACGTCCCAGCTTTTCTGTTCGATGAGTGCGGACGCCTTGGCCGTGCCGTTGCGGCAGGGCGTGCACTGCCCGCACGACTCGTGCTTGAAGAAGCGCAGCATGTTGCGCGCCGCGTCGCTCGCGGTGTCGCGGTCGGACAGCACGATCACCGCCGCCGAGCCGATGAAGCAGCCGTAGGCTTGCAGCGTGTCGAAGTCGAGCGGAATGTCGTTCATCGATGCCGGAAGGATGCCGCCCGAGGCGCCGCCCGGTAGATAACCGTAAAAGGTATGGCCGTCTTGCATGCCGCCGCAGTATTCGTCGATCAGCTCCTGAACCGTGATGCCGGCCGGCGCGAGCTTCACACCAGGCTGCTTCACCCGGCCCGAGACCGAGAACGAGCGCAGGCCCTTGCGGCCATGGCGGCCGTGCGCGGCGAACCAGGCGCCGCCTCTCTCGACCAGTTCCCGCACCCAGAACAGGGTTTCGAAGTTGTGTTGCAGCGTCGGCCGCCCGAACAGGCCGACCTGCGCCACGTAGGGCGGGCGCAGCCGCGGCAGGCCGCGCTTGCCTTCGATCGATTCGATCATGGCCGACTCTTCACCGCAGATGTAGGCGCCAGCGCCGCGCCGCAGAATGATCTCGGGCATGGCGGCGATGGGTGGGTGGGCGCGCAATTTCTCCAGCTCGGTTTCGAGCAGGGCGCGGCAGCCGTGGTACTCATCGCGCAGATAGATGTAGATGCGGTCGATGCCGACCGCCGTTGCCGCGATCAGCATGCCTTCGAGGAAGCGGTGCGGGTCGCGCTCCAGCAGCACGCGGTCCTTGAAGGTGCCGGGTTCGCCTTCGTCGATGTTCACCGCCATCAGGCGGGGGGCGGCTTCGGCACGCACGATGCGCCATTTTCGGCCGGTCGGGAAGCCGGCACCGCCCAGGCCGCGCAGGCCGGCGTGTTCGAGCGTGGTGATGATGGATTCGACCTCGCGCTCGTCCGAGGCACAGGCCTTCAGCAAGTCGTAGCCGCCTTCGGCTTCGTAGGCGGCGCGGTCGATGTGGCCTTCGGGAAGGTGCCGGTGGGCGGTGCCGGCGACTCGCGCCAGCACCGCCTCGCAGGTCGCCCGGGGCACCGGGTTTTGCCCCACCACGACGGCGGGCGCCTGTTCGCAGCGGCCGATGCAGGGCGCCGCGATGACGCGCACCTCAGGGCCCAGCAGGGCCGGCAGCCGCGCCAGCAGATCACGTGCACCCGCCATCTCGCACGACAGGCCGTCGCACACGCGCACCGTCAGCGCGGCCGGAGCGGCCTGGCCTTCTTTCACGATGTCGAAGTGGTGGTAGAAGCTCGCGACCTCGTACACCTCGGTCTGCGCCAGGCGCATCTCCTGCGCCAGCGCCGCGAGGTGCGCGCTGGAGAGATGGCCGAAGCTGTCCTGGATCTTGTGCAGGTGTTCGATCAGCAGGTCGCGCTGGCGCGACTCATCACCGAGCAGGCGCTGCACGTCTTCAAGTGCGCCGGCATCGACGCGCCGGCCCTTCGGGGCCTGGCGTTTGCGCACCTTCGATACTTCGACTTTCAGCACCGCGAGGGAGATCACTTGGCTGCTCAATCTGGTTCAGCGTTCGCGGATTATGGTGCCAGCGCAGGCGTCGGCCCAGAGGGCAGGCTTGTGGCGTGCGGGACGCCGCCATCGGTCGAAGCTCGCGAAACTCGCCACAGCGCCCGCAGTGGGTAGTCATACATCGGCATCGTGATCATCCTGGTTGCTTGAAACGGCTTGGTCACTTGATTCAGCCCGCTGCCGCGGGGCGGAGGCGGTTTCCTCGCCACCCGCTGGGAGCCGTCTTGCTGTTTCATGAACCCGTTGAGTAGCAGGTAGCCAGGGATCCAGCCGGTCAGCACCCCTTCGGCGGCCGTAACCGCCCCGACAAACTTGGCGATCGGCTTTTTCCCGACCAGGAGCAGGAAGTACAGGAACCACAAGAATGCCCAGGCGGCCCAGCACAGGCCGAACCAGATGCCCCATGTCGACCGCCCGTCCCGTGGCCGTCAGGCCATCTTCACTGCGGTGCCGCTGACGGCCACCATCATCATGCCGTTGGCTTCGCCGAGCACTTCGTAGTCGAAGTCGATGCCGATGATGCCGTCGGCGCCCAGCTCCTTGGCGGCTGCCTTCATGTCGTCGAGCGCCGCATCGCGCGCTCCCGACAGCGCGCGCTCGTAGCCGCCGGCGCGGCCACCGACCACGTCGCGCACCGACGAGAACAGATCGCGGAAGATGTTGGCGCCGATGATCGCCTCGCCGTTGACCAGGCCCAGGTACTGCGCCACCCGGGCGCCGTCGCCGGTGGGCACCACGGTGGACAGGAAAAACCCGTCTTCCTTCTTCGAGAACCAGCCCATGCCTTGCTCCTGCGATGGATGTGTGGCGTTCAGCATAGCGCCAGGTCGGGGTGGGGCAGCGTCGGGCCGCGCACGGCAGCGCACAGACGTTGTTGCAGCGCCCGCTTAGAGTCAGGCTTTTGCCGAAAGCCCCGCCATGCGCCCCTGGATGCTGTTGCCCGCCTTGCTGGCGGCCCCGTTGATCGTCCCGCTGATGATCCCGTCGACCGCCAACGCCGTCGAGGAACCCGCCTTCCAGGTCGTGCGTCAGCTGGGCGAGGTGCAGGTGCGCCAGTACCCGACCTACGTGGTGGCCGAGGTGCTGGTGGCCGGCCCCGCCGACGATGCCGGCAGCCAGGCGTTTCCGATCCTGGCGGGTTACATCTTCGGCAAGAACCAGGGTGAGCGGAAGCTGGCGATGACCGCCCCCGTCACCCAGGTGGCCGCGCCGGTGAAGCTGGCGATGACCGCGCCGGTGACCCAGGCGGCGGCCGCTGGCGGCCAGACCGTGCAGTTTGTGCTGCCGCGCGAGGTGACGTTGGCCACCGCGCCGGTGCCCACCGATACGCGGGTGACCGTGCGCGAGGTGTCGGGCCGCCAGGTGGCGGTGATCCGCTACTCGGGCTTCTGGTCGCAGGACAATTACGACACGCACCTGCAGACGCTGACCACCGCGCTGCGCACGGCCGGAATCGCCTGGACCGGCGAGCCGGTGTTCGCACGCTACGACCCGCCGATCACGCCGTGGTTTCTGCGCCGCAACGAGATCTGGCTGACGCTGCCCACATCACCCTAATTGCCGGGCGGCCCGGGTGGGCCGGGCACGCCCAGCGGCCCGGTCGGCCCGGTCGGCCCTGTCTGCCCTTTCTGCCCTGTCGGCCCGGGCGGACCCGCGGCCTCCAGGCTGGGTACTTCGGCGTGCAGTTCCCAGGCGGCGATGAACATCGCCGCGATCACCGGCCCGAGGATGAAGCCGTTGAGGCCGAACACGGTGAGGCCGCCCAGCGTGGTCACCATCACCAGCGCGTCCGACATGCCGGTGTCGCGGCCCACCAGCAGCGGGCGCAGCAAGTTGTCGACCAGGCCGATGACCAGCACGCCCCAGGCCAGCAGCGCCAGGCCGGACCCGGTCTCGCCAGTGACGAAGAAGACCACCGCCACCGGCCCCCACACCAGTGCAGCGCCAATCGCGGGCAACAGCGACAGGCAGGCCATCAGCACCGCCCAGAGCAGGGCGCCGTGCACGTCGAGCACCCAGAAGGCCAGCCCGCCCAGCGCGCCCTGCAGCACGGCGACCACCAGGTTGCCCCGCACGGTGGCGCGGATCACGGTGGCGAAACGCGCCGCCAGCAGCCGCTTCTGGCTGTCGGCCAGCGGCAGCGCGTGGCGGATGCCCCGCATCAGGTGCTCGCCATCGCGGATCATGAAGAACGCCAGGTACAGCGTGATCACCAGCAGGGTGCCGAACTCGAAGGTGCCCTGGCCGACGTTGACGGCCTGGGTGGCGATGGCCTCGCTGGCCTGGCTCAGCAGCGCGGTCACGCGGCGTTGCAGCATGTCGAAGTTGGTCAGCCCCAGGCGGTCGAGCAGGCCGGTCACCAGGTCCGGCAGGCCGTTGTAGAGGCCGCGGAAGATGCGCGTCAGGTTGATCTCGCCCGATTGCAGCCGCTGGTAAAGCGCTGCCGCTTCGGACGCCAATGCCGTGGCCGTCAGGGCCAGCGGCACGATCATCAGCGCGATGACGAGGATCAAGGTCAGCAAGGCCGCCAGGGTTCGACGCCCGCGCATCCGGCGCAGCAGCGCCTGCTGCACCGGAGCAAACAGCAGCGCGATCACCGCGGCCCACAGCAGCGCGCCGAACAGCGGCCACAAGATCCAGCCCATCGCGGCGCTGACGACGATCAGCAGCGCAAACAGCGCCCGGGAGTCGGCCTTGGTTCGCAGCGGGTCGTCAATCATGGAGGAGTCGGTAGAAAAGGGGCAGCTGGCGGAGGCGGGAAACGCCATCCGCAGGACCGTACCACGCGTCCGCGCGGACGTCGGTCTGTTAGCCCACCCGGCGGCCCACCCGGCGGCCCACCCGGCGGCCCACCCCCACCCCCGCCACCGCACAGAGCGATCGACGGCAAGGGTTTACGCTAGGGTCTTTCCACGAGTATCAGGTTGGCCCCAACGATGACCGCCCTCTTCGTCCGCTTCGCAGCGGCGTTCGCTGCCACCGCCGCCGTGATGGTGGCGCTCGACCTGTTGTGGCTGGGCGTCATTGCCCGGCCGCTCTACCAGCAGGGCATCGGCCACCTGATGGCCGCGCAGCCCGATCTGCTGGTGGCGGTGCTGTTCTACGTCGTCTATGCGCTGGGCCTGGTGTTCTTCGCGGTCGCGCCGCAGACCGCCGAGACCCGCTGGGCGGTGGTGCTGGGGTCGGCCGCGTTGTTCGGCTTTGTCGCCTATGCCACCTACGACCTCACCAACCTGGCCACACTGGCCGGCTGGCCCGCCTGGCTTGCCGCGCTCGACATGGCCTGGGGCACGGTGGTCAGCGTGCTGTCGGCGGCCGCCGGCCGGGCGGCGTTGGTGGGGCTCGGTCGCTGGCCGGGCCTGCCGAAAGTAGCCGGCTAGCGCCATGGCCAAGCGAACCATCGCCTCGATCTGGGGCAAAGCGCTGCGCCGCAACGCCACCGCGCTGGCCCGGCAGGCCCTGCGTGCCGGCAACCGGGCCATCAGCCAGGCTGTCAGGCAGACCGCGCAACAGGCGGCAAAGCAGGCCAAGAAAAAGGTCGTGAAGCAGGCTGTCCGGCCCGCCAAGCCGGCCCGACCGCGGATCGTTAGCCTGGCCAGCCCGGCCGCCAGCCCGGCCGCCGGCCCGGGCACCTGGCTGCCTGGCCTGGCGCTGGGGCCCGCGGGTGCGCGGCGCTACCGGCTGTACCGGCCCGCCGGCGTGGCCGTTGGCGAGCGCCTGCCGCTGCTGGTGATGCTGCACGGCTGCGGCCAGGACGCCGACCGCCTGGTCGCCAGCACCCGCATGAACCGCGTCGCCGAGCGCGAGCGCTTCCTGGTGCTCTACCCCGAACAAGACCGCTTGGCCAACCCCCAGGGCTGCTGGAACTGGTTCGACACCCGGGGCGGCCGGGCCCAGCGCGAGGCCGCTTCGGTGCTGGCCGCGGTCGACCAGGTCTGCGCCGCCTACCCGGCCGACCGCACACGGGTCGCCGTGGCCGGGATGTCGGCCGGGGCCAGCCTGGCCGCGCTGCTGGCCACGCTGTCGCCCGAGCGCTTCCGCGCCGTGGTCATGCACTCGGGCGTGGCGCCAGGCCTTGCCGATTCGACACTGTCGGCGCTGGGCGTCATGCGGGGCCGGCGCAGCGGCGCGCCAGCGGCCGCGCCCCGCGATCCGGCCGCGCTGGCCTGGCCGGCGCTGTTGGTGATCCAGGGCGCGGCGGACGCGGTGGTCGCGCCGGCCAACGCCACCGCGGCGGTGCAGGCCTGGGCGGCGGCGGCGGGCGCGCGGCCCGCGGCACCCCGCACCGTGCAGCGCGGGCAGCGCTACCCGATGGTGGTCACAGACTTCAAGGTGGGGCGACAGGTGGTGGCCACGCAGGTGATGATCGACTCGCTGGGCCATGCCTGGAGCGGCGGTGCCGCGGGCCAGCCCTTCAGCGACCCGCGCGGCCCCGACGCGTCGCGCCTGCTGTGGGCCTTCGTCGCCAGGCACCTGCGCGACTGAAAGCGGCCGCTCGGCGGCCTACAGTCGGCTTGTTCCAGCCCATCGCCCACCACTGACCACCCACCGCCATGGCCTACGACCTGCTCACCCTGGACATCGACGACCGCCTGGCGCTGGTGCGGCTGAACCGGCCCGAGGCCCGCAACGCCTTGTCGCAGGCCTTGATGCGCGAGCTGATCCGCTGCGCGCATGAATTGGCCGAGCGCAGCGACATCGACGTGGTGCTGCTCACCGGTGACGACACCTGCCTGTCGGCGGGCGCCGACCTGAAGGACGCCCGCGCCTGGGCCGACGATGCGCTGCCGCTGGTGGCGCGCCGCGAGATCGCCGCGCTGGGCTACCGGATGTGCAAGGCCTGGGAAGACCTGCCACAGATCACCATCGTGGCGATCGAAGGCTACGCGGTGGGCGGCGCGCTGGCGCTGTCGCTGGCCTGCGACTGGCGGGTGATGGCCGAGGACGCCTTCGTCTCGTTGCCCGAGATCGCGTTGGGCATCCCGCTGACCTGGGGTACGCTGCCGCGGCTGACCAGCCTGCTGGGCCCGGCGTGCGCCAAACGGCTGACGATCCTGTGCGAGCGCATCGGCGCGGCCGAGGCGCTGGCCATCGGCCTGGTCGACCACACGGCGGCGAAGGGCCGGGCGCTGGCCCGCGCCCGCGAGATCGCGGCCCGCACGCTGACCATGCCGGCGGCTGCCGTCCGCATGAGCAAGGAGACCATCAACGCGGTGGCCAACGCGCTGCACCACCTGGGCAGCCACATGGGCCACGACCAGATCGCGCTGGCGGCCAGCAGCGCCGAAGCCCGTGCCGCACGCGCCGCCGCGCTGAAGACCCGCGTTTGAGTGCCGCCTGATGGGCGCCCTGTCCCCGCTGAAACGCCCCCATCCACCGACCCCAGGAGCCCGCCATGTGGCAGAACGACGACGAACTCTTCGCACTGATGCGCGAGCAGCTGTTTCCGGCGGTGGTCGGCGACATCCTCGACACGATGGGGTTGCTCAAGCAGTTCTTGAGCCCCGCCATCCGGCCGCTGCGGCCCGACATGGTGGTGATCGGGCGGGCGATGCCGGTCCTGGTGGCCAACTGCTTTGCCGCCAGCGAGCCGGCCGGACAGCTGCCGCTCAGCCGCCAGCCTTTCGGCCTGCTGTTCCAGGCACTCGACGAGCTGAAGCCGCACGAGGTCTACGTGGCCACTGGCTGCGCGCCGCAGTTTGCGCTGTGGGGCGGGCTGATGACGACGCGGGCGATGCACCTGGCGGCCGCCGGCGCGGTGCTCGACGGCTATTCGCGTGACACGCCCGAGGTGCTGGCCAGCGGCCTGCCGGTGTTCAGCCTCGGTGGCTATGCGCAAGACCAGGGCCCGCGCGGCAAGGTGGTCGATTACCGGGTGGCGGTCGAGATCAACGGCGTGCGCATCGCGCCGGGCGACATCGTCTTCGGTGATCTCGACGGCGTGCTTGTGATCCCCCGCCACGCCGAGGAAGAAGCCATCCGCCGGGCGTTGGAAAAAGCCAGCACCGAAAACCAGGTGCGCATCGCGATCGAGAACGGCATGAGCACGGTCGAGGCCTTCAAGACCTTTGGTGTGATGTAGGCCGGTTCGGCTTGATCGCGTGGTCGGAGGACCCCGGCCGCTGTTCGTCGCTGTTCGTCGCTGTTCGTTGGCCGCGACGATATAGATTATGTCAACTAAAAGATCTGCAAGAGCCCTGAACAGGCCGGCCGGGGTGGGCCTGTCGAACCGGCAGGTGTCTGGCTTTGGGCTGGTGGGTGCCCTCATGCGCTCGGTGAGCGCGTGCGTCAGGACACGGTGAACGCCGCCAGACCTCCGTAAGATGTCTCGATGCGACACCTGCCCTCCCTCCGGATTTCGATGCTTTCCACCCTGGTGCTGGCCGGCCTGGCGGCCTGTGGCGGCCAGGCCGCCCTGTCGGTGGCCGACGGCACCGGCCCCAAGCCCACCCTGCCGGCGCCCAAGCCCAGCCTGGTGCCGACGGTGAACGTCGCCCCAGCCCAGGGCTGGCCGGCGGGGGCCACGCCGGTGGCCGCAGCGGGCACCCGCGTGGCGGCCTTCGCCAGCGGCCTGGACCACCCGCGCTGGCTGCATGTGCTGCCCAACGGCGATGTGCTGGTGGCCGAGAGCAACGCGCCGCCCAAGCCCGCGGGATCGACCGGCCTGAAGGATTGGATCGCCAGCCTGGTGATGAAGCGCGCCGGCGCAGGCGTGCCCAGCGCCAACCGCATCAGCCTGCTGCGCGATGCCGATGGCGACGGCGTGGCCGAAGTGCGCGCGGTGCTGCTGAGCGGGCTGAACTCGCCGTTCGGCATGGCCCTGGTAGGCGATCGGCTGTTCGTCGCCAATGCCGATGCGGTGCTGGCCTTTCCGTACAAGACCGGCGACACCACCATCACCGCGCCGGGCACCAAGCTGCTCGACCTGCCCGGCGGGCCGATCAACCACCACTGGACCAAGAACTTGCTGCCCAGTGCCGACGGCCGCACGTTGTACGTCAGCGTGGGCTCCAACAGCAACGTGGCCGAAAACGGCCTGGCGGCCGAGGCCGGCCGCGCCGCGATCTGGGCAGTCGACACTGCCTCCGGCGCCCACCGGGTGTTTGCGTCGGGCTTGCGCAACCCGGTCGGCATGGCCTGGGCGCCGGGCGGCGCCGCAGTGGGTGCAGTGCCTGGAACCGCGGCCGGTGCCGTGCCCGGCGCCACGCTGTGGACGGTGGTCAATGAACGCGACGAACTGGGCAGTGATCTGGTGCCCGATTACCTGACATCGGTACAGGACGGCGGCTTCTACGGCTGGCCGTACAGCTACTTCGGCAGCCATGTCGACAGCCGCGTCAAACCGCCCCAGCCCGCGCTGGTGGCCCGCGCAATCGTGCCCGACTACGCGCTGGGGCCGCACACCGCGTCGCTGGGGCTGGCCTCGTCGGTGGGCAGCAGCTTGCCCGCGCCCTTTGTCGGCGGCATGTTCATCGGCCAGCATGGCTCATGGAACCGCAAGCCGCACAGCGGCTACAAGGTGATTTTCGTGCCGTTCCAGGGCGCGCAACCCGCGGGCATGCCGATCGACCTGCTGACCGGGTTTCTCAGCGCCGACGGCGGCGCCTTCGGGCGGCCGGTCGGGGTGGCGATCGACCGCAGCGGCGCGCTGCTGGTGGCCGACGACGTCGGCAACGTGGTCTGGCGGGTCAGCGCTGCGCGTTGACTCGGCCGGCGCGACGCGTTGACTCGGCCAGCGCGTGGCAGGGAGCAGGCCCGTCGTTCAGCGCGGGTCGAGGCTGTTCAAGGGCCCGGCTTCGAGTTGATTGAGCAGCCGGCTCAGCGCCTGGGTGCGATTGGCGTCGGTGGACGTGCCCAGCGCATCGACCAGCACGTCGCGGATGTCGTCGGTGCCGACGAGTTCCATGTCCCAATGGGGAAACAGCCGGTCGCCCGCTTCTTCACTTTCGCTCAGCGTCACCACCGCGTCGTGGCGCGGGTCGGCAGAGATCACAGACATCAGTTCCAGCACGCTTCGGCGCGGGCCTTCCAGCCACTGAAAGAACATGCCGCTGCCGAAGACCAGCAGGCCGGTGATGTCGGCTGACGGGTTGTGCCGCCGTGAGGACGCGATGATGCGGTCGACCTCGGCGTCGTCCACGCCGGGCGTGGCGCGGCTGCAATAGACTAGGTTGTAGAGCAGGGGCGCGCCACCGCCCAACATCGATTCATCGCCCCGGGTGTGGTGCATGCCGCTCATCGGATCGTCTTTCCAGAAGTTGCCACGCAGGCCGGTCCGCGTATCGCAGTGGATCGAGGATAGCGCAGGGACGCCGCAGGGATGCCGCAGGGCTTAGCGGCCGGGCGCCGTGGGCCGCCGTTGGGTCAGAGATCGATCACCAGTTCGCCACCGGCCTGGCAGGCGCGCGAGCAGCACAGGATCACGCGTTGCGCCCGCTCCTGCTGGCTGAGCACGACGTCGCGGTGGTCGACCTCGCCCGAGGCCGCCGCGTCAAAACGCGTGGCGCAGACGCCGCACAGGCCGTCGCTGCATTTCACGTCGATGGCGATGCCGGCGTCGGCCAGCACGTCGGTGGCGCTGCGGTCGGCGGGCACGTCGAGCCGGCGGCCTGACCGGGCCAGCCGCAGCACGAAGGGCTGGTTCACCACCGCATCGGCCTCGGGCAGGCTGAAGTATTCGCGGTGCAGGGCGTCGTCGGGCCAGCCGCGGGCCTGCGCCGCTGCAAACACGGCGTCCATGTAACGCGCCGCGCCGCAGGTGTAGAGCTGCAGGCCGGCGCGGTGATCGGGCACCAGCGCGGCCAGGTCGGCACGCGCGCCCTCGTCCTTGAAGTGAAACCGCACCTGCGCCGCCCACGGCACCTGCGCCAGGTCGGCCACGAAGCCGGCGCTGCGGCGGCTGGCGGCGCTGTAGTGCAGATCGAACGGCCGGCCCAGCGCATGCAGCCGGTGCGCCATCGCGATCAACGGCGTCACGCCGATGCCGCCGGCCAACAGCAGCGTGCCGCTGGCATCCTCGTGCAACGGAAAGTGGTTGGACGGCCGCGAGACGAACACCTGCCGGCCTACGCGGAAGGCGCGGTGCATCAGCGCCGAGCCACCGCGCCCGCCACCACCCTCGCTGGCCGGCGGCTCGCGCAGCACGCCCAGCACGTAGTGATGGCGATCGGCCGGGTTGCCGGCCAGGCTGAAGGCGCGCTGGTATTCGGGCGCGATCACCACGTCGATGTGGGCGCCGGCGTCGAAGGGCGGCAATTCGCCGCCGTCGATGGCCGCGAATTCATACTTGACCACAGCGTCGGCCATGTCGTCGCGGCGCACCAGCCGCACCGGGAACACCGGTGGCTCGCCGTCGGGCAGGCGGAACGGCGGCGCCAGGCCGTCGGTGTCGCCGGCCGCCAGCCGGGCGCGGTAGGCAGCGGGCGACAGCAGCGCGCGGTAGCGGGCGATGCCGGCTTCGCGGTTGACCGGAAACGGCACCGGGAAGGGCGGCGGCATCTGGTCGGCGGGGTAGACGGCCAGCGTCTGCTCGTCGGCCTTCAGCACCAGATCCTTCTGCAGGCCGCGGCGGTGGGTCTGGGCCGCGCGCACGTAGCCGCCGGTGGCGCGGTCGAGCTCGATGTCCCACCACCAGGTCTTCACCGGGTTGATGCTGCCGCGCCCGAGGCGGTCGTCCAGCGCGGCCAGCAGCGGGGCGGCGGCCGGCAGTTTGATGGCCACCTGGCGCCACAGGCTGTCGGCCAGCAGGCCTTCCAGGTTCCAGGGGCAGGTTTTCATGCAGCGCCCGCACATGCCGCCCGCGGCATTGGTGATGCGGTAGCGGGCGCATTTTTCGGCGTCGCTCTTCCAGATCTCGTAGCCGTTGTACATCGTCTTCGGGCCGGCGGTGATCGCGCCCGAAGGGCATTCGCGTGCGCACTTGTTGCAGGCCTCGCAGAAGCGCTGCAGGCCGAAATCGATCGGCCGGTCAGCCGCCATCGGCAGGTCGGTGGTCACCGTGCCGCTTTTCAGGCGCGGGCCGAGGAAGGGGTTCAGGATCACCTCGCCGATGCGGCTGACTTCACCCAGGCCGCTGAGCAGCAGCAGCGGCGGCTGCAGCACGTCGCCGTCCAGCACCGAATGCACGCGGGCGCTGTAGCCCAGCCGGCGGATCTGCTCGGCGACGATGCCGCCCATCAGCGAGAAGCGCAGGTAGGCGCGCATGCTCTGCGCCACGCTGATCCAGTCGTCGCCGCTGGCGCCTTCCATGGTCTCGTGGCCCTGGTCGATCAGCAGGTTCACCGCGTTGGCGTGGTAGGCCGGCAGCGGCTGGCCGCCGGCGTCGTGCGAGTAATAGGCCCAGTCGGGCACGCCGCACAGGCCCACCGCATCCACGCCCAGGTAGTAGGCGGTGGCCTTCAGGTTGTCAGCGTTGCGCTGCGGGTCGGCGGTGCTGGGCGACACGGCGCCGCGCGCTTCGCCGAACTGCAGCAGCAGCAAGGCGCCCAGCGCCCGGCGTGCGCAGGCGCCGATGGGGCTCTTCATCACGTAGTGGGCGTTCTTGGCGTCGGCCTGCACGGCCTTGCCCAGGTCGCCGAACAGCGCGCGGGCAAAGAAGTCGGCGCGCTTGGGGAATCGCGGCACGCGGGCGTGGTCGATGAAGGTGGTGGGGGTGTCCTGGCGCTTGATCGTCTCGAACGGGAAGGCGCCGTCGCGGAAGTCGCGGCGCTCGAAGGCCTGGTGGTTGAAGGCGCCTTTGAGCGTGCCCTTGCCCAGCCACCAGGCCGGGCCATGGCTGTGCCAGCGGTTTGGCGATGGCGCCAGCGGCGCGTCGGGCGCCATGGCGAAGGTGGTGCTGACGGCGGCCAGGCCGTAGCGCCGGCCGAGGTAGGGGTGGCTGCCATCGGCCAGCGCCAAGCCCGAGGCCAGCGCCAGCCGGCCCAGGTCGACCTCGCTGCAACTGGCGCTGTGGGCGCGGGCCTCGTAGCCCAGCAGCCGCAGGTAAGTCGACAGCAGCACGGCGGTCTGAGCGGCCAGCACGGCGGCGCGGTGGGCCTGGGTGCCGGCCAGCCAGTCGGTGCCGGGCTCGCCGGGCCGCGGGTCGCGCGGGTACTCGACCACGATCACCAGCGCATGGCTGTGGTGGGCGATGGCGCCGTGCACCGTGCGCGCCGACTCCAGCACGTCGGCCAGGATCATGTCCATGCCGGCGGCAAAGCTCTGCGGCTGGCTTTGCGCCAGCGCGTCGCCCAGCGCGGCCACCCGCGGGTTGCGGATCGGCTTGGCCAGCAGCGCGCTGGGCGGCAGCGCGCAGATGCTGGTCAGCGAGGCGTCGAAGTAATGCGCGGCGGCTTTCAGGTGCTGCGCACGCGCGACGGGATCGTCGGGCACCTCGCCGCGCTGCGGGTTGACGGCGCCGTCACGCACCAGGTCGAACATCGCCATGTAGGGTGCGATGGCATGCACCAGCGACAGCGGATCGGGGTCGTCGAAGTGCAGCGCCTGCATCGCCGGCACGGCCGACAGGTCGGGTGGCGCCGCGCTGCGACGCAGGCGCTCCATCGGATAGGGGCCCAGGTGCACCGGGCGGTCGCGGGTCGAAAAGAGGCGCATGGGGTGGGCAGGGCAGCGTGGTGGCAGCAACGGCGCCGGGGTGCAGGGCAATGCGCCAGCGTAGCCTACGTCGGCTAACGGAGCGTCTTGTCGAAGAACGCCGTGATCTCGAGGGCGGTCTGCTTCAGGAATGCACCACGATCAAAACCTGGCGGGTTCGCGGCGACGTCGCCGTCCGGGCTGGGGAGCGGGATGCTGGGTGCATCCATGAAGGCGAAGTGCCAGGCGTTGGGCACCCGACGCAGGTTCGGTGCAGGCAGATGGCTGGCGACCCACTCGGCATGGAACCGAGGCACCAGGAAGCGATCGAGCTCGGCCTCGTAGATCATGGTCGCCGGCCGAACCGCGGCCAGCGATTCGGCAGTGAGCAGCACACCCGCCGGAGCCATCGCGACGATCGCTCGAACGCGCTCGTCCTTGAGCGAGACCGTGGCCACTGGCAATGGCGGTGTGGCTTCCCCGGCCCGGCCCATGCTGCAAAAAATCGGGTCTTCGGATGCTTCAATCTGGCAGTGCTGCCTCAACCGGGACAAATCCGGCCTGGCTCCTGCCAACGCCAGCACCGTGTAGCCGCCGGCCGAGTGCCCCAGCGCACCCACGCGGGGCCCCTGGTGGTCGGTGTCGATCCGATCCTTCCACGTCGGATCGACCAGGAGCGCATCGATGACCCGGGAGGCCTGCCGCGGCCGTTCGTCGAAGTAGCGCTCGGGGCTCTGCGTGAGGAGCGACCGATCCTGCCAGTTGTCGCCAGGGTGGCGCAGTGCGGCGACCAGGTAGCCATTTCGCGCGAGCGCTTGCGCCAGAACGCTGTGCCCGAGTTCGGTGCCGGCGTTGCCGTGACTGAGCAAGATCAGCGCCTTGACCTTGTCGACGGGTTTGGCGCCGATCGCGACGTCGAGCGTGAAGGGTCCCATGGGGGTGACTCGCGGCGCGGCCATCGTCGGGTAGTACAGGGCGACCGTCGTGGTGGGCGCACCCGGTGTCGTGGCAGCCACCTGGATCTGCATCCAGCCGGACTCGGAGGCGTTTGCGTGTGCTGCGATCAGCAGGGTGGCCAGCACAGCTGGGATGCGCGGAAGAAGGCAAGTCATGCGGGACTCCAAATCGTTGAGTGGTGCCCGAGTGTCTGACCCGAGTGCGAGGGCGCAAACTGGCTTGCGACGAAGCGCAGGCCGCCATCGCGAAGTGACCGCCGGTGTTCGTCGGCAGCATCGCGACCCGTCGGTGGCGCGGGCCGCGGGACCTGTCAAAGTCGCGCGTTGACCAGAGGCGATGAAGCTGCCTCAGAACATCAAACGGGTGCCAGGTCAGCGTGTTGCCTTTGACCTGGTTGGAGATCTTGCCGTGGCTTCCCAGCTCGACTGCAAACGACACGCCGGGGTTGAGGACGTATTCGGCGCCGGCGCCGACAAGCGTGTCCCATCTGCCCGAAGTGGCCAGGCCCAGGCATACAACCATCGACGGCCAGCCGCAGAGCGGTGGTACCCGTCGCAGCCGGGGCGACGCCCGGCGCTGTGCCATGCCGACAGTCTGCCGTTATGGCAGCAGCGTCCGCCACAACGCCAGCGAGCGGTCCAAAACGCTGCAATCTGGTGGCTTCTGCCTGGCAGCCATCGAGCCCAGACTTGGTGGCATCCCTTCCAGCGAGCCCTCGCCATGACCGCCCTGCCCTGCGTCAGCACCGCCTACCCCACCACCGTTCCCGGCGCCCCTTACCCCAGCCTCGTCTACCTCAGCGCCCCCGACCTGGTCTGTCTGGTGCAACGCAAGGGCCTGTCGGCCTGCATCGCCGGCATTGCCCTGCACATCGAGCAGTGCTTCCTTCGTTGGCACGATTTCGACAAAAGCGCCCGCGTGGCCTGCCATTCCGCGCACGGCGTGATCGAGCTGATGCCGATCGCCGACGCACAACATTTTGCTTTCAAGTGTGTCAACGGCCACCCGGACAACCCCCGCCGCGGCCTGCCCACGGTGATGGCTTTCGGCGTGCTGGCCGATGTGGCCACCGGCGCGCCGCGGCTGCTGTCGGAGCTGACGCTCACCACCGCCATCCGCACCGCGGCCATGTCGGCGCTGGTGGCGCGCCGGCTGGCGCGGCCGGGCAGCCGCTGCATGGCGCTGATCGGCAATGGCGCGCAGAGCGAGTTCCAGGCGCTGGCTTTCCGCGACCTGGTCGGCATCAGCGAGCTGCAGTTGTTCGACATCGACCCGGCGGCCACCGCCAAGCTGGTGGCCAACCTGGCCGGCCAGGGCCTGCAGGTGCGGGTGTGCCGCAGCGTGGCCGATGCGGTGTGCGGCGCGCACATCGTCACCACGCTGACGGCCGACAAGACCAGCGCCACCATCATCACGCCCGGGATGGTCGAGCCCGGCATGCACTTCAACGCGGTGGGCGGCGATTGCCCCGGCAAGACCGAGCTGCACCCCGGTGTGCTGGCTGCGGCGGCAGTGTTCGTCGAGTTCGAGCCGCAGACCCGCCTCGAAGGCGACTTGCAGCAGATGCCGGCCGATTTCCCGGTCACCGAGTTCTGGCGGGTGCTGGCCGGCCAGGCGCCCGGGCGCAGCAGCGACACGCAGGTCACGGTGTTCGACTCGGTGGGTTTCGCGCTGGAAGACTACGCGGCGCTGACCTGGATCGGCGATGTGGCGGCCGCGCTGGGCATCGGCGAAGTCTTGCAGCTGGTGCCGCAGGCGCCGGACCCGAAGAACTTGTTCGGCGAGCTGAACCTCGGGTCGGGCGCGGTCGTGGCAACCCCCGCGGCCCTGCCCGCCGCCCAGCTGGCCGAGACAGCGGCTTGACCCGCTGCACAGCGGCTTGACGTTCACCCGCCGCACAGCGGCTTGACCGCCGCGCAGTGGCTCGACGCTCACGCGCCGCACAAAGCAGGGCGCCAGCGCAGCGTAACGGTTGAATATCCCGCGTACCCTGCCCCACACTGCAGCCGCCACCACGACGCGCCCCGACCATGGACCACCCTGCCCCGCCCGCCCTGCCGCTGCCGCTGCCGACCCTGACCCCGATGCTGGCGACCTCGCCGCTGCGCGCGGCGATCACCGCCGCCACCCGGCGCCCCGAACCCGAACTGTTGCCCGGCCTGCTCGACTGCGCGCGCCTGTCGGCCGCGCAAGCCGTGCAAGCCCAGGCGCTGGCGCTGCGCCTGGCCCGCGGCGTGCGCGAGCGTGCCCGCGACAGCGGCCGCGCCGGCCTGGTGCAAGGCCTGCTGCAGGAATTTGCGCTGTCGTCGCAGGAGGGCGTGGCGTTGATGTGCCTGGCCGAGGCGCTGCTGCGCATCCCCGATGCGGCCACCCGCGACGCACTGATCCGCGACAAGATCAGCCCCGGCCAGTGGGACCGGCACCTGGGCCGCAGCCCGTCGCTGTTCGTCAACGCCGCCACCTGGGGCTTGCTGCTCACCGGCCGGCTGGTGGCCACCCACAGCGACACGGGCTTGAGCGCGGCGCTGCGCCGCATCGTCGGTCGCGGCGGTGAGCCGCTGGTGCGCAAGGGCGTGGACATGGCCATGCGCATGATGGGCGAACAGTTTGTCACTGGCGAGACCATCACCCAGGCGCTGGCCAACGCCCGGCCGCGCGAGGCCCAGGGTTTCCGCTATTCGTACGACATGCTGGGCGAAGCCGCGTTGACCGCGCACGACGCCCAGCGCTACCTCGCCGCCTACGAGCAGGCCATCCATGCCATCGGCCTGGCCGCCGCCGGGCGCGGCCCCTACGACGGCCCGGGCATCTCGATCAAGCTGTCGGCGCTGCACCCGCGCTACAGCCGGGCCCAGGTGGCGCGGGTGATGGCCGAGCTGGCGCCGCGGCTGGCCATGCTGGCCCGGCTGGCGCGGCACCACGACATCGGCCTCAACATCGACGCCGAAGAATCCGACCGGCTGGAGCTGTCGCTCGACCTGCTGGAAGGCCTGTGCGCCGACCCGGCACTGGCCGGCTGGAACGGCATCGGTTTCGTCATCCAGGCCTACTCGAAGCGCTGCCCCGCGGTGGTCGATCACCTGATCGACCTGGCCCGCCGCAGCCAGCGCCGGCTGATGGTGCGGCTGGTCAAGGGCGCCTACTGGGACAGCGAGATCAAGCGCGCCCAGCAAGACGGGCTGGCCGACTACCCGGTCTACACCCGCAAGGCCTACACCGATGTGGCCTACCTGGCCTGCGCCAAAGTGCTGCTGGCCGCACCCGACGCGGTGTACCCGCAGTTCGCCACCCACAACGCCCACACGATGGCCGCCGTGCACACCTTGGCGGGTGAGAACTTCTGCGCCGGCCAGTACGAATTTCAATGCCTGCACGGCATGGGCGAGCCGCTGTACGAGCAGGTGGTGGGCGCGGTGGCCGATGGCCGGCTGGGCCGGCCCTGCCGCATCTACGCGCCGGTGGGCAGCCACGAGACGCTGCTGGCCTACCTGGTGCGCCGGCTGCTGGAGAACGGCGCCAACACCTCCTTCGTCAACCGCATCGCCGACGAGCATCTGCCGCTGGCGCAACTGGTCGAAGACCCGGTGACCACGGTCGAGGCGATGGCCGCGGCCGAGGGCGTCGTCGGCGCGCCGCACCCGGCGATTCCGCTGCCGGGTGCGCTGTATGGCGCGGCGCGGCTGAACTCGGCCGGGCTCGATTTGGCAGGCGAGCCGCAGCTGACCGCGCTGGCCCAGGCGCTGGCCCATGCAGCGGGCCCGGCCTGGCAGGCGTCGCCGCTGCTGGCCGGCGCGTTGCCGTCGGCTGCGTCCACCACTGCGATCGCTGCGTCGATCGCGGTGTCGACCAGGGCGCCGCTCACTGCGCCAACCCTTGGGCAAACCATTGCACCAATGACTGCGCCAACGACTGCGGCATTGACTGCGCCAATGACTGCATCAGCGCCTGCACCAAGCCCTGCACCAACCCCTGGTCCGCTGCAGCAGGTGCGCAACCCGGCTGACCCGGCCGACCTTGTCGGCACGGTGCAAGAGGCCACCACCGATGACGTGCAGGCCGCGCTGGCCGCAGCGCTTGCTGCCGCGCCAGGTTGGGCCGCCACCGCACCCGCCGAGCGCGCCGCCCGGCTGGACAGCGCTGCCGACGCCTTGCAGGCCGACACCGTGCGGCTGTGCACGCTGCTCGTCCGCGAAGCCGGCAAGACGGTCGGCAACGCGGTGGCCGAAGTGCGCGAGGCGGTGGACTTCCTGCGCTACTACGCAGCCGAGGTGCGGCGCGGCTTCGACAACGCCACCCACCGCCCGCTGGGCCCGGTGGTGTGCATCAGCCCGTGGAATTTTCCGCTGGCCATCTTCACCGGCCAGGTGGCGGCGGCACTGGCCGCCGGCAACGTGGTGCTGGCCAAGCCGGCCGAGCAGACGCCGCTGGTGGCGGCTGCCGCCGTGCGCGCGCTGCATGCCGCGGGCGTGCCACGCGGCGCGCTGCAATTGCTGCCCGGCCGCGGCGAGACCGTGGGCGCCGCGCTGGTGGCCGATGCCCGGGTGCAGGGCGTGCTGTTCACCGGTTCGACCGCGGTGGCGCGCCTGCTGCAGCGCAGCCTGAGCCGCCGGCTGACCGACACCGGCCAGCCGGTGCCGCTGATCGCCGAGACCGGCGGCCAGAACTGCCTGGTGGTCGACTCGTCGGCGCTGACCGAGCAGGTGGTGCAGGACGCGCTCAGTTCGGCCTTTGACAGCGCCGGCCAGCGCTGCTCGGCGCTGCGCGTGTTGTGCGTGCAGCGCGAGGCCGCCGACCGGGTCGTCGAGATGCTGCTGGGCGCGATGGCCGAACAGCGCCTGGGCGACCCGCGCGAGCTGGCCACCGACGTCGGCCCGGTGATCGACGCTGAGGCGTTCGGCACCATCGAGCGCCATATCGCCGCGATGCGCGCGCTGGGCCGGCCGGTCTGGCAGCCACTGGCGGACGCCGGCTTGGCCGCCGATGCCGCCCAGACGGCCGATGCCGGCGATGCCGCCGATGCCTGCAGGCCGCCCGCTGCCGGCGCTGGGCCGGGCGCGTTGAAGGGCTGCTTCGTCGTGCCCACGCTGATCGAGATCGAGCGCCTGGCCGACCTGCAGCGCGAAGTCTTCGGCCCGGTGCTGCACCTGCTGCGCTACGACCGCGACGCCCTGCCCGCGCTGCTGGCCGACATCAACGCCACCGGCTACGGCCTGACCTGCGGCGTGCACACCCGCATCGACGAGACCGTGGCGCTGGTGGCGCAGACCGTGCAGGCCGGCAACCTGTACGTCAACCGCAACCAAGTCGGCGCGGTGGTGGGCGTGCAGCCTTTTGGCGGCGAAGGCCTGTCGGGCACCGGCCCCAAGGCCGGCGGCCCGCTGTACCTGCTGCGCCTGCTGGCGCACTGCCCGGCCGGTGCCGCGGTCGCTGCCGTGGCCGCCGCCGGCGTGCCCGCCACCGCGCCGGTGCGCGGCCTGGCCGCCGACCTGCGCGACGCCGACGCTGGCCAGGCCCTGCAGGCCTTGCAGGTCTGGGCGCTGGGCCAGGGCCTGGCCGAGCTGGCGCAGTGCTGCGAGCGCGCGGCCCGGCAGTCACCCAGCGGCCCCTGGCGCGCCCTGCCCGGCCCCACCGGCGAGGCCAACCTGTATGCCCTGCTGCCGCGCCAACAGGTGCTGTGCCTGGCACCGGCCGGCCCTGCGGGCGATGCCGCGCGGCTGGCGCACCTGGCCGCCGTGCTGGCGGTGGACAGCCGGGCGCTGTGGCCGGCCGACAGCCGCGCGCTGTGCGATCGGCTGCCCGTGGCGGTGCGCGAGCGGATCGTGCTGGCGCAAGACTGGACCGGCGACGCCGCGGCCTTCGACGCCGTGCTGCACGCCGGCACCGCCGACGACCTGCGTGCCGTGCTGGCCCGGCTGGCGACACGCCGGGGCGCCATCGTCGGCGTGATTCCGTTGGCCGGCGCCAACGACCAGCTGCCGCTGCACCGCCTGGTGATCGAGCGTGCGCTGAGCATCAACACCGCGGCCGCCGGTGGCAATGCCAGCCTGATGACGATCGGCTGATGGCGCAGCCGGGCCGGTCGCCGGGTTCGGCGCCCGACCCGGCAACTGTGACGCTGAAGCCGCTGCGCCGCACCCCGCCGACCGCGTTAACCTGCGCGAGGGCACGTCGCGCGGTCCGGCTCGCCGCCCGGCTCGGCACCGCCCACCCGCCACCCGCCACCCGCCACCCACCACCCGCTACCCGGCACCCGGCACCTGTCTTCCAACGCCCCGCATGACCGACCCCACCTTCGATCAACGCTTCGAGCAGGCCAAGGCGCATTTCCTCGCCGGCCTGGCCAGCCACCAGGCCGGTGATGATGCCCAGGCCGCGCGGCACTACCAGGCATCGCTGACCCTGTTGCCGGGCCGCGTGTCGACGCTGGTCAACCTGGCCGCGACCCAACTGCGCCTGGGGCGGCCCCAGGATGCGCTGTCGAACGCCGACGCCGCGCTGGCGGTCGAACCCGACAGCACCGAGGCCCTGTTGCACCGCGCCACCGCGCTGGCCCAGCTGGGCAGGCCGCAGCCGGCGCTCGTCGCGTTCCGCCGGCTGCTGGCGCTGGCGCCGGGCCATGCGCCGGCCTGGAGCGCCTGCGGCAACCTGCTGCGCGAGATGCACCGGCTCGACGAGGCGGCGCAGGCCTTCCGCCAGGCGCTGGCCCACGGCGCCGATGCCGACCTGCAGGCCTACTACCTGGCCTCGGTCACCGTGCAAGCCGGCCCCGCCACGGCGCCGCAGGCCTATGTGCAGCAGCTGTTCGACGGCTATGCCGACGACTTCGACCGCCACCTGGTCGGTCAGCTGGGCTACCAGGCCCACCGCCGGCTGGTGGATGGGCTGAACGGGCTGAACGGGCTGGCCGGCAGCGGTGGTGCGCCCTGGGCTTCGGCGCTCGACCTGGGTTGCGGCACCGGGCTGTGCGGTCCGCTGGTGCGGCCGCTGGTGCAGCGCCTGACCGGCATCGACCTGTCCGAACGCATGCTGCAGAAGGCCCGCGCCCTGGGCGTCTACGACCGGCTCGAACAGGGTGACGTGGTGCAGTGCCTGCGCCAGACCGATGAACGCTTCGACCTGGTGCTGGCCGCCGACGTGTTCATCTACATCGGTGATCTGGCGCCGGTGTTCGAGGCGGTGCGGCGGGTGATGGACAGGGGCGTGTTCTGCTTCTCGGTCGAGATACCCGAACCCGGTGGCACCGCTGAAAACGCCGAGCGTGCCGAGAGCGCCGGAGGCCCGGCCCTTGGCTACCAATTGCAACCCAGCCTGCGTTATGCCCATCCGGAGGCGGCGCTGCTGCGCCTGGCCAGCCGCCATGGCTTCGAGCCGGTGGCGATCAACAGCGCCGTGGTGCGGCAGGACCAGCGCGAGGCGATCGACGGCCTCTACGTCTACCTGCGGCCGGTGCCGGACGCGCCGGCGACGCCGGGCGGCTGAGAGGGCCGGGTTCGGCGTGGCACAGCGGGGTCGTGCAGCAGCGGCACAGCCATTGGCTTTGGCGCGTCGCTCACCGCATCGAACACGACATCAGGAACGACGCCGAAGCACCTGCTCGGCGATCTGCAGCAAGCGGTCGCGCACGGCCACCAGCGCGATGCGGTCGTCGACCAGCCACTGCAGCATCACGCCGCGCATCGCGCCGAGCAAGATCACCGCGGTGATGGCCGGGTCGTTGTCGGGTGCGATCTCGCCGCGCTCGATGCCGTTGCGGATGTGCTGCTCGAACCAGGCCAGCGCGCTGCGGTTGTAGGCCGCCACTTCGGCACGCAGGTCGGTGCCCGGCTCCATGCAGCTCTCGGTCATCATCACCAGCAGCGCACGGGTGGCGGTGAAGGCCTCGCCGGGTGGGCCGCCGGGCCGCGCCGAGGCCAGGCCGCCGCCACGAGCGGCGGCCGTCGCCCGCGATGGCCTGGGGGGCTGGGCCAGGCTGAAGTAGAAGTGGATGTTGCCCAGGATGGCGGCCAACCCTGGCTCGGGCTTGGCGCCCTTTTCACGTTGCTGGCCGAAGCGCTCGCCGATGTAGCCGGCCAGCGCGTGCAGCAGGCCGGCCTTGCTGCCGAAGCGGTGCGCCGGCAGGCCGCGGCTGTAGCCGGCGGCCTCGCCCACCTCGGCCAGCGTCATGCGCACCGACCCGCGCCGGGCCACGATCTGCAGCGCGGCGGCCAGCAGCTTGCGTTCGGCTTCTTCGCGGCGCTCGGCGTGGCTGCGGCGCCCGCTGCGGGCCGCGGTCATCGCGGACGTCGCAGCCTTTACGGGCACCCGGGTCTTTGCCGGGGCCGAGGTCTTGCGGGCAGGCGCGGCCGCCACGCGGCTCACTCCGGCTTGATGCCCGCGGCGTCGGCCACGCGTTTGAAGCGCTCGTACTCGCGGCGCTGGAAGTCGCCCAGCGCCTTCGGCCCCATCATCATCGCGGCCGACGGCAGCGCGGCGTGGTAGGCCCGCCCGGCGTCCGAGGTCATCGCCTTCTGCATCGCGGCGGCGAGTTTCTCGACCACGTCGTCGGGTGTCTCGGCGCGCACGAAGAAGGCCGACCAGACGGCGGTCTCGAAGTCGGCAAAGCCGCTCTCCTTCATCGTCGGGATGTCGGGAAACTTGGCGTCGCGCTGGTCGGCGGTGATGGCCAGCACCCGCAGCCGGCCGCCCTTCATCAGCTCGATCGTGCCGGTGAAGTCGATCACGCCGACCTCCAGCTGGCCGCCGACCACGTCGGTCAGCATCTGCGCGCCGCCCTTGTACGGAATGTGATCCACCGGCAGTCCGCTGGCCGAACCCAGCCAGGCTGCCACCAGCTTGTAGCCGGCCGAGTAATCGCCCAGCTGCAGCGGCCGGTTGGCCTTTTTCGCCGCAGCCACCAGGTCGGCCATGGTCTTGTGCGGCGAATCGGCGCGCACCGCGAAGGCCACCGGGCTGATGGCGATGCCGTAGAGCGGGCGCAGGTCCTTGAACGGGTCGTAGGGCAGGTTCTTGATCGTGATGGCGTTGACCACCGCCGGCGAGTTGCTGCCCATCAGGATGGTGTGGCCGTCGGCGGGCGCCTGGCGCACCGCCTGCACCGCCACCACGCCGCTGCCGCCCGGCTTGTTCTCGACCAGCACCTGCTGGTTGAACAGCTTGCCAAGCTGCTCGCCATAGAAGCGCGACGAGGAATCGGCGCCGCTGCCGGCGTTGAAGGGCACCAGGATCTTGATCTGACGGGCCGGGAAGGTGGCGGCGGCTTGTGTGGCGGTCTGTGCGGCGGTCTGCGCGAGCGCCGGCAGTGCGGCCAGCAGCGCTGCCGCCAGCAACAGGGATTTGATCCGTCTCATGGGGTGGTTTCCTTGGTTGAAATGATCTTGCCGACGCACAGCGCGTCGATCTCGGTGGCCGAGAAACCGGCCTCCTGCAGCACCGCCACGCTGTGTTCACCCAGCGTGGGCGCCGGCAACGCCAGGTCGGCCGGCGTGCGGGAGAACAGCGTGGTCGGCCGCACCGCGACGATGGCGCCCGCGCTGGGATGCTGCTGCGGCTGGAACAGGCCCACCGCCTTCAGGTGCGGGTGCTCGGGCAAGTCGTCGATGGTGTGGATGCGGGTGGCCGGGATGTCGAGCTCGGCGCACAAGGCCAGCAACTCGGCGGTGGACAAGCCGCGGGTGATGGCCGCCATGTCGGCGTACATCTCCTGGAAGCGCGCGTTGCGGGCATGGCGGTCGTCGACCGCGTATTTGTCGCTGAGGTCGTCGCGGCCGGCGCGGGCGAAGAACTTGCGCCAGTGCTCGGCGGTGTAGGGCAGCAGCGCGACATGGCCGTCGCGGGTGGGCGCCGGCTTGCGGCCGCCGGCCAGCAGCCGGGCGTAGCCGGCCGGGCCGATCGGCGGCTGGTAGCTCAGGCCGCCCAGGTGCTCGGCCAGCGTGAAGGCGACCATGGTCTCGAACATCGGCACCTCGACGAACTGGCCCTGGCCGCTGTTGCTGCGCTCGAACAGCGCCGCCAGCACCGCGTTGGCCAGTGCCAGGCCGGTGGTCTTGTCGGCGATCAGCGAGGGCACGTAGTCGGGCTGGCCGTCGTCATGGCCCAGCAGGCCGGCCAGGCCGCAGGCGGCCTGGATCACGTCGTCGAAGGCGGGCTTGCCGGCATCGGGCCCGGCCTCGCCGAAGCCGGTGGCCACGCAGTACACCAGCCGCGGGTTGATCGCCGCGCAGGCGGCGTGGCCGAGGCCCAGTCGCTCGATCGCGGCGGTGCGCATGTTGTGCACCAGCACATCGACGTTGGGCAGCAGGCGCTGCAGCGCGGCGATGCCTTCGGGCCGCTTGAGGTCGATCGCCAGCGAACGCTTGTTGCGGTTGATCGCCAGGAAGATCGAGCTCAGGCCGCGCACCCGCGACACGCCGTTGGCGCGCATCAGGTCGCCCTCGGGTGGCTCGACCTTGATCACGTCGGCGCCGTAGTCGCCCAGGATTTGGGTGGCCAGCGGGCCCAGCACCACGGCGGTGAGGTCGAGCACCCGCACGCCGGCCAAAGGCCCTGTGCGGCGCGGCGCAGCGCCGGGGCGATCGCTTGCGGCTGGCCGATCGGGGCGGCTGTGCGGTTCGGAGGGCTGGACCATGGCGATGGGCGTTGTTTTGTACGTTGTTTTCTACGTTGCTTTGCGAGGCGATGTGCGAGGCAGTCTGCGGCATGAGGTTACCCATATGTTTGTTGCTCAGCAAACAAATACCATCCAGAATGACCCTTCCCGAACAGGAGACGACACGATGCAGGGCCTGACGATCGACCCCGGCACTTTGCCGCCTGAATGCGAGGCCCTGCGTGCCGAGGTGCGCGCCTTCCTGGCCGAGGCCATGGCCGACATCCCGCCGCTGCGGCGCTGCCGCAACTGGTCGGGTGCCGATGCCGAATTCAGCCGCAAGCTGGGCGCGCGCGGCTGGATCGGCATGACCTGGCCCCAGCGCTATGGCGGCCACGAGCGGTCCACGCTGGAGCGCTACGTGGTGCTCGAAGAACTGCTGGCCGTGGGCGCCCCGGTGGCCGCGCACTGGATCGCCGACCGCCAGAGCGGCCCGCTGCTGATGCGCTACGCGCCCGACACGCTGGCGCCGCGCATCGTGCCGCGCATCGCGCGTGGCGAGGCCTTTTTCTGCATCGGCATGAGCGAGCCCGATTCGGGCTCCGACCTGGCGTCGATCCGCACCCGGGCCGACCGCCGGGTGGACCAGCGCGGCGACGGCTGGGTGATCAACGGCCGCAAGCTGTGGACGTCGGGCGCGCACCGGGCGCATTTCATGATCGCCCTCGTCCGGACTGGTGAGCGCAGCGAGAACCGCCACGGCGGCATGTCGCAGTTCCTGGTCGACATGCAAACGCCCGGGCTCACGGTGCGGCCCATCGTCAACCAGCTGGGCGAGCATGATTTCAACGAGGTCACCTTCGACGACGTCTTCGTGCCCAGCGAAAACCTGATCGGCGCCGAGGGCGAAGGCTGGCAGCAGGTGGGCGCCGAACTGGCCTTCGAGCGCAGCGGTCCCGAGCGCTACCTCAGCAGCTCGCAGCTGCTGCTGGAGATGCTGGACGAGGCCGATGCCGACGACCCGCGCCACGCGGTGGCGCTGGGCCGGGTGGTGGCGCAGTACGGCACGCTGCGGCAGATGTCGCTGGGCGTGGCCGGCATGTTGTCGTGCGGCGAGAACCCGGCCTTGGCCGCTGCCTTGGTGAAAGACCAGGGCGCATTGGTCGAGCAGGCCATGCCCGACCTGGCGCACGACCTGTTCGGCGGCCGGGTCGTGCCCGGCTCCACCCTCGACCAGGCGATGCGCTACACCGCGCTGGCGGTGCCGTCGTTTTCGCTGCGCGGCGGCACGCGCGAGATCATGCGCGGCATGATTGCCAAGGGGATGGACCTGCGATGAATCAAGCCAATACGACTACAGACTGCGACCGCCCGCAACGGGCCGCCGCGCCGGGCCGCCCCCAGCAAGGCCCGACCCTCTCGGAGGGTCGAGCGTCGTCCCCGACGATCGGGGTGCAGCCATGAATGACAGCATGATTGAGGACAGCGCCAGGCGGCTGTTCTCCGAGCGGGTCGACAAGGCTTTGCGCCTGCGCGCCGAAGCCGGTGAGCTCGACGCCACGCTCTGGCGCCAGGTTATCGAGAGCGGTTTTCCGCTGCTCCTGGCCACCGAAGCCGCCGGCGGTTTCGGCCAGGGCTGGATCGACGCCTACCCGGTGCTGCGTGGCCTGGGCTACTGGCAGGTGCCGCTGCCGCTGGCCGAGACCATGGTCGCTTCGATGCTCGGCTCGATGGCCGGCTTCAGCCTGCCGGACCTGGCGGACGGCCCGCTGACCCTGATCGAACAAGGCCAGGGCAACCAGCTGCGGGTCGAGCCAGCAGGCGGTCCGGCCGACGCCCCCACGCTCAGCGGCACGGCGCACGCGGTGCCGTGGGCCCGCCATGCCAGCGCGGCGCTGGTGTCGCTGGCTGATGGCCGGCTGGCGCTGCTGCCGCTGCGGGGCGCGGCCGGCGTCACGCTGCAGCCGCAAGTCAACCACGCCGGCCTGCCGTCGGACACGTTGGTGCTGCAGCAGGCCCGGCTGCAAGCGGTGGCGCCCTGCCCGCTCGCGCTGAAGCAGCCGGTCTGGACACTGGGCGCGGTGGCGCGCAGCGCGATGGTGGTCGGCGCACTCGAATCGGCGCTGGAACAGGCGGTGCGCTACGCCGGCGAGCGGGTGCAGTTCGGCAAGCCGATCGGCAAGAACCAGGCGATCCAGCAGAGCCTGGCGCTGATGGCCGGCGATGTGGCCGCCGCCCGCGTGGCCGCGCTGGTGGCGGCCGCCGACGCGCCGAGCACGCAACAAGCCGATACCAGCGCCGCGCCCTTCAGCGCCGCGGTGGCCAAGGTGCGGGCTGGCGAGGCCGCCACGCGCGGCACCGGCATCGTGCACCAGGTGCACGGCGCCATCGGCTTCACCCACGAGCATCCGCTGCACTTCGCCACCCGCCGGCTCTGGGCCTGGCGCGAGGAGTTCGGCACCGATGCGATGTGGGCCGCCGAACTGGGCCGCGCCGCCATCGCCGCGCGGGCCGCGGGCTTCTGGCCCGGCCTGACCCGCAAGCAGTTCTGACCATGCCTTCGACCTGCTTCCAGAAAGAACAGCCATGAGCGACACAGCCAGCGACAACGCCAGCGACGTGCAAATCTCCTTCGACGGCGCCGTGGCCACGGTCGAGATCTGCAAGCCGCCGCACAACTTCTTCACCATCCCGTTGATCCGCCAACTGGCCGATGCTTTCGAGGCGCTGGAAGCCGACCGCCGCTGCCACGCCATCGTGCTGGCCGCGCAGGGCACGTCGTTCTGCGCCGGTGCCGACTTCAGCAACCGCGACGCCACGCCGCCGCAGCGCAGCCCGCGCGCACTGAACCCGATCTACGACGAGGCGATCCGCATGTTCGCCTGCGCCAAGCCGGTGGTGGCCGCCGTGCAGGGCCCGGCGGTGGGCGGCGGCCTGGGGCTGGCGCTGGTGGCCGACTTCCGCGTCACCTGCGCCGAGGCCAAGTTCTCGGCCAACTTCAACCGGCTGGGCTTCCACCCGGGCTTCGGCCTGTCGGTCACGCTGCCGCGGCTGGTGGGCGTGCAGAAGGCGGCGCTGCTGTTCTACACCGGCCGGCGCATCGCCGGTGAAGAGGCGGTGGCGATCGGCCTGGCCGATGTGCTGGTGCCGCAGGCACAGGTGCGCGCCGAGGCCGCCCGGCTGGCGCGCGAGATCGCCACCTCGGCGCCGCTGGCGGTGCAATCGACCCGCGCCACGTTGCGCGCCGGCCTGGTCGAACAGATTCGCCTGGCGGTGGCGCGGGAATCCGCTGAACAGAACGCGCAGTTCAAGACGGCCGATTTTCAGGAAGGCATCGCGGCGATGGCCGCACGGCGCGAGCCGGTCTTCAAGGGCGAATAGGAATAGGCGCAGCGTTACTCGCCACGGCAAGCCAGGCCAGCAAGGCCAGGCCGGTGCGGCGTTTCAACCGGTGCCGCCGAAGCGCCGCATGAAGCCGCGGTCGATGCGGTCCTTCCAGCGCCAGACCCAATCGCCGCCCCAGGCGAAAGGCCCCCAGGAGGCCAGCGCATGGCGGTCACCGGTGCTGATCAGGTACAGCGCCCGGGCTTGCGGCGTCCAGGGCTGCGGCGCCCTGCCCTCGCACAGCGCGCGCAGGTTGTCGGCCAGCACGGGGCCCGCCTTGACGGCGTAGACGCCCGACTTCGGCCGGGGGTCGGCATACGCCGCCACGTCGCCGGCGGCCAGGATGTGCGGATGCGACACGCTTTGCAACGTCGGCCCGACGCGGATGAAGCCTTGGTCGTCGGTGGCCAGGCCGCTGGCACGCGGCCAGGCCGGTGCGGCGGCGCCGGTGACCACCAGGCAAGTGTCGAAGGCCAGCGCCGCGCCCTGCTCGAAGCGCAGCGCGCCGGCGTCGACCTGCACCGCCCGGCGCGGGCCCTGCCAGGCGATGCCACGTCGCTGCAGCAGGCGGGCGATCCGGCGCTGCAGCCCGGGCGGCGCGCCGGCCATCGGCAACGCGTCGCTGCCGACCAGCGTGGTGTGCAGCGTCGACCAGCCGTCCATCACCGCCCGTTGCCGGATCGCAAAGGCCAGCTCGACGCCGGCCGCGCCAGCCCCCAGCACCACCAGGTCGAAGCGGCTGGCCGCAGCCGTGGCGGACGCGATGCGCGCAGCCAGCGCCGGCCAGGCCGCGACGAAGCCCTCGATCGGGCGGATCGGCTGTGCATGGGCCAGGCTGCCGGGCAGGCTGTCGAGTGCGGGCATCGGCCCGGTGTCGATAGCCAGCCGATCAAAGGACACGGTGCGGCCGTCGGCGCAGGTGACGGTGTTGGCCACCGGGTCGAGCGCGACGCCGGCGGTCTCGAAAAAGTCGACGCCGGCGGCGCGGCTGAGCCGGTCGAGCGACAGCGCGCAATCGTCGATGCCGTAGTGACCGGCGATCCAGCCGGGCAGCATGCCCGAGTAGATCTGGCGCCGGTAGGGCGACACCAGTTGCACGGCCCAGCCCGCCAGCGGCCGCTGCGCCAGGTCGGCCAGCACCTTGACATGGGCGTGGCCGCCGCCCAGCAGCAGCAGGCGCTTCAAGGCGCCGCCTCGAAACGCGGGCTGGCGAACCAGGCCTCGACCTGCTCGCCGGCGTTGTCGGTGTCGGCGCTGAGCGCCAGGCCGCTGATGCGCGGCATCGCGCCGCCGAAGGCCTCGGCCCAATCACTGCGGAGGTCGCGGCGGTGGCCGCGCCACTGGCCAGCTTGCGCGTCGCCGCTGTCGACCACCACCATGCGCACCCGGTCGGTGTAGGGGTTCCAGCCGCTGCTGCCCGCCGGCTGGGCGCGGCCCCAGACATAACACAGCGCGGCAGCGGGCACGTCGACACCGGCCAGCAAGCGTGCGGTCTGGATGCGTACCCGGTCGGCCAGTGACAGGCGGCTGGCAGGCAGCGCGAACAGCACGTACAGCCGGGCGGCGTAGTCGTCGGCCTCGCGGCGGCGCAGGTCAGACACGGCCAGCGCCCGCGACACCTTCCAGCGCCACTGCAGCAGCGGCAGCAGGGCCGCGTCGACATCCAGCGGCGCGACCCAGGACGAGGCCGAGGCCTGAGAGCGGATGTGCAGCACCCGTTGGTCGCCGTCGTTGACCAGCGCAAACTGGTTGGGGCGTTCGACCTTGGGCAAGGTCTGGTGCTGCCAGCCCGGCGGCAGGCCCGGCCCGGCAGCGCCGGCCGACAGCGGCGGCACCTGGCCGGGCGCTGCGGTCTGGGCCCAGGCCGCACTGGCGACAAACGAACTGGCGATGGACGAGCTGGCGATGGACGAGCTGGCGAGGGCCAGGCTGGCAAGCAGCTGTCGGCGGTCGATCAACGGTGGGCTGGCGATCGGTTGGCGGCGGTCGAGCAAGCCGCTGGTCGGGCGCTCGGTGAGCAGGTGGGGTCGCTGAGGTGTCATCGTGCGTCGTTCAAGGCCCAGTCGTAATCGAGGTGCGTCAGCTTGTAGCGGCCGGCGCGCAACTCGGCTTGTGCGGCCGGTGCATCGGCCAGCCGGTCGGCGTAACGGGCGAACAGCGTCTTCAGTGAATCGATGCCGCGGTGGCCTTGCTCGAAGTCTTTCTGGTACCAGTCGAAGATCTTAGACACCGCCAGCGTGCCGGCCGCCGCGTCGAAGCGGTTGCGCTGGCGGTCGGACAAGAAACGCCGCATCGCGTCGTCGAACTGCGCATCGAGCCGATCGGCGACGAAGGCCTCGCTGCGCAGCATCGGGCAGCCGATCGACGCACAGACCACCGCGACGTGGATGCGCGGATCGTCGAACACGCCGGGTGCGCGGATCAGGCCGTGCTCCAGCTCGTCGAGGCTGCGTTCGCTGCCGAGCAGGCGGAAAAACTTCTTCTTCCACGGGCTCTCGAACACGCCGCCCAGATCCTTGATCGACTTCAGATCGGGATAGCGGGTGAGGATCAGCTCGACGGTGTACGCGTTGTAGGCGTTGACCAGAAAGGCCAACTGCTGCGGCTTGGTCCAGCTGGCATAGTCCTGCGGCGTGACCGCCGACAGCTGGGCGAGGTAGGACTGCAGCCGGGCGCGCTGAGCCTTGAAGCCGGCATATCGAACGGTCGACGACACCCCGCTGGCGGCCACCACCACTTGCTGCTTGAGCTGGGTGTCCCAATCGGCATGACGGTGGTCGAAGGCGGCTTGCGCCGGCAGCGCGCAGGCCAGCGCCAGGGTGGCCAGCAGGCCGCGCCACCAGACAGACGCCCGTTCGCGCGTCGGGCTATGCATCGGCGCCTGCCGCGGGGGGCGGGCGGTGTTGAACCGGCAGGGTCTTGTGCGGAGGGCGGCAAGTGTCATGGTGTGTGTCATGGTGGTGTGCGATCAACCCCGGCGCCAGCTGTGGAAGCGTTCTACCCAGGCCAGCAGGCCCTGCGGTGCGTGGGCGCGTTTCCAGTTGCCGGCGACGTACTTGTTGGCCTCGGCCATCGTCGGGTAGGTGTGGATGGTGCCGAGGATCTTGTTGAGGCCGATGCCGTGTTTCATCGCCAGCACGTACTCGGCCAGCAGATCGGCGGCATGGGCGCCGACGATGGTGACGCCCAGGATGCGGTCCTTGCCCGGCACGGTCAGCACCTTGACGAAGCCGTGGGCCTCGCTGTCGGCGATGGCCCGGTCGAGGTCGTCGATGCCGTAGGTGGTGACCTCGTGCGGCACCTTCTGCTCCTGGGCCTCCAGCTCGTTGAGGCCGACCCTCGCCACCTCGGGCTCGACGAAGGTGGCCCAGGGGATCACGCGGTAGTCCGCGCGGAACTTCTTGAACGGGTCGAACAGCGCGTTGACCGCGGCATACCAGGCCTGGTGCGCGGCCACATGGGTGAACTGGTACGGCCCGGCCACGTCGCCGGCGGCGTAGATGTTGGGAAAGTTGGTCTGCAGGTAGCCGTTGGTCTCGACCGTGCGGCCGGTGGTGACGCCCAGCTCCTGCAGGCCGTACCCCTGCAGGTTGGCCACCCGGCCCACTGCCACCAGCACGGCGTCGAAGCCGATGCGCAACTCGCCGCCGGGGTGGCTGGCCACCAGCAGCTGCTGGCCATCGACGAGCTCGAAGCGCTCGGCCTTGTGGCCCAGCAGCACGGTCACCCCTTCGGCGCGGAAGCGCTCGGTGACCAGCGCCGAGACGTCGGGGTCTTCGCGCATCAGCAGGCGCGGTGCCATCTCGACCTGCGTGACCTGGCAGCCCAGCCGGGCGAAGGCCTGGGTCAACTCACTGCCGATCGGCCCGCCACCCAGCACCAGCAGTCGGCCGGGCCGTTCGCGCAGTTGCCAGACGGTGTCGGACGTCAGCACCCTGACCTGGTCGATGCCGGGGATGGGCGGCACAAACGGCCGCGCGCCGGCGGCAATGACGATCGCGCGGGTGCTCAGGCGCTGCAGGCTGCCGTCGGGCCGGGTGACTTCCACCTCCCAGGGCGTGACGATGCGGGCCCGGCCGAGCGCCACGTCGACGCCCAATCCGGTGTAGCGCTCGACCGAATCATGGGGTTCGATGGTCTTGATCACCCGCTGCACCCGCTCCATCACCTCGGCGAAATCAACCTCGGCGGTGGCCGAGCGGATGCCGAACTCGGCCGAGCGTTTCACCTGCGACAAAAACTTGGCCGAGCGGATCAGTGCCTTCGACGGCACGCAGCCGGTGTTGAGGCAGTCACCGCCCAGCGCGTGCGCCTCGACCAGCGTCACCTTGGCTTTGACGGCGGCGGCGATGTAGGCGGTGACCAGCCCGGCCGAGCCGCCGCCGATGACCACCAGGTTGCGGTCGAAGGTCTTGGGCCGCTGGAAACCGGCGTAGACCTTGCGCGCCTGCAGCGCGTCGATCAGCTTGCGCGCGGCCAGCGGAAACAGCCCCAGCAGCACCAGCGAGCCGAGCAGGCCGGGCGAGACGATGCCGGCCAGTGAGTCGATGCGGCCCAGCTGCGTGCCGGCGTTGACGTAGACCGCCGTGCCGGCCAGCATGCCGATCTGGCTGACCCAGTAGAAGGTCAGCGGCCGGATGGCGGTGAGGCCCATCGCCAGGTTGATCAGGAAGAACGGCAGCACCGGCACCAGGCGCAACGTGAACAGGTAGAAGCCGCCGTCGCGGGCGATGCCGGCGTTGACTGCGGCCATGCGCGCGCCGAAACGTGCCCGCACCCAGTCGCCCAGCAGCCAGCGCGACGCCAGGAAGGCCAGCGTGGCGCCGATCGACGAGGCGAACGACACGATCAGCAGGCCCCAGCCGAGGCCGAAGATGGCGCCGCCGGCCAGCGTCATCACCGCCGCACCGGGCAGCGACAGCGCAGTGACGGCGACATAGGCCACGAAGTACACCAGCGCCGCCACCACGGGCTGTGCGGCCCGCCAGGCTTCCAGATCGGCCTGGCGCGCCTTGATGGCGGCCAAGCTGAGGAAGCGGCCCAGATCGAAGGCGTAAAACGATGCGATCACCAGCACCAGCGCGATCACGAACCACCAACGTTTGTCCAGGCGCATCAGGTACTTTCTGTTCTCGGAGCCCGGCGGGCCTGGCAGGTTGCCACAGGCTGGTCGACCCGCAGCGGGGATTCTTACAGTTTGCGGCCTGCATTGTGGTGGCCTGCGCCGTTGCTTTCAGTCCCGCCAAGGTGACACGTCAGCAGCGGCGACGCCGCTACCATCCGTCGGCATCCAAGCCTTGGCACGACCAGCGCCGTGCCGGGCCGTCAGCCGACTGCGGCCTTCAGCCCTTGTTCCGAGAGGATTCACCGCCATGCTCACCGTCGCCGCCAACCGCAGCCTTTCAAGCATCAGTGATGCCGAGCGCCAAGTGCGCGAAGACCTTGCCGCGGCCTACCGGCTGGTTGCGCTGTACGGCATGGACGACAGCATCTACACCCACATCTCGGCGCGCGTGCCGGGGCAGGACGGGCAGTTTCTGATCAACCCGTTCGGCATGCTGTTCCGCGACATCACGGCCTCGTCGCTGGTCAAGATCGACATGGACGGCCGCATCCTCGACGACTCTCCGCATGACGTGAACCCGGCGGGCTTCACCATCCACAGTGCGGTGCATGCCGCCCGGCACGATGCCGCCTGTGTGCTGCACACCCACACCGTGGCCGGCGTTGCGGTGTCGTGCCTGGCAGATGGGCTGCAACCGTGCAACCAGTGGGCCTTGCAGTTCTACCAACGGGTGAAGTACCACGACTTCGAAGGCATCGCACTCGACCACGCCGAGCGAGAGCGCCTGGTCGCCGACCTGGGGCCGACCGCGCGCGCGCTGATCTTGCGCAACCACGGCCTGGTGACGCTGGGCCGCACGGTGGCCGAGGCTTTCATCCTGATGCACAACCTGGAACGCGCCTGCCAGGTGCAACTGGCGATCCTGGCCACCGGCCAGCCGGTGCACCCGGTGCCGCACGAGGTCTGCGAAAAGACGGCGCGGCAGTATGAAAGCGGCGACAGCAAGCGCCTGCCCGGCCAGCCCGACCCGAACCTGCGTGAATGGCGCGGATTCATGAAGCGGCTGGAGGCGGCTGCGCCGACTTCCTTCCGGGATTGATGCGCACCGCCTTTGGGCGAACCCGGATCAGGGCTTGCGTAGCGAGACAGCCTGTCACTCAACATCAGGAAACAACGCCATGATCGAACAGCATCTGGACATCCCCACTGCCGACGGCGCGATGAACAGTTTTGTCGTCCATCCCGAGGAAGGCGGCCCGTTCCCGGTGGTGCTGTTCTACATGGACGCGCCCGGCAAACGCGAGGAGTTGCACGACATGGCGCGTCGCATCGCTGCGGTGGGCTATTGCGTGGTTTTGCCGAACCTGTATTACCGCCAATCCCGTGACTTCTGGCTGACCGAGCGCACCGCGCCGGCGATGGCCCGCATGTTTGCGCTGATGGCCACGCTGGACGCCAACACCACTGCATGCGACACCCAGGCGGTGCTGGACTACATCGATGCCCTGCCTGCGGCCGACGGCAGCCGTGTCGCTGCGGTGGGTTACTGCATGAGCGGGCCGTTCGTGGTCTGGGCGGCGGCCCGATTTCCAGACCGCCTGCGCAGCATCGCGTCGATACACGGCGCCAACATGGCCACCGCCCAAGCCGATTCGCCGCACCGTGTGGCCGAGCAGCTGCGCTGCGACAGTTACTTCGCCTGCGCAGAAATCGACAAGTGGGCACCACCGGCCGACATCGACGCCCTGAGCGCCGGCTTGTTGGCATCGGGGGCGCCGCACCGGATCGAGTGGTACCCGGGCGTGGAGCATGGCTTCGTGTTCCCGCTGCGGGCAGGCATCTACAACCAGGTAGCCGCGGAGCGACATTGGGAACGGCTGTTCAGCCTGTTTGCCCGCACACTGGGCTGATGCGGTTGATGCGGCTGGCACCGCTGAGGGTCCAGCGCTGCTGATGTGGCTGGACTGGTTGGCGCGCGTTGTCACCCACGCAGTTTGGCCTTGGTTTTGCCTGATCAGCGCGCGAGCTCACGAGTGCCAGTCGGCACCTGAATACGAACTAACGGCGTCGACACATCATGTTCGCCAAATTTATTAGCTACGAGCAAAAGCGATGCCGTTAGTTCAGTTGTTGGCGGGTCCGCTGCACCCCGCTGGTGACCACGGCGCTGCGCCACACGAGCCCGAACCAACACCGGCGGTACAGTGGTGCTGCTCTTCGGCCCACTCTGTCATGCCGGCAACCCAACCAGACCTCTTCGACGCCGCCCCGACCACCGGACCCCAGGTTTACCTCGACGCCTTCGAGCGCTGGGTGGATTGGCGCGGTGAACGCGGCGATCTGCGCGAGCGATCCTCGGTGGCGGTGTACCGCAGCATGTGGGGTGCGCTCGCCGCCTGGTGCGTCGGCCGCAACGTGGCGCTGAACGCCCTGCAGCCGATCGATCTCGACACCTTTCTACTGTCGCGGGGCGGCACTGAAGACCTGACCCCACGTCACGCCTGGCGGCTGCTGATGCTGGTGGACGACGTGCTGGCCCACCATGCCCGCACCGCCAACCTGCCCCGCAATGAGTCGGCACATCGACTGCTGGTCTCACGGCCCGATTGGCGCTACGCGAACGCCAACGACAAGACGCCGTTGCCCGAGCACCTGCGCGCTGACGAGGCCCGCCGGTTGGTCGACTGGCTTCGCGATGGCGGCGCCGCAGGCAGCGCGGTCGGCACCCCGGCGCGGGCCTGGCAATCTTTGCGCAACCGCTCGTCGGTGGGCTTGCAACTGGGCGCCGGGCTGACCCCGGGAGACATACGGCTCGCCCGTCTGGATGCGGTGGTCGCCCGCGCCGGTCCGGGCGGACTGCTGCCCTGGAAGATCGGTCTGCCGGCGCACGGCGGCGCGCCTGCGCGCGAGGCTCCGATCGCGCCTTGGGCCGGCAAGTTGTTGCGCGACTGGCTGAACGCCCGGCAAGCCGCCGGGATCGCCGGGTTGATGTTGTTCCCGGCCACCAGCAGCGGCCGGCCTTGGGGCAAGGTAGCCCAGTACATGGCGGCCAAGGCGGTGCTGGTAGATGCCAAGCTTGAAGATCCGGAAGGCGGCAGCTTCAAGTTGCGGCATACCTTTGCACTGCGCCAACTCAAGCGGGGCACGGCGCCCGAGCGCGTGGCCGAGTGGATGGGCCTGAGCGACACGGCAGCGCTGGCCCGGTACCGGCGGGTGCTGATGACCTCACCCGATCTGGTCTAACCGGTCCACGCCGGTCCACGCCAGTGTGACGTTAGCTGACTTGCCAAGGGGTCTCTCGCCAGACGTCATGCCGGGCGCCGTCCGTTGCAACCCGGGGCGCACCCTGGCGAGGCTCCTCACCGGTGAAGGTTGCCTGCGCTCCTTATTAGTCATCAGATAACTGTGATTATCTGACTGCATTAATTAGCGGCAAAATTGCAACCCCATGGTTCGTGGCACCACAAGTCCCATGCTGACAAACGCTTGCAGGGCACCAGAAGACCTGAACCGGGCCGCCACAGCGCTACCAACTGCGATCGCCGATGGGCGATCGCATGGGCGCACGTCGAACATCGCGAGCGATCAGCGCGGGCGCCGCATCGGCCGACTCGCCAAAACTCCAAAGACGGGCAGCACCAACCCGGCGGTCGATCACCGCGACCCGCTCTTGCTGCTGGCGTCCCTGCCCTCTAGGAGACTGTCGGGCTTAAGCACTGCGTTGAAGCCGGAAATGGGCTCAGCCTAGACAAGCACAGCCATGCCTGGCGGCATGGCGCGCATTGGCAACGACGGATCAGCCCATTTCCAGCTTCAATCCGAAGGGCCAGGGCTATTTTCGATGCCATCTGTCGTTGCCGGCTCGTAGTGGAGGCCGATCCCGCGCCTCGCCGGCGCCTAAGCTGGCACCGAAACTCGCCCCGGCGCAGGCCCGTCCCCAAGCCCGACAGCCTCCTAGGGAAGATGACCATGCACCAACGGCCAGCCACTCGGTGCCACGGCGTCACGCCACCTGCTGAAAACCGTGCAGGGGCCTTCTGCAACACCGACGGACTGAACCAGGCCACAGCACCGGTACCGTCGAACGTTCGACCGGCAACGACCGCTGACGCCGCGGACTGTCGAGCAGCGACCTGTTCACAAGTGCGCTGATGGACCGGGGCCTCCAGCGGCCTTGTCCGGTCGCTGATTGACGATGCCTTGCGGCAGCCGCGTGATCCAGAACTCTGATGCGCCGGCCATGCGGTCGGCGCGCCCGCCCCTTCAAGGGCTGCCGATGAACCGGTTACACCCTGCCCTGCCCTGCTGCCGCAATGGCGTGCGTTGCCGCGCCCAGCGTGACTAACGACGATGAACTGGCCGGCGCACCCGGTCCAGAAAGCTTGATCCTGGCCCGCGCGCGGATCAGCAGCTGAAGGCCGCATCGCTCGATCCCCCAACCGTTCAGGCGGCGGACTTGGCGCAAGGTTCCAGGCGCACGGTTGAAAGCCTGGAAGGGGGAATACCGCGACCGGCGGGTCGGGCACGGCGGCACGACCGATCGCATTCGCCCTTTGCTCCGGCGCGTTCCACCAACTGCTGTTCAGCGTGGGATGCCGGTCGCTGCAGGCGATTCACCAGCCCACTCACCAGACCACTCACCAGGCCACTCTGAGGCGGCCAGCGGCGACTCCCAGGCTGTCACAACACTGGAGCCGGGCGGTCGGTGCGTGGCGAAGGCTTTGGCAAAGCTTGCAAGCCAACAACTGCCGACATCGCCACCCAACCGCTGTCGTTGACTGGGTCCGGAAGCGCAGCAGTGGTGCTTCAGTTGACCCCGTGCAGCCTGATGTTCTACGGTAGAACGGTGGCGCACCTGGCGATCATGCAGTCTCGTCTTAGATCAACTGTTCTACGGTAGAACGATTGGCGCGGCGCGATGAGCCAGCGTGACGCCCGGCAACCCCCACGCCAACCACTCACCCAACGCGACCAACCCGCAACACACCGCGCCCTCCCCGCCCGCCACTCAGTCCAGCAACTGTTGCAACAGTTTCAGCAGCCGCTTCTCGGCAGCCTCGTCGAGGCCGCCCCGCTTGATCTGAATGGACAAATTGCCGCGCTTGTCTTTCTCCCAGCTCCCCACCGCCACACCGCGGGACATCAATGGCAGTGGCGCGGTGCGCACGGTCGCGGTCTCGGCGCCCACCAGCCGATCCAGCACCACTTTGGCCGGCAGTCGCGGCTCCATCGAAGCCAGGGCCTTGGCCAGGCCCAGCACGCCCTCTGGGTTCTGCTCGGTCGCCGCCTTCAACGCCGCCGCCCAGCGAAACTGCAGACTCATCGGGCTCGGAAAAGCTGACACCACGTCGTCGGGCAACGAAGCCAGCTGGATCGCCGTGCTGACGTTGCCAGCCTGCGCCCCGATGGACGCGGCCAGCTTGCGCAGCGAGGGAAACAACCCCTCATCGAGGGCCCGTTTGTACATCACGCCCTGCTCCCACGGCGACAGGTTCTGACGCTCACGGTTCTCGCGCTCCATCTCGCCGAACAACTGTGCGTCGCTCAGGTCCTCGACGATGGCCGCCACCGGAATACCCAGTTCGAGGCAAGCCCGGTGCCGGCGGTGGCCAAACGCGATTTCATAAACCTCGGGCACGGCGGTGGCTGCAGGCAGGCGGCGCAGCTTGATCGGTTGAACGTTGCGCCCGGCCGATGCAATCTCGGCCTTCAGCCCGGCAAATTCGGCACCGAGGAACGACAGCTCGTGCCGATTTGCGAAGCGGCTTGGGCGAATGCGCTCAGGGTCGATGAACTCGACCAAGGTCGCCTCTTCAAACTGCTGCAGCTTTTCCTTCAGCGCCCGGTTTTCGGCCTCTACGCCGCGACCCATCGCCAGCGATGCGGTGATGGCACCGATCGCCGTGCGCGGCCGGTCGTCAGGGGCCGCCGGCTGCGGTCCGTCATCCACATCGTCGAAGCTGATACGGCGGGCCTTGTCGGTGAGTTTGCTCATGGGGTGACCTCGGACTCGGGTGTCTGCCTCAGCCAGGCGCCGCCCATCTGGGCCTCCACGATGTCGACGAACTGGTCATAGGCATCCATCGCGCGCTTGATGGTGCGACTGCTGGCCGAACCGGGCTTCATGTCGTAGACCGAGCCGAACTCGGCACTGGCCGACGCGGCGGTAGCGGTCTTCGGGATCTCGATCGGCAGCACCTTGGATCCATAGGCCGCGCTGATCCATTCGCGCACCACGTTGGTCGCGATGTCGCCGGCATCAACCTTGGCCAGCAACACATCGACGAATTCGAATCGTTTGGTCTTGCCCCGGGCCACCAATTCCTTGGTGAGGTCGTAGAACAAGTCCCAGAACTGGACGCTGGATGCGAAGTCCAACGCATTCGGCGGCAGCGGCGTGATGATGCCGTCGGCGGCCATCATTGCGTTGATCGTCACGTAGGACAGGGCAGGGGGCGTGTCGATGATGATGACGTCGTAATGCTGCCGGGCCTGCTCGATGCCGTAGTGCAGCACGTTCCAGAACTGGAAGCCCCGGCCTTCATCACGTTGGCGCCCCGGCAATGCGAACTCCGCGCTGAACAGCACCGAGGTCGCCGGAATCAGGTCGATACCGTCCCAGTAAGTGCTGCGGATCGCGTACTCGACACTGTCTTCCTCACCCAGGCACAGCGGCAGGATGGTGTGTTGCGCCTCGACCTCGGCGTCGGGAAGGATGCCGAACAGCGTGGTCAGGCTGCCTTGCGGGTCGCAGTCGATCACCAGCACGTTGTGACCACGAATGCTGAGCCCTTGCGCCAGGGTGACAGCCGTGGTGGTCTTGGTCACGCCGCCCTTGAAGTTGGCCACCGCGATGGTGATCGCTTCGGCGCCGGTCGGGCGCAGTCGGCCGGCGCGCAGTTCGCGGGTCCATTGCCGCACCTCGGTCAATTGAAATTCGCGCCGGGTGCCCGCCGTGTTCAACCCGCCAGCCGGCAGACTCCCGCCCTTGCGGGCCCGGTAGTCAACCTGTCGGGTGTCCAGGTTCACCAGGGCGCCCAGCTGCGCTGGTGAAAACCGCGGCGGCTCCTTGACCAGATTCGGCGCCAGCATCGCCTTGCGAACCCGCGCCAGGATCTTCTTTGCCCGTTCGGCTTGCTGACCGATGTCTGCAAGTTCAACTTGCTCACGACCTTCTACCAGGATATTCGTCATCTAAGCTCCAACGCTGATCTGAAAACAATTGTAGATTCTTAAAGCGGTTTGCTTTGAAAACTACAAATCGTCGCGTAAAACATGGCCAATGCCACACTTGCCGGACACCTCGATTGCGACCTTGGCCCTGTGGACAAGTCAGTCCGGGATCTTTATCTATTCACCATCCTTAAGAGACTTTGCTGGCCGGATTTCCGTTTGCTATCAACAACTTACCGAGAAAGTTGTCCGCCATTCGTGGCTTTGCCGTCCGCCTACAGGGGCTTCGCCGTCCGCCACCTGAGGCTTCAACGTCCGGCATCTGTGGCCGCCGTCCGGCCAATGGGGCCTGATCACATCACCTTGCAAGGCCTGGTGCGAGTGCCGGCACTGTCCGGCAAGTGTGGTCGGCCGGCCGGGAGTCGGGCAGCGCCGCTGCGTCGTGGGCGCTGGCCGGGCTGACCCAAGCCGGTCAGGAACCGCCGGGGAGACGTCCGCAGCGCTTGGACGTACACTTGGCAACCGTGCAAAAAGTGTCCAAAGCGAGTCCTGCGCCCGTCAGACCCGAAGCGTCCAATGCCGCCGGGACGTTGAGCAAGTCTGTTTTCGCGTTGGCGATCGAGCCCTTGACCATGGCGCTCACCGTCACCGGCCGCAAAGCCTACGACGTCATGCTGTGGTTGGCGCAACGCAGCACGGCCGGCCCTGATGGCGGCTACTCCAGCCCGGTCAGTGCCATCCTGCGCGGCTACGGGTCGACCACCAAGGCGTCCGAGCGTGTCCAGCGCTACATCGAGCAGATGGTCCAGACCACGGTGGTCTGGCGGCCGCTGGCGGCCAGTGAGCAGACCAGCCTGCTGCTGGAGGGCTTCGAGAACATCGCGCCCGAGACCGTCACCGACGAAGCCCGCACCTTCCCGCTGCTGGCCGAGGCGCGGCTCTACCTGCGCGGTGGCGAGGCCTGGGTCACCTGGTTCTATCCGCCATCCATCAAGGAGCAGTTGATCAGCCCCGAGCGGTGGGCGCAGATCGAGCTGAACTCGATCGCCCGCCTGTCGACCTACACCGGCGTGGCACTCTACGAGGTGTGCGCCCGCTACAAGGACAGCCCGGGCGGGCTGACCAGCCGCCACGAGCCCGAGTTCTGGACCCGCGTGCTGCGCGAGGGCGGAGGCATCAAGCCGCGCGAGTTCCGCAAGTTCAAGAACGAGTTGCTGATGCCGGCGGTGGCCGAGATCAACGAAGAGACCGAGATCACGATCGAGCTGGTCGAGCACCGCGAGCAGAGCGTGCTGCGCTCGGTGCAGTTCAAGGTGGCCCGCAAGGCCAGGGAACGGGTGCGGGTGCCCGAGCCCGCCGACGTGACCCTGGTGATGCGTGCGGCCAAGTTGGGCATCCGCGAGGGCGAGATCGACGCGCTGGGGCTCAAGTACGGTGCCCTGAGGCTCACCGAAGGGCTGGATGCGATGGAAGCCTATGTCGAGAGCGCATCGGCGGCGAAGATCCTCAACCGGGGCGCGTACATCAAGGCGGTGTTGGCCAACCGCTTTCCCGACGGTGGCATGGCCGCCACGCCACCGTTGCAGCCGCTGAAAGAGCCGCCAGCCGCACCCGTGGTTGACCCGCGCCTGGAGGCGCAACAGCTGATCGAAGCCTGGAAGGCCCACAAGCTCAAGCAGGTCAGGGCGGAGTTCGCGACCCTGCCCGAGGACGAGCAGGTGCGCTGGATCGACCAGGCAGCGCCTCGGCTGCTGGATTCGCCGATCGCCACGCCAGGCTTGCGACGCCGGCTGGCCGCGCATGACTGGGAGTCGCCGCTGATCAGCCGGGTCGTGCTCGATGTTTACGCAACCGCCCGTTACGGCAGTACCTGGAAGGCGCCGAGCGAGATGGACATCGTCATGTTCTCGGTGGCCGAAGGCCGGCGGCAATGAATGACGCGCTTTCTCCAGGAGGCTGTCGGGCCTGGGTCGACCGAGGCGGGCGGCCATGGCGCACGAAACCACCGATCAGCGCGACCGATGCACAGGACGGCCGGGCACGCCCCACCGGTCAACTCGGCAGCGCGGGCTGCCGGGTCAGCGGCTCGGCATCGGTGGGCGGGGCAGGGGGGGCCGGTCGGTGTTGCAGCGCCGCGCGCAGGGCCTGCACCTCGGCGGCGGTGGCGGGGTCGTCGCGTCGGGCCTGGGCCAGCACCAGGCGCGACAACACGGTGTCCAGCGCCGTGGGGTTGGGCAGCGCACAGGGCACCAGCGAGCGCAGCAGCTGCAGCCGGCGCGACGTCAGCGGCGCCGCATCGGCCTGGGCCAGCAGCTCGGCGGCCAGGCGCGCGGCGATCAGCGGCAGCAGGCCCGGGTCGGGCACGGCCACCTCGTCTCCGGGCTGCAGCGGTCGGTCGGCGTCGTTGAGGCGGATGAAGTCGTCCCAGGGCCGTTGGTACAACGCCTGCAAGGCCTGCAGGCTGCCATCGTCGCCCGCTTGTGCCGGCGACGGCAGGCCACCGGGCCGGCGGCCATCGTAGCCCTGGCCCACCCGGTGCAGCGCGTTGAACTCCGGGTCGTGGCGGGCCTCGGGCATGCGCTGCGCGCGGGCCTCCAGCGCGAAGCCGGGCCACCAGTGGCGGCGCATCGCGTTGATACGCGCCGTCGTGCGGGCGCAGAAGGTCGGATCCTGCACGTTGTGGGCGGCCTGCTGGGCTTGTTGCAGCGCCCAGTCGATGCGCGGGTCGGGCTGCGGCGGGTCGCCTTCGCGGCACAGCCGCACCGTCTCGGCCAGCGCCAGGCAGGCCGGCGCCTGGTAGCCGGCGAAACCTGAATCAGCCAGGCTTGCGGCGGCATCCAGCAAGGCGTCGGCCTGGCCCGCCTCGCCCAGCGCCCAGCCCAGCGCCTGGGCATGGGCCAGCAGACGGCGCTTGTGGTGGCCCCAGCGGTCGCTGCTGGGCTGCTCGCGGCCCGACCGCAGCCGCGCGGCTTCGGCCAGCAAACCGTGGGCCGTGTCCAACAGCACGCTTTTCGCGGCGGCCTTCTCGGCGGCATCTCCGGCAGCACCACCGGCCTGCGCCGCCACCGCGTCGACGGCCACGGTCAGGCTGCCCTCGAATTCGATGCTGCCGCCGCCCAAGGCGGCCTGCAGGATGCTGACGGCCGCGTCGCGCACCCAGGCCTGGCCTTGGCCGCCGGGGAAGTGCACGGCCGCGCCCAGCAGCAGCCAGCAACTGCTGTAGCGGTACTCGGCATAGCCGTAGCTGGCGAACACGCCGAGGTAGCGCGCCAAGGCGGCGCTGCCCTTGGCCGGGTCGCGCACGGCATGGGCGACCAGGTAGGGCCCGTCCTGTGCGGCCAGATATTGGGGCTGGGGCTGCGGCTGCGGCTGGGTCTGGGCCTGGGCCTGGGCCTGGGCCAGTTTGCGAGTCTGTTTCCGCGGCGGTCTGCCGGTCTGTTGGCGGGTCGATCCCGCCGCTGCGCCCGGGTCCGGCCGTGCCAGCCCGCGGGTGGGCATGCCGGGGTTCTGCGCCAGCGCGGCGATGCCTTCGGACAGCAGGAACTCGCGGTCGTGGGCCGTGCCGCCCAGCCGGTCCAGCAACTGCTCGACCAGGTAGTCGGTGGCGCGGGCGGGCGCCACCATCTCAGGCCACAGCGGCGCTGGCACGCCGAACAGGTCGGCACGCACCCAGGCGGCCAGCGCCTGCAGCACGGCGTTTGACGAGCCTTCGGCGTCCACCTCGTTGAACAGTGCCACCGCCTCGGCGTGCCGGGCTGCCGGCGCCAGCCAGACCACGGTGAGCAGCAGAGCCTGGCGCCAATGAGCGTCCAGGGTGAACAGCGAGCCGCGACGCCGCGCGCCGGCCAGGTCGCCCTGGCGCGCCAGCTCGAACAGCGGCTCGGCACGCTGGTGCTCGTCACGAAAGCGCACCAGGGTGTCGGCGGCGGTGATCAACAGCGGCACGCCGGCCGGCGATGCATCGGCCACCGCCGCGTCCAGCGCGCTGGCCAGCGCGTCGCGCAGCGCGGGCAGGTCCTGCAGCGCAGCCTGGTGGGCCTGCTGCCAGTCGGCGTCGGCCACCAGCGCCACCAGTGCCGCGGCGCGGGCGTGGCGTTCGGCCAGATGGGCCGGATCAGCGGCGATCACCGCCTGGGCGCGCTGGTGCGCCAGCCAGCGCCAGGCATAGCTGCGGCCCTTGGCCGGCCGGTCGGTCCAGCAGTCGCTCAGCCGCTGGTGCAGCGCGGCGCGGTCGGGCAACTGGTCGAACAGGTAGCGGCGCAACACGTCGTGCAGGCGCAGCAGACCGGCGCCGGCGTCGTAGTCCAGCAGCGACAGCGGGTCCAGCCGCTTGGCGACCAGGTCGCGGCTGTCGTCCTCGTCGAGTGCGGCGGTCAGCCGCCACAGCTCGGCCGCACGGGCCAGCGGGATCGGCACGTCCTGCGGAAACACCGCCAGCTCGGCGTAGCGCTGGCGTTCGTTGGGTTTGAGCAGCGCCAGGCTGGCCTCGACGGTGGCGGCCACCGCCTGGTCGCGCTCCAGCACGTCGCTGTCGGGGTCGAATGCGGCCACGCCGGCGCGGCCGAGGTCGCGGCCCACGGCATCGAGCGCGGCCTCGACCGGCAGGCCCTGGCTCAGGTGTTCGCGCAGGCTGCGGTTGGCCAGGCGCAGCAGCACCGGCCAATGGCCCAGTTGGCCAGCCAGTGCGGCCAACCTCGGCCCGGCGCCCGCTGGCAAGCCCAGCCCCAGCAGGTGCACCGCGTCGGGCTCGTTCATCGTGCGCAGGTCGACGGCCAGGGCGCCGTAGGGCAGGGTCGACGGTTTGCGGGTGGTGATCAGGCGGGCGCAGCCGGCGGTGGCGTCGATCAGCGCCTGGATGTGGGCCTCGTTCCAGACGTCGTCGATGACCAGCAGCAGCTGCCGCCCGGCCAGTGCCGCCTGCAACTGCGCCCGGGCGCCGTCCAGGGTCGAGCAGCCGTGGCACTCGCCGGTCAGCGCGGTGACCAGTGCGGCCAAGCGCTCGCGCGGGTCGCCGGCGTTGGTGCCGATCGCCGTCCACAGGATGCCGTCGCGGCAGGCCTGGCGAAGCGCGGGGTCGGCGCACAACAGCCGGGCCAGCGTGGTCTTGCCGACACCGCCAAAGCCGTGCAAACCGACCGTCACTGGCTGCAGAGCCCCCGCGGCGTCGACGAACAAGGCCCGCAGCGGCGCCAGATCGGTCTCGCGCGGCACATGGTCGGCGGCGGGCGCCGGCGCCTGCCAGGGCGGTGCCGGCCGTGGCCGCACGGCGGCGCCGGTCATGTCGATCCGGCCGATGTAGACGCCGCCGGGCGCCACCGACACCGACACGGCCACCGCGCCCGGGCCCTGGGCGATCGCACCGCTGCCGGAAATCCTGGCCTGGTAGATCGGCGCATCCGGCGCGTCGGCGCCGTCATGCGCGAAACGGAACTCGATGAAGCCGGTCGCCGCCAGCCGGTCGAGTTGCTGGCTGAAGTGCAGGTTCAGGCCGTCGACTGTCTGGTAGACGGTCTGGTAGTGGCGCAGGGTTTTCAGCCGGTCCTGAAAGGCGATCAGGCTGGCCTGGTCGGCGGGATCGACCGTGCGCCCTGCATCCGCCGCCTGCTTGTAGTAGGTCAACAGGAAGGGCTTGCCGGTGGCCTGAAAGGTACCGAACGCGGTCTCGAATTCTTCCAGCGTGTAGCGGCCCACCTTGGTGTGGAACAGCATCACGAACAGATCGCACTCGGCAATGGCGCGGTTGTAGACCTGTTGCAGGCCGTCGGCTGCCATCAGGTCGAGGAAGTGCTCCCAGGCCACCACCTGCAGCAGCACGCCGTGGTGCATCCAGGCGTCGTTGCGCGCGGCGACGGCGAGCTTGAACTCGTCGCGGTCGGCACGCAACTCAGCCGATGACGCCAGGAAGATCTTGACCGTGCGCATGCCACTCTCCCCACCGGCGCAGGCCGGTTGAACGAGATGCTAAAGCGTTCCGGATGCGGTGACCACAGCCCGTTCAAGGGCCCTCGACCTGGGGCTGGCCCCGGGTCGGGCCAGCGCGCCGGCGGCTGGCTTCAGGTACCGGTGGCCGGCGTGGCGGCGCGGCGCCGCCGGCGCCGTCGCGGTTGGCGTGCCGGCGCGTCACGGCCGTCCGCAGGGGCGTCGGGCGGGCCGGGCTGGCCGGGCGGGCGGGTGGCGGCGATGGCGTCGGGCGGCCCCTCGGCGGCCGGCGGCTCACCGTCCGCCCACACCGGCAATTGGTATTCGTCTAGCCCCAGCGCATGCAGCACCTGCAGCGCCACCCAGGCGTCGTTGGCCGCGTAGAGCAGCTGGCGCGGCTCCAGCGGGTGCTGGGCCCAGTTCGAGGTGGTGACGCGCTTGGACTTGACGAAGCGCTGGTTGAACAGGATGGCCACCGCCGACTTGATGCCAATGGTGCGCTGGTAGCCCTGGCGGCGGAACACCACGTCCAGGTCGAGCAGCGGCTGCGCACAGGCGCCCAGGCGCTGGCGCAGTTGCTGCTGGTCCTGCCCCAGGCCGAAGCCGACCTTCACCACGCCGCGCTCGGCCAGCACCTGGCGCACCAGGTCCAGGCTGGCGGCATGGCGCAACTGGAACACGTAGGCCGTCGACGCGGTGGCGAACTGCACCACGTCGGGCCCGCCGCTGACTTCGCCCTTGGCGAAAGTGGGCTTCGACTCGGTGTCGAAGCCGATGAAGCGCTGCGCCCGCAGGTCGGCCCAGGCCGCCGCCAGCGCGTCGTCCTGCGTCGGCGCACGCACCTGCGACAGGCTGAGGGCGGCAAACGGCGGCAGGTCCAGCAAGTCGGCTTTGTCGGGGGCTTTGGGTTTCGGCGGGGCGGGCATGGGCAGCGTGCTGGGCAGGTAGCAAGCGGCCGATTTTGCAGCCTCTGCCGCTGTCGCCGCCCTTGCCGCCGCTGTCGCCGGTTCAGACGTCCTGGGCCGCCGCGCCAGGGTTGCTGCCGTCTGGTGTCACCGCGGTCAGACCGATATCCTGCCGGGGTTGCCAACCCGGCGGAGACACGATGGCCCAACCCCAACCCCAACCCCAACCCCAACCCCAACCCCAACCCCAACCCCAATCCCACGCCCGCGGCCCGCAGCTGCCCGCGCTGCTCGACACCACGCTGGGCGATTTGCTGGCGCGCACCGCCGCGGCCACGCCCGACCGCCTGGCCCTGATCGCCGGCGTGGCCGACCCCGCGTTGCGCCGGCAGTGGACCTACGCCGAGCTGCACGCCCAAAGTCAGCGCACCGCGCGCGCCCTGCTCAGCCGCTTCAAGCCCGGCGAGCGGGTGGCGGTGTGGGCGCCCAACCTGCCCGAGTGGGTGATGCTGGAGTTCGGCGCGGCAATGGCCGGGTTGGTGCTGGTCACCGTCAACCCGGCCTTCCGTGCCAGTGAACTGGCCTATGTGCTGAAGCAGTCTCGTGCGGCCGGCATCCTGGTGGCCCGGCAGTTCCGCGGCAACGCCATGCTGGCCACCGCGCAGGCCGTGGCGCCCGACTGCCCCGAGTTGCGTGAGCTCATCTGCTTCGACGACTGGCCGGCGTTCGTCGCCGCGGGTGACGACGCCACGATCTCGCTGCCCGTCGTGCGGCCGCGTGATCCGGTGATGATCCAGTACACCTCGGGCACCACCGGTTTCCCGAAGGGTGCGCTGCTGCACCACCAGGGCCTGGCCAACAACGGCGCGCACACGGCGCAGCGCATGGGCGTGGCCGACGACGGCGCGGTGTGGATCACCACGATGCCGCTGTTCCACACCGGCGGCTGCGTCTGTTGCGTGATAGGCGCGGTGTCGCGCGGTGCCACCCAGGTGCTGGTCGAGGCCTTCGAGCCGGGCCTGGTGCTCGAACTCTTCGAGACCTACCGCGGCAACGCGATGGTCGGCGTGCCGACCATGCTGATCGCGATGATGGAGCATCCGCGCTTTGCCGAGACCGACCTGTCGTCGATCCGCGCCATCTGCGCCGGTGGGTCCACCGTGCCGGCCGCGCTGGTGACGCGGCTGGAAGCGCAGCTGGGTGCACCGTTCACCATCGTCTTCGGCCAGACCGAGTGTTCGCCGGTGGCGTCGATGACCTGGCCGACCGACACGTTGGCCGACAAGGCCGGCACGATCGGTGCGCCGATGCCGCATGTCGAAGTCAAGATCATCGACCCGGCCACCGGGCAGACGCTGCCCACCGGCCAGATCGGCGAGTACTGCACCCGCGGCTACCACGTGATGCATGGCTACTTCGAGATGCCCGAGGCCACCGCCCAGGCCATCGACGCCGACGGCTGGCTGCACACCGGCGACCTGTGCGCGATGGACGATCGCGGCTACTGCACGGTGGAGGGCCGCTTGAAGGACATGATCATCCGTGGCGGCGAGAACATCTACCCGCGCGAGCTGGAGGAGCTGCTGTTCCGCCACCCCAGCATCGGCGCGGTGGCGGTGGTCGGCCTGCCCGATGCCAAGTGGGGCGAGGAGGTGGGCGCCTTCGTGCGCGCCGCGCCCGGCGCGGTGATCGACAAGGCCGCGCTGGTCGATTACCTGCGCGTCCACCTGTCACCGCAGAAGACGCCGCGGCGCTGGTTTGCGCTGGACGAGTTTCCGCTCACCGGGTCGGGCAAGATCCAGAAGTTCAGGCTGCGCGAACTATGGCAGGCGGGGCAATTGACCGAGCTTTGATCAGCCGCAACGCCGGTCTGCAGCGGGCCGGCAACAGTCGATGGGGGTCTGCAAGCCCGGCAAAGGACGACGATGAACGACGCTGTTCAGGACTTCGATGCCACGCTGCGCGACGGCCGGCCGGTGCACATCCGGGCGATGCGCCCGGCCGACGAGGCCGAACTGTTGCAGGCCTTCGAGCGCATGAGCGCCGAGGCCCGCTACATGCGCTTCATGCGCACGGTGCGCGAGCCGAATGTCGCGCAGCTGCGGCAGGTGCTGGCCTCGTTTCCGGCCCAGGGCATCGGCCTGGTGGCGACCGTGCCGGCCAGCGATGGCATCGACATCGTCGGCAGCGCCATCGCGGTGGTCACCGGTGGCGGCAGTCACTGTGAGTTTGCGATCACCGTGGCCGAGCGTTTCGGTGGCGCCGGGTTGGCAACCTTGCTGATGAAGACCCTGATCGATGCGGCGACCCGGCGCGGTCTGGCCGAGATGGAGGGCCTCGTGCTCGCGATCAACCAGCCGATGCTGCGTTTGGCCCGGCGCCTGGGCTTCAACATCCAGGTTGATCCCGACGACGGGTCGATGCGCCTGTGCCGCCTGCCGCTGGCCACTGCCCGGGATCAGCCTGCGTCGTCGTCGGGCCCGTAATGGCCCATGCGGCGCGACTTGGTCTGCAGGTAGCCCGCGTTGTGCGGGTTCGACGGTGTGTGCAGCGGCACCCGCTCGACCACCGCAATGCCCAGCCGTTCCAACGCGTCGACCTTGGCCGGGTTGTTGGTCAGCAGGCGCACTTGCTGCACGCCCAGGCCGCGCAGCATGTCGGCGGCCACCGCGTAGTCGCGGGCGTCGTCGGGCAGGCCCAGCAGGCGGTTGGCCTCGACCGTGTCGGCGCCGGCCTGCTGCAGCGCGTAGGCGCGGATCTTGTTGACCAGGCCGATGCCGCGGCCCTCCTGGCGCAGGTACAGCAGCAAGCCGCGGCCGGCTTCGGCGATGGCCTTCAGGCCGGCTTCGAGCTGGGCGCCGCAGTCGCATTTCAGGCTGTAGAGCGTGTCGCCGGTCAGGCATTCGCTGTGCACGCGGGTCAGCACCGGCGCGCCGTCGTCGAGCGTGCCCAGGCTCATCGCGGCATGTTCGGCGCCGGTGGCCACGTCGACCATGCCGTGCAGGTCGAACTCGCCCCAGGGCGTGGGCAGCTTGCAGCTGACCAGCGTACCGCGGGGCACCGGCGAGGGCGCGGTCAACCGGGCGCTGGCCAGGGCGGCGGCGGGCTGACCGACGGATGCGGGCGGGATTCGAGCGTTCATTGCGCGGGCCGGGCGGATGGGGCCGGGCCAAGACCAGAGTCGGCCGATATTGTCGGCGATCCGGCTGCGGCCTGGCGGCGCCTGCGGGACAAGGCCGATGCGGCGCAGCCCGACCCAGGCAGCCGCGGCCAAGAGGCTGACGTCAGGCAGGGCAGCGCCGGATCAACATGCCCATGCCCATGCCCATGCCCACGCCCACGCCCACGCCCACGCCCACGCCCACGCCCCCGCCCACGCCCACGCGCCTGGCGTCGCGCGGCCGTCAGACGATGCGGTTCTTGTGGCCAGCCCAGTAGGCGTCGCGCAGCACGCGCTTGTAGAGTTTGCCGGTGGGCAGGCGCGGCAGCTGCTCGGAAAAGTCAATCGTGCGCGGGCACTTCAGGTGCGCCAGGTGCTCGCGGCAGAAGCCGATCAACTCGGCTGCCAGCTCGGGCGTGTGGGCGGTGCCGGGCAGCGGTTGCACGACGGCCTTCACTTCTTCGCCGAGGTCTTCGTTGGGCACGCCGAACACCGCCGCATCGGCCACCTTGGGGTGGGTGATCAGCAGGTTCTCGCATTCCTGCGGGTAGATGTTGACGCCACCCGAGATGATCATGAAGGTGGAGCGGTCGGTCAGGTAAAGGAAACCGTCGTCGTCCAGGTAGCCCATGTCGCCCACGGTGGTCATGCTGCCGTCGGGCGAGCGGGTCAGCGCGGTGCGCTCGGGGTCGTTGAAGTAGACGAACGGGCTGGCGGTCTTGAACCAGATCTCGCCGCTCTGGCCGCGTGGCACGGGCTGCATCTGCTCGTCGAGGATGTGGATTTCGCCCATCAGCACCTTGCCGACCGTGCCGCGGTGGGCCAGCCACTCGGGCGTGTTGCAGGCAGAAAAGCCCATGCCTTCGGTGGCGCCGTAGTACTCGTGGACGATCGGGCCCCACCAGTCGATCATGGCCTCCTTCACCTGGGCGGGGCAGGGCGCCGCGGCATGCACCGCGATCTTCAGGCTGGAGACATCGGCCCGGGCGCGCGCTTCGGGCGGCAACTTGAGCATGCGCGAGAACATCGTCGGCACCAGCTGGGTGTGCGTCACCTGGTATCGGGGCAGCAGCGCCAGGTAATGCTGCGGATCGAAGTGCTCCATGATGATCACCGTGCCGCCATGGCGGATCGCCAGGCTGACGTTGGCCAGCGGTGCCGAGTGGTAGAGCGGTGCCGGCGACAGGTAGGTCATGCCCTCTTCGCACTGCCACAGGTTGCTGAGGAAGCTGAACAGCGGCAACGGCTGCACCGGCGGGTTCTCGGGCAATGGCCGCAGGATGCCCTTGGGCCGGCCGGTGGTGCCGGATGAATACAGCATCGCGGTGCCCAGCGATTCATCGGCGATCGGCGTGGCCGGGTAGCCGGCCACCGCGGCGTCGAAATCGGTCACGCGGGCGGCACCGGCCCGGCCTTCCACCGCGGCGCCGTCGCCCACCACCAGGCACAGCGTGACGTGGGGCGCGCTGGTCAGTGCCTGGCGGGCGATGTCCAGTTTCTCGGCCGAAGTGATCAGCAGCTTCGATTCGCTGTTGTTCAGGATGTAGGCCAGCTCTTCGGCCTGCAGGTAGCCGTTGATGCAGGTGTAGTACAGCCCGCTGCGCTCGCCGGCGACGCAGGACTCGATGTAGTGGGCGTTGTTCTCCATGAACACCGCGTAGTGGCCCAGCCGCTGCAGGCCCTGGGCGCGCAGCAGGTGGGCCAGCCGGTTGCTGCGGGCTTCGAGTTCGCCGTAAGTCAGTGACTGGCCGCTGCTGGCCATGATGAAGGCCGGCCGGTCGGCGAATTGCTGGGCGTATTTGCCGGGGTACATGGGGGAGTCTCCTGGTGGGGGCGGGCCATCGGCGGGCGGGCCGCGGTGCTGTCGGGGCGGGTGTCGAGGCGGATGTCGGGGTGCTTGCCTGGGCTGGTGCCGGGGTCATGGCCCAGGTCGTTACCCGGGTTGTTGCCCAGGTCGTTGCCCAGGCCGTTGCCCACAATTGTGCGGACGGCGGGCGCCGGCTCAGCTCGGGGCTTGCCCGCTGTGTCGCCCAGGTGTCTTGGCCAGGATCAAGCCGGTGGCCAAGCCGGTGGGCCCGCTGCTGCGCAAGCCACCGGGCGACGCGCCAGCTCGGCCGCCACCCAGCCGTCGAAGGCCGCCAGCAGCGGCGCAAAACGGTCAGCATCGCCCTGCAGCGCGGCCAGCGCCAGGCAGGCCGCTTCCAACGTCGAGCGCTGCTCGGGCCGCTGCGCCCGGCGGATGGTGTAGCGCGACGGCGGCGGCGCCGGCAGCGCCCGGCGCGGCAGCGCCTGCAGCAGCGGGTTGAGGCGCAGCAGCTGGCGGGTCTGGCGCCAGGTGCCGTCCAGCAGCACCAGGCGCCAGCCGGTGGGGTCGGGCAGGGGCAGGGTCGGTGCGGCGGCGGGCGGGTTGCCGGGCTCGGCGGGGTAGAGCAGCAGCGGGCGCATGGTGGTTGGTGCGGCATGACGCGCTGCCTGAGGCGCTGCCTGAGGTGCTGCAGAAGCAGCTGCGGGGGCCGCAGCTGCGGCCGGTGCTGCCAGGCCTGGCCCGGGCGCCGCAAGCCAGCGCGCCAGGGCATCCGGGTCGAAGCGCTCGCCCACTTCCACCTGGCAGCCGTGCAAGCTCAGCTGCAGCAGGCGCACGCTGCCCTTGGCCTGGTGCGCTTCAGCCGGGTGCTGCAGCACCAGCACCGGCATCGCGGGGTCGGTCGGGCAGACCCAGCGGCACAGGCAACTGGACAGGGGCCGCTGGCAATTGGCACAACAGGGCCGTGCGGCGCCTGGCGTCCCGCTGCAGCGAGCGGAGGCCGCCGGCTCTCTAGCCGAGATCAGCCATGGCGTCCTCGACGCCGCCGGCCGCGGTACTGGCGGCGACTCTGGCAGCGACTCTGGCAGCGACCCTGTCGGCGACAGTGGCGGCGACAGTGGCGGCGGGTGCGGAGGGCGGTCGGGCATAGCGCCGGGGCAGTGTAGGTCGCGCCCACTGGCGCGACGACTGCGGCTGAGGGCCGCCTGCCGCACGCCGCAGTGCGCACCGCGCAAGTCGCAAGTCGTACTGCGCAAGCCGCGAGCCGCGAGCCGCAAGCCGCACGCCGCACGTCGCACGTCTCACGTCTCACGTCGCCAGCCCTGCGCCGTACACTTCGCCCGCTTTGAATACAACCCCTGACACCCCTGGAATCCCCGGCGCTCCCACCGTCGGCCTGCCTTTGGCGACCGACCCGCCGCCGTCGTTCACCGCGCTGGGCCTGTCGCCCGCGATGGCCCAGGCCGCTGCCGCCGTGGGCTGGGCCTTGCCCACCGCCATCCAGGCGGCGGCCCTGCCGGCGGTGCTGGACGGCCATGACCTGCTGGCGCTGGCGCCCACCGGCTCGGGCAAGACCGCGGCCTTCCTGCTGCCGCTGCTGCAGCGGCTGCTCGACACGCCGGACCAGCAAGCAGAGCGGCCGCGCCGGCTGCGCCTGCTGGTGTTGTCGCCCACCCGCGAGCTGGCGCTGCAGACCGCCGCCGCGGCGCGCAGCCTGTGCGGGGGGCTGGCCGATGGGCCGGCGGGCGCAGCCGCCGCGGCGATCAAGATCGTGGCCGCCGTGGGCGGTGCCGCCATCAGCCCGCAGATGATGGCCTTGCGCGGCGGCGCCGACCTGGTGCTGGCCACGCCGGGCCGCCTGCTCGACCTGCTGAGCCACCGTGCGCTGAGCCTGGCCGACGTCGGCGCGCTGGTGCTCGACGAAGCCGACCGCCTGCTCGACCAGGGCTTTGCCGACGAGATCAACCGCCTGCTGGCCCTGCTGCCCGCCGACCGCCAGACGCTGCTGTTGTCGGCCACCCTGCCCGAGGCGGTGGTGGCCCTGGCCGGCCAGGTGCTGCACCAGCCGGTGCGGGTGGAGGCCCCCGCGTCCGACCTTGCCGCGCTGCCCGACATCACCCAGCGCGCCTTCCTGGTCGACAGCGCGCGCCGCACGCCGCTGTTGCGCCAGCTGATCAGCAGCGAAGGCTGGACCCGGGTGCTGGTGTTCGTGGCCACGCAGTACGCCAGCGAGCATGTCGCCGACAAGCTGCAGCGCGCCGGCGTCACCGCCGAGGCGCTGCACGGCCGGCAGAGCCCGGGCCGGCGCGCCCGCGTGCTGGGCGAGTTGAAGGCCGGCCGGCTGACCGTGCTGGTGGCCACCGACCTGGCCGCCCGCGGCCTCGACCTGCCCGGCCTGCCGGTGGTCGTCAACCACGACCTGCCGCGCTCGGCCGTCGACCATCTGCACCGCATCGGCCGCACCGGCCGGGCCGGCGCGCAAGGCCTGGCAGTCAGCTTCATCTGCGCTGACGCGCCGGGCAACGAGGCCCATTTCCAGCTGATCGAGAAGCGCCAGCAGCAGCGGGTGGCGCGCGAGCAGGTGGCGGGTTTCGAGCCGGCAGCGTCGCCGTTGGCGCCGCTGTCGCCGCTGCCGGCCGACCCCACCGGCGGCATCAAGGGCAAGCGCAAGAGCAAGAAGGACAAGCTGCGCGAAGCCGCCGCGGCCGCTGCGGCCGAGGCCCGCGCGGCACCGCGCCGCCGCTCCGGGCCGCGATGACCGCCGGCGGCCAGCGGCTGGGCAGCGCGCTGGTGGCGCTGCAGTTCGGTCTGATGGGGGCGATCGGCTGGCTGGCCGGGCCAGCTATTCTGCACGGCCGGGGACCGGCGCTCGCCTGGGCGGTGGGGCTGGCCGCGGTGGCGCTGGGGTTGTGGGCGCTGTCGGCCAACCGGCCGGGCAACTTCAACATCCGGCCGACTCCCAAGCCTGGCGGGCAACTGGTGCAGGCCGGACCGTACCGCTGGATACGCCACCCGATGTACACGTCGATCTTGCTGGCCGGCCTGGCGGGCGTGCTGGGCGCCGATGACGACCAGCGGCGGGCCGTGGCCGCCATCTGGCTGGCACTGGCCACCGTGCTGTGGCTCAAATCCAGTTTGGAGGAGCGTTGGATGGTCGCCCACCACCCGGGTTATGCAACGTACCGGGCGCGCACCCGGCGCTTTCTGCCGGGACTGGTTTGACGTGGCAGGTCTGACGCGGTTCGTCTGACCCGGACCCGCGTAGCGCACCGGCCAGGCGCTGCAGCGTAGCGACCGCCATTTGGTCCGGCCGGTCGGCCCGTTTTTCAGGCCGCCGGCCGGCCCCAGGCGTCGCGCAACTCGCGCTTGAGCACCTTGCCGATCGCGCTGCGCGGCAGCTCGTCGATCAGCCGCAGGCCCGACAGGCGCTGGGTCTTGCCGACCTGGTGGTTCAGCCAGTCGCGGATGGCTTCGGCGGCGTCGATGTTGCCTTCGCGCCGCACCACGTAGGCCACCGGCGTCTCGCCCCATTCGGTCGAGGGCACGCCCACCACCGCCGCATCGGCCACCGCCGGGTGGCGGCGCAGCACGGCTTCCAGGTCGCTGGGGTAGATGTTGAAGCCGCCGGATATCACCATGTCCTTGCGGCGGTCGAACAGGGTCAGGAAGCCGTCCTCGTCGAAGCGGCCGACGTCGCCGGTGCGGATGTAGCGCCGGCCTTCGCCATCGAACCATTCGGCCTCGGCGGTCTTGGCCGGCTGCTTGTGGTAGCCCGTCATCATCGCGCCCGAGCGGCCGACCACCTCGCCGGCCTCGCCGCGGGCCACCTCGCGGCCCTGCTCGTCGATCAGCCGGATGTCGTGGCCCTCGGCCGGCTGGCCCACGGTGTGCAGCTTGCTCGGGTGCAGGTGGGCCTGCAGCAGGCAGGTGCCCCCGCCCTCGGTCATGCCGTAGTATTCGACCAGGCCGCCGGGCCAGCGCTTGAGCACATCGGCCTTCAGCGCGGCAGCAAAAGGCGCGCTGGTGCAGAACTTCATGCGAAAGCCCGACAGGTCGAAGCGGTCGAACTCGGGCCGCGCCATCAGCCGCTGGTACTGCACCGGCACCAGCATGGTGTGGGTGGCACGCTCGCGCTCGGCGATCTGCAGGTAGGCCAGCGCATCGAATTTAGCCATCAGCACCACGCAGCCACCGTAGGCCAGCGTGGGGATCACCGAGACCAGCGTGGTGTTGCTGTACAGCGGCGTGGCGATGATCGTGGTGCCGTCGGCCGCATAGCCCGAGACCGCCGCGCGCTGGATGTGGCCCCAGCGCATGCCGTGCGACTGCACGATGCCCTTGGGCGTGCCGGTGGTGCCCGACGAGTAAATCAGGTTGAACGGCCATGCCGGGTCGATCGTGACCGGCGCAGGGGTCGCCCCCGCGGCAGGCAGCCACGGCGCCAGGGGGGGCTGGCCATCGTGCGTGTCGAGCCGGCTGACGGGCAGGTCGGTCGGCACGGTCACACCGGCGGCGGCCAGCGCAGCGGCGACGTCGCCATCGATGAAGAAGCGGCGGGCGTCGGCGTCCACCGCCATGCCGACCAGCTGCTCGGCGGTGGAACTGGGCGCCAGTGGCGCCACCGCACCGCCGGCGCGCAGCGTGCCCAGGAACACGGCCAGGTACTCGGGGCTGCTGCTGCCGCACACGGCCACCCGCTCACCCGGCTGCAGGCCGTCGCGCTGCAGGCCGGCGGCGACGCGGTCGGCCAGGGCGTCGAGCTCGGCATAGCTCAGCCGGCGCTCGCCCACCACCAGCGCGCTGGCCAGCGGCCGGGCGCGGGCGTGTTCGGCCACCAAGGAGGGCAGGTCGCGAAAGGGCGGTGAGGCGGTGTCGTTGTCGTTGTCGTTGTGGGTGTCGGTCATGCGGGCGGTCCTGGCGGCGGTGGATCGGTGCAGCGGTGAGGGTGCTGGGGCCTGCGCTGGCCCGGCCGGGCGGCGGCGCTGCGGGGCCGATGACCATAGCAGCGTGGGCCGGCCGGGGGCTGTCGCAAACGTGCTTGTCGCCGGCTGACGCGGCGCATCGAATGCGCGCTCGGACAACCGGTGGAGACGCGCGCGTGATGGACATCCAGGGCAAGGTGGTGGTGGTCACCGGCGGTGCCTCGGGCATCGGCAAGGCGCTGTGCCAGGCCTTCGCGCAAGCCGGCGCACGCGGCGTGGTGGTGGCCGATCTCGATGGCGACGGCGCTGCCGCGGTGGCCGCGGCGATCGTCAGCGGATCGGGCGCCGCCGCGCTGGCCGTGCGCACCGATGTCGCGCAAGAGGCCGAGGTGCGGGCGCTGGTCGAGCGGGCCACGGCGCAGTTCGGCCAGGTCGACATCTTCTGCAGCAACGCCGGCATCATCAGCCGGGTCGACGCCGATGCCGGCAGCGCCACCTGGCAACGCCACTGGGACGTCAACCTGATGGCCCATGTGCATGCCGCCAATGCGGTGCTGCCGCAGATGCTGACGCGCGGTGAAGGCTGGCTGCTGCAGACGGTGTCGGCCGCGGGGCTGCTGAGCCAGGTCAACGCCGCGCCCTATTCAGTGACCAAGCACGCCGCGCTGGGCTTCGGTGAATGGCTCAGCATCGCCCACGGCGACGCCGGCATCCGTGTCAGCTGCCTGTGCCCGCAGGGCGTGCTGACGCCGATGCTGCTGGGCGCCGACAGCGACAGCGGCCGGCCCAGCTTTCTGGGCGACGGCGCGCTGACGGCCGAGGCGGTGGCGCAGTGCGCGCTGGCCGGCCTGCGCGAAGAGCGCTTCCTGATCCTGCCGCACGAGGAGGTGCTGGGCTTCTGGCAGCGCAAGGGCCAGGACTACGAGCGCTGGCTGCGCGGCATGCGCCGCCTGCGCGCCAAGGTGATGGGCGGCGGGGGCTGAGCGCGGTTGAGCGCGGTTGAGCGTGGTTGAGCGTGGCTGACGGTCGGCCGCGGCCGGTGCCACCGCCCTGACCGTGCCGGCCAGCGCAGCCTGTGGCTGAAACCCGGCGCTGTTCGATGCGCCAATGCGCAGCCCACCAGCGTTCAACCCGGCGGCGCTCAACCCGCCAGCGCCGGTTCCTCGGCCGCGATGCCGGCGTTGCTGGCGTCCGCCGCCACCCAACCGGCCGGGCCGTGCTGCTCGATGGCGCTGGTTTGCGGGTCGATCCTGAACAGGTGCAGCCAGCGGTTGCCGACCAGGTGGCGCACGACCTCGTGGCCGGCCATCACGCTGTCGATCGCAGCGCGCGGCGCTTCGATGAAGACGCTCAGCCGCAGCGGTGTGTGGCGCAGCGTGTGGCCGTCGTGCAGCGACTGCATCGGCAGGCCGATGCGCAGGTCGCCGCCGTTGCCCTCGAACACGCCCAGGCGGCCGCCGACCACGTTGTGCAGCAGCTTGTTGCCGCTGCCGTAGCGCTGGTTGTCCACGGTGGAGGCGTGGTACTGCAGGTTGATCCAGTGGGTGACGACCATCGGCGCGGTCATGATCAAGCTGAGCACGCTGAGCGAGGGGTCGAGCCGGTGGTCGTAGTCGTGCAGGAAGCTGCGGCCGGCCAGGTCGAGGTGGCGGCTGCGCGCGCGCGGCGCGACGATGAAGGCGGCGTTGTCCACCAGGCCCCATTCGGGCCGCACTTGCGCCCAGTCGTTGGCCCGCGCCAGCACGGCCTGCTGCAGTGCCTCCGGATGCGCGGCCAGTGCGCCCAGGCCCAGGCTGCCGGCCCGTTCGGCCCGGGCGCGCTGGCCGGCGGCATCGAGCCAGCGGCGCAGCTGATCGAGCGCCGGCCGCCGCGCCGCCGGCACCGCGTCGGTGTCGAAGAGCAGCACCTCGTCGGTGGTGGTGTTGTGCAGCGCCGGCACGAAGTGGGTGGCGGCGGGGATGTCGATGCCCAGGGCGCGCAGCGGCCCGCGCACGGCAGGGGCGTTGAGCAGGTCGGCCAGCACGCGGGCATTGACTTCGCCGGTCTGGCCGCCGCAGGCGCCGCAGTCCAGGCCGGCGGCATGCGGGTTGTTGGCGCTGCGGCTGCCGTGGCCGGCCAGCAGCACCAGCGGCGCGAAATCGCGCACCAGGCCCATCGCGGTCAGGATGCCGTGGGCCATGGCGGCGGCCGCGGCCGGGTCGTCGGCGGTCAGCGCCAGCCGCGGCCGCAGGGCAGCGGCGGCCTGCGCGGGCAGGCCGGTGTCCTCCCAGCGCGCCGGGGCGGCCGTGGCGGGCAGGCTGTCGGCGAGCAGCTTGGCGCCGTACAGCAGCCCCAGGGACTCGACGAAGCTGAAGGCCGAGGCCGGCGCGCCGCGAAACTCGGACCAGCGCTGGCGCCACTGCAGCGCGTCGCGGCGTTGCGTTGCCAATTGTTGCGGTGACCATCGTTGCGCTGCCAATACCTGGCCCAGCGCAGTGCCTTCGCCCGATTCGCTGACCTGGTGCGCCGGCGCCAGCAGGCCCGGCAACTGCGGGCGCACCAGTGCGCTGCCCAGCGGCGAGTAGGCGATGAACAGGCCGAAGAAGCCGGCAAAGCCGCGGCTGTGCACCGCCGGGCTGACCGATTCGAGCGCGCGGCGGAAGACCTCGGAGCGCACGTCGATGCAGAACAGCGCCTGCACCGCCGGCGGCACCGCCTCGGTGGCCGCCGGCGGCTGGCTCAGGCCGCGGATCATCGGCTCGCGGTCGGCGATCTCGACCGCGCTCTGCAGCAGCCAATCGCTGCGCTGGGCTTGCTGCAGCGCGTCGGCAGCGGCTTGCGCGCGGCCCCAGCCAGCGGCCCAGCCGGGCGGCAGCGAGCCGGGCTGCGCGTCCTCGAACAGCAGCCACTCCCAGGCCAGGCGGATGGCCAGCAGGTGGACGATCTGGTCGTCGTCGCGGCCCGCCAGGCGGGCCTGCCAGCGCTCGTAGGCGCACCAGGCGCCCCAGCCGCCGATGGCCATCAGCACCGCGCTGAGGTAGGGCTCGCGTCCCGCCTCGGGCAGGGCCATGCCGTCCAGTGCGGCGGCGATCAAGGCTTGCGGTGTGGCGGGCAGGGCGGCCAGGCGGGCGCGCAGTGCGGCCCGGCTCTGGCGCCAGGGCAGGCCGTGGTCGGCGGCCAGTTGTTGCCGCCAGCTGCCGTACAGGCCCGGCGCCCGGTCCATCGCCCAGCTGGCCTGGTGGCGGTCGAAAAACGCGGCGCAGTGTTGGCTGACCTGGTGGGTGACGAGCCCGGCCCAGTTCAGACCCGGCCGCGGCGGCTCGCCCCGGTCGCGCCAGTCGGTGACCAGCGGCAGCCGCGCCAGCGGTGCCGAGGGGACTTGCAGCGCTGCCTCGAGTGCGGTCACCTGCGCCGCTATCGCTACCTGCACCTGCACCTGCGTGTCACCGGTGCCGTGGCCTGCGACCGGCCCCTGTTCGGCAGCGACCGCCGCATGCAGATGCCGGCGCTGCAGGCGGCCAGCCGTCCACTGCGCCTGGAACCAGGCCCGCGGCATCGTCAGCCGGGTGCCGGCCAATGTGCCCAGCGCTGCGGCGGCCTCGGCCATCGGGCGGTCGACCCAGCCCCAGTAGGGGTTGACAGCGATGAACTCGTCCAGCGGCCAGGTCGGCGCCACGCGGGCGGCGGCGGTGGCGATCTGCTCGGCCAAATGCAGGGACTGCAGGGTTGGCAGGGTTGGCAGGGTCTGCAGGGTCTGCAAGGGCTGGGATGGGACAGCGGCGTTCATGCGCGGGCTCCGGCGGTGGCGGTGGGCAGTTCGAGGGCGGTGGCGAAGTCGGCGGCGGGCAGTGGCGGCACCGCGACCGCGGGCACCGGTGGCCGCCACAGGGCAAAGGCGATGCGGTTGAAGGTCTCGTCGAGGAACAGCCCGCCGTAGAACCAGGGGTACGCCGCGCGCGCCAGCGCCCCCTGGGGTGCAACGAGGCAGATCGACTGCACCAGAAAGAGGGCGCCGAAAGCCAGCGCCACGCCGATCCACAGCGCTGCGGCTGGTGCCCCCAGGTCCGGCCCCAGCCAGGCTGCCAGCAGCGCGTGCAGGCCGAAGTAGGCCAGGGCCACGCCGAAGGCGCCCAGGCCGAGCGCTGGCAGCCACCGGCCACCCAGCCGCAGCGACTGTGCATGGACCAGCGGCACCAGGGCCAGCGCGACGATGCCGGCCAGCACCCCGATGGCCGGCGAGGCGGCATGGGCCGGCGCCACCAGGCCGACGCTGGCGGCAGCGGCCAGCGTCATGGCCACGCCCAGCAGCGCGCCTGCGGCCAGCGCCAGCGGCCCGGGTGTGGCGGCCCGCGGCGTCAGCTGCACCAGCAGGGCCCGCCGCACCGCACCGCCGGCGCCCAAAAAGGCGTGGGCCTTGTACAGCGAATGGGCCACCAGGTGCAGCAGCGCCAGGTTCCAGGCACCCAGGCCGCACTGCATCAGCATGAAGCCCATCTGCGCGCAGGTCGACCAGGCCAGCATCACCTTGATGCTGATGCGCGTGGTCATCACCAGCGCCGCCAGCACCGCGGTGGCCGTGCCGGCGACCACCAGCAGCGCCTGGGCGGCGGGCAGCTCGGCGACCAGCGGCGCAAAGCGCATCAGCACGAAGCCGCCCAGGTTGACGACGCCGGCGTGCAGCAACGCCGAGACCGGCGTCGGCGCCTCCATCACCTGGATCAGCCAGCCGTGGAATGGCAACTGCGCGCACTTGAGCAGCGCCGCGCAGACGATCAGCAGCACCGCAGCCTGGGCTGGCCCGGGCAGCGTCGGCAACGCCGCGGCGCGCGCGCTGATCTGATCGATCTGCAGCGTGCCGAAGGCCAGCCACAACAAGCCGGCCGCGCCCAGCATGCACAGGTCGGCAAGCCGGCCGACGATGAACTTCTTGTGCGCCGCCACCACCGCCGCGGGCCGGTCACCGAAGAACGTGAGCAGGCGGTGCAGCGCCAGGCTGGTGGCGGTCCAGGCCAGCGCCAGCACCAGCACCTGGTTGGTGGCCACGACCAGGCCCACGGTGGCCAGGGTGGCCATCAGCCAGCGCACGTAGTGGCGCTCTGCGCGCTCGCCGTTCAGGTAGGGCTGCGAATAGCGCACGATGACCCAGCCGACGAAGGTCACCAGCAGCAGCACCACGGCGCCGACGGCATCGGCGCGCACGCCATGGCCCGACCCCGCCGAGCCGGCGAGCAGCGCGACCAGCGACGCGGCGGCCATCCCCAGCGCCGCCGTGGCGGCCCAGCGTGCGCCGCGCCAGGCGGTGGCCGTGGTGGTGGCGGGCGCCGCGACGACCGCCGCCGCAGCGGCCGCCAGCGCAGGCCCGTACAACAAGGCGGCGTGCCAGATCGGCAGGGTGGAGGAGGCGTCGGGCGGGAGGTTCATGGGTCGGGCCGGCTGGGGGAACAGATGGACTGTGCCGCGCCGCAAACAATCTGTAAAATGCATAGTTCAGCACATTGCGTGCTGTATAAAAGAACGGATGCGGCGTGTCACGGCTGAACTTTCACCACTTGCACTACTTCTGGGCGGTGGCCAGGGAGGGCAACCTCACCCGGGCCGCGACGCGGCTGCATGTCTCGCAGTCGTCGCTGTCAGCGCAGATCAAGCAGCTCGAAGAGCAGCTCGGCCAGCCCTTGTTCAGCCGGATCGGCCGCGGCCTGCAACTCACCGAGGCCGGGCGGCTGGCGCTGGGTTATGCCGATTCGATCTTCGCCGCCGGCGCCGAGCTGACGGCGCTGCTGCGCGAAGGCCGCCGCGAAGAGCGCCAGGTGCTGCGCATCGGTGCGGTGGCCACGTTGTCGCGCAACTTCCAGGACAACTTCCTGCGGCCCCTGCTCGAGCGCGCCGATGTCGAGCTGGTGCTGCAGTCGGGCAGCCTGGGCGATCTGTTGGCCCGCCTGCGGGTGCACACGCTGGACCTGATCCTGTCCAACCAGCGGGTGCACGCCAGCACCGACGACCCGTGGCGCTGCCGGCGCATTGCGCGCCAGCCGGTCAGCCTGGTGGGCAAGCCCCGGCCGCCGGAGCGCGCCTTTCGATTTCCCGACGAACTGGCCGACGTGCCGCTGCTGCTGCCGGGCCGGGACAGCGACATCCGCGCCGGTTTCGACCTGATGTGCGAGCGCCTGGGCATCCGCTACCGGCTGCGCGCCGAGGTCGACGACATGGCCTTGCTGCGCCTGCTGGCCCGCGATTCCGACAGCGTGGCGCTGCTGCCCACGGTGGTGGTGCAGGACGAGCTGCGCAGCGGCCGCCTGGTGGAATACGGCGTGGTGCCCGACCTGCACGAGCACTTCTACGCCATCTCGGTGCAACGGCACTTCGAGCCGCCGCTGCTGACCGCGCTGCTGCAGCAGCCCGAGGCCGACGTGCTGGGGTCGCCTGCCGGCTGAGGCGACAGGCGGGCCGCCCGCGGGGCGGGCTGTCGAAGCCGCCGGCGCCGCCTACGCCCTGGCCCGGGCTGGGACCGCGTGACGGGATCAGCCCGCCCAGCGCAGCCAGCCCCACACCACGGTCAAAGTGGCCAGCGTCACCGGGATGCCGATGGCCGCATGCTGACGCCAGTCGATCTCGATGCCGCTCTTGCGCGCCAGGTCGACGACGATCAGGTTGGCGATCGATCCCACCAGCAGCAGGTTGCCGGCGAAGGTGGTGACCAGCGCCAGCATCACGCCGGCCTGCCCGGCCTGACCGGCCTGTTCGGCTGGCGCGCCGGCCAGCTGCGGCAGCATCAACATCACCGCCGGCACGTTCGACACCAGATTCGACAGCACCACGCTGGCCACCAGCAGCGGCCCCGGGTCGGCCAGGTGCAGGCCCTGCACCGCCAGCCAGCCCACCGCCTGCGCTGCCAGCCCGGTCGACTCGAAGGCGTGGTTGACGACGAACAGGCCGATGAACAGCAACAGCAGCGGCCAGTCGACGAAGCCCATCACGTCGGCCGAGTGCAGGCGCCGGCTGAGCAGCAGCACGCCGGCGCCCACCAGCGCAGCCACGTCGCGCGGCCAGTCGGTGAACAGGAAGATCAGCATCAAAGCGCCGGCCATCAGCAGGCCCTTGACGGTCTGGAAGCCGTCGAAATCGGTGCTCTCCATGCCGCCGGGGCTGGCGCCGCCCGCCGCACCAGCCGGTGCCACCACCGCCACCGCCAGCGCTGCACGCCGCGCGCCCGGGCCGTGGGCCAGCCAGGCCCACAGCAGCAGCAGGCTCAAGGCCACCGGTGGCAGCGCCTGCCGCAGGTAGTCGCCGAAGTGCAGCTGCAGTACCGACCCGATCAGCATGTTCTGCGGGTTGCCGATCAGCGTGGCGGCCGAGCCGATGTTGGCCGCACAGGCCAGGCCGACGAGAAACGGTACCGGGTTCAGCCCGCGCCGCAGACACAGCCGGGCCACCACCGGGGTCATCGCCAGGCAGATCACATCGTTGGAGAACACCGCCGACAGCGCGCCGGCGACCGCGATCAGCGCCGCCAGCAGGCCGTTGCGCGGCAGTTGCAGGGCATCCACCCGCCCCGTCACGGCCGTGTAGAAACCGCCCAGGCGCAGCTGCGCCGACACCACCATGAAGGCGAACAGCAGCACGAGGGTGGGCAGGTCGACGGACTTCGCGGCGGCCTCGATCGGCTGGCCGGTCAGCGCGATCATCGCGATCGCGCCCAGCAGCGCAACGCCGGTGCGGTCCAGCTTCAGCCGCGGCAGGCCGCCGAGGAACATGCCGAGGTAGACCACGGCAAAGACCGCGACGATGCCCCCCTCCAGCGGGCCGTGCATCAAGCCAGCAGCGTCTTCAGGGCCACGGCCGGATCGCAGGCCACGGCCGGCGCCGGGTGGCGGTCGGCTTCAAGCAGCTTGCGCGACATCACATGGTCCATCGGCGCGTTGACCGATTCGACGCAGACCAGCCGCTCGCCGACGTAGTGCAGGATCGAGAAGCTGGCCTCGGTGGCGCCCGGGCGGCGGTGGCGGGTGCTGTCGGGCGTGCCGGGCGCAGGCATCAGCCCGGCCATCTGCAGCCGCATCGCGCCCTGCTCGGACCAGAACCACGGCAACGCGGCATACACCGGGCACTGTCCCTGGATCGTCAGCGCGGCGGTGCGGGCCTGGTCGTTGGCGTTCTGCACCGATTCGAGCCGCAGCGTGGTGCCCGCCGGTGCCCAGCGTGGCGAGACCGGAAACCGCGCCACGTCGCCGATGGCCAGGATCGACGGGTCGCTGCTGCGCATCGCTGCGTCGACCACGATGCCGTTGTCCACCGCCAGCCCGGCCGCCTGCGCCAGGCCGACCTCGGGCTCGGCGCCGATGCCCAGCAGCAAGCGCTCGACCGGCAGGCGCCGGCCGTTGACGGTGAGGGCCAGCAGGCGCTGGCCGTCGTGCTCGGCCTCGCCCAGCGTGGCGTTCAGCAGCACCTCAATGCCGGCGGCGCGGTGTGTGGCCAGCACATGCTCGGCCAGCTCGGCCGAGACCGAGCGGCCCAACAGCCGCGGTGCCACTTCAATGACCTGCACCGCCAGGCCCAGCGCGCGGGCGGTGGCCGCCACTTCCAGGCCGATGAAGCCGCCGCCCAACACCATCAGCGACGCGGCGCCGGCCAGCAGCGCGCGGCACTGCTCGGCGTCGGTGGCGTCGCGCAGCACCGCCACGTTGGCCAGGCCGGCGGGCCAGCCGGTGGGCCGCCGCGCACGGGCGCCGGTGGCCAGCACCAGCTGGCCGTAGGCCAGTTCGCTGCCCGACAGCAGCCGCACTGTTTTCGCGGCGCGGTCGATCGACACCGCCGGGTCGTTGCGGTGCACGGTGATGCCGGCCTGGCCGTACCACGCATCGCCGCGGTGCGGCTGCAGCGCCTCGGCGGGGTTCTTCAAGTAGGCCTTGGACAGCGGCGGGCGCTGGTAGGGCAGGCTGGCTTCAGCGCACACCAGGTGCACTTGCGCGCCCAGGCCGGCCTCGGCCAGGCTGGCACACAACTGGGCGGCCGCGTGGCCGCCGCCGATGATGACGATGGAGTTCATGGCGATGGATTGTCGGTCCGGACGGGCGCCGGGGCGCCGGGGAGGGTCAGGTCGGGCCGGGTGTCACGCGGCGCAGCCGGCGCGCCGACAGCGCGGCCGGTAGCGCGGCGCGCTCATCGACCATGAAGGCGTCGCTGGCCGCTTCGACCGCGGCCAGGTTGCCATGCAGCCGTGCCAGCAGGTCGAGCAGGGTGTCGACCTCGGCCGGCTGCAGCACCGCGTGCAACACCTGTTCGCGCAGCAGCGCAAAGCGGCGGATGCGGTCGTGCAGCGCACGCCCCAGTGGCGTGAAGCTGGCATGGCGCAGCCGGCCGTCCTGCGCGTCGGACTCGAAGCGGATCAGCCCCTGCGCATGCATGCTCTTGAAGCAGCGGCTGACGCTGGCCTTGTCCATGCCGATCAGCTGCACCACGCGCTGTGCGGTGACCCGGCCCTCGATGGCCAGCATCACCAGCACGCGCCAGGTCTCGATGCCCACGCCGTAGGTCGCCAGGTAGTGGGCCGAGGCGCCACGCGCCAGTTTGTTGGCGATGAAGGTGAAGTAGGCGGGCGAGTAGCGGTCGAGGTCGATCGCGGCGGCGGCGGCGGCGGGTGCGGGTGCGGCGGCAGGGGCCGGGCGGCGGCGCTTGGTGGCGGGGGAATCAGCCATCGACGCCACTCCCCTCGGGCGATCGCCGGCTCACTGCTGGCGTTCGGGCAGGTGCAGCACCAGCCCCTGCAGCGCCGGTGTCAACTGGATCTGGCAGCTCAGGCGGCTGCCGGAGCTGCGTTCGACGGCGGTGCAGTCCAGCAGTTCCAGCTCGTTGGCCAGCGGTGCGGGCAGCCGGTTTATCCAGGCGTCGTCGACGATGACGTGGCAGGTGGCGCACATCGCCGAGCCGCCGCATTCGGCGACCAGCCCGGGCACGCCGAAGCCGGTGGCGGCCTGCATCACCGACACGCCGTCGGGGGCCTCGAAGCCGTGCACGGTGCCGTTGGCTTCGATGAGGGTGATGTCGGGCATGGGATCAGGTTCCTGAAGAGGTGGAGGCCAGCACAGCCGCCATCATGCCGGCACCAGGCGCAGCGGCAGCGTGTCCAGCGCGCGCAGCGTGTTGTTCAGCCGGCGGGTCACCGGGCCGGCGGGTGTCAGGGTCTTGACGCGCCGGGCCAGCGCGGTCAACACCACTTCGCCTTCCAGCCGCGCCACCGCCTGGCCGACACAGCCGTGGATGCCCGAGCCCATCGCGACATGGCCGCTGGGCCGGCGCTCGATGTCGTAGCGGTCGGGCTCGGGCCACTTGCGCGGGTCGCGGTTGGCGGCGGCCAGGAACAGCACCACCTTGCTGTTGGCGGGGATGGCCACGCCGGCGATCTCGGTGTCGTGCGCGGCGGTGCGAAAGAAGGTCTGCGCGGTCGATTCCCAGCGCAGCGCTTCCTCGAAGGCCGGCCGCGCCAGCGCCGGGTCGGCGTGCAGCCGGGCATATTGTTCGGGGTGCGTGGCCAGGCTGAACAGCGCGTTGCCCAGGCCGTTGATGGTGGTGTCGACCCCGGCCGACAGGAACGAGCGCACCAGCAGCGGCGCCTGCTCGTGGCTGATCTCGCCGGCATCGGCGGCCTGGTAGATCTGGTCGCCGAAGCCGCCGGGCGCCAGGTTCTCGCGCTGGCAATGCGCCATGATCCACGCGGTGACCGGGCCCATGCGCTCGGTGGCCTTGGCCAGCAACTCGTTGCGCGGGCCCATCGAGTTGAAGATCATGTCGCCGTAGACCAGCAGGTTCTCGCGGCCGTCGTCGCCCAGCCCGACCGCATCGGGGAAGACCTTCAGCGGGTAGGGCTGCGCCAGGTCGTGGATGCCGCAGACCGTGCCCTCGCGCGCCGCCTTGGCCAGCATCGCGTCGACCATGGCCTCGGCCACCGCGGTGAAGCGGGCGCGGATCTGCAGCACCGCCTTCGGGCTGAGGATGCGCGACAGCACCGTGCGCGTCTGCGTGTGCAGCGGCGGGTCGGCTTCGAGGATCAGGCTGCGCGGGCGGAACGGCGTCTCGGTGTTGAAGTTGGCCAGGCCCACGCCGGCCGACGAGATGAAGGTGGCGTGGTTGTTCAGCACCGCGTGCACCTCGGCATGGCGGGCACAGCCGAAGATGCCGTAGGACGTGAGCCGCACCACCGGGCCGGCCTCGCGCAGCCGCTGGTGCATCGGGTAGGGGTCGAGCAGGTGGGCCGGCGCGTAGGGGTCGATGTCGAGCTCGGGGGCGGCGGGCCGGGGGGCGGACAGGGTGGCGGTGGTCATGGGGACTCCTGGGCAAACGAAGGGGGCGGCGCTGGAGCGGGCAGGATCGACAGGCGCGCGGGTGCTCAGTGCACGGCCATGCCGATGTAGCGTTCCAGCGTGGCGGCGTCGTCGCGCAGCTGGTCGGCCGGCGCGGCGTGGGCCACCGCGCCGCGTTCGAGGATCACCGCGCGGTCGGCATAGCCCAGCGCCTCGCGCACCTGCTGCTCGACGATCAGCACCGCCAGGCCGGTGGCCCGGCCCATCGCGGCAAAGGCCGCCAGCAGCTCCAACCGGATCAACGGCGCCAGGCCTTCCAGCGGCTCGTCCAGCAGCAGCAGCCGCGGCTGGCCCAGCAGGGCACGCGCCACCGACAGCATCTGCTGCTCACCGCCCGACAGCTTGGCGCCGCCGTTGTGGCGGCGCTGCGCCAGCCTGGGGAACAAGGCGTAGGCCTCGGCCAGCGCGCTGCGCGGCCGGCGCTTGCAGCCGGCGATCAGGTTCTCCTCGACCGTCAGCGACGGGAAGATGTCGCGGGTCTGCGGCACGTAGCCGATGCCGCGCGCAGCGCGCTGGTGGGCGCTGAGGCCGGCCAGGTCTTCGCCGTCGAAGACGATGCGGCCGCGCCGCAGCGTGGCCAGGCCCATGATCGCGCGCAAGGCGGTGGTCTTGCCGACGCCGTTGCGGCCGATCATCGCCAGCCGTTCACCGACCGCCAGTTCGAGCGCCAGGCCGTTGAGCACGGTGACCGGGCCGTAGCCGGCCTGCAGGTCGATGAGTTGCAGCAAGGCGGTCATCGTGGCTCAGTTCCCCAGGTAGGCGGCGCGCACCTGCGGGTGGCGGCGGATCTCTTGCGGGCTGCCTTCGGCCAGCACCGCGCCCTCGGCCAGCACGACGATGCGGCTGGCCAGGCGGAACACCAGGTCCATGTCGTGCTCGATGATCAGCACCGCCAGGCTGGGCGGCAGGCTGTCCAGCGCGGCCAGCAGGCGTTGGCCCTCGCCTTGCGGCACGCCGGCCATCGGCTCGTCGAGCATCAGCACCTGCGGGCGCAGCGCCAGCGCCAGGGCCAGTTCGACCAGCCGCTGCTCGCCATAGGCCAGCCGCTCGGTGGCCACGCCGGCCAGCGCGCCCAGGCCGAGACGCTGCAGCAGGGCCTGGGCCTCGGCGGCCAGCAGCGGGTAGGCGTCGACCGAACGCCAGGCCCGGCCCGACAGGCCTTCGCGCTCGAACAGCGCCATCTCCACCTGCCGCTGCACCGGCAGGTGCGGCGCCAGCGTGGTCAGCTGGAAGGTGCGGGCCAGGCCGGCGCGCACCCGCGCGGCCTGGCCCAGCCGGGTGACATCGCGCCCGGCCAGCCAGATGCGGCCGGCGCTGGGTGCCAGCACGCCGCTGACCAGGTTGACCAGCGTGGTCTTGCCGGCGCCGTTGGGGCCGATCAGCGCCAGCCGGTCGCCGGCGTTCAAGGCCAGCGACACGCCGCGGGTGACGTGCAGGCCGCCGAAATGCTTGTCGAGCTGCTCGACGCGCAACAGCTCGGTCACCGGATGGCTCCCGGCAGCCGCGCCCGCAGCGCGGCCCACAGCCGCTGGCGCGGCAGCAGCACCACGATCATCAGCGCGGCGCCGATCACGAACAGCCAGTGGTAGGGGTTGATCGCCGCCGCGGTGTGGTGCAGCAACGTGAACACGGTGGCGCCGATCAGCGCGCCGTGCAGCCGGCCGGCGCCGCCCAGCACCAGCATCTCCAGCGCCTCGGCCGACAGCGCGAAGCCCAGGCTGTCGAGCCCGACGATGGCGTTGGTCTGCGCCGACAGCGCACCTGCCACGCCGGCCAGCGCCCCGGCGGCGGTGTACATGGCCAGCAGGCGGCGGAACACCGGCGTGCCCAGCGCGGCCATGCGGGTGCGGTTCTCGTGCACGCCGCGCACCGCCAGGCCGAAGGGTGAATCGACCAGCCGGCGCGCCAGGTACAGGCCCGCGGCCAGCACCACGATGGCATAGACCGCGGCGACACGGCCTTCGAGGTCGAATTCGAAGCGGCCGAGCAGCGGGCCCATCGTGAAGCCCGTCAGGCCGTCGTCGCCGCCGGTCAGGTCGCGCCACTTGCTGGCCAGGTTCTGCAGGATCTGCGCCACCGCCACGGTCAGCATCAGGAAGGTGAAGCCGCTGTAGCGCAGCAGGAAGGCGCCCGACAGCGCCGCCACCGCGGCGCCCGCCGCCGCGGCCAGCGCCAGGCCCGCCAGCGGGTCGGCCAGGCCGCGCAGTGCCAGCATGCCGGCCGCGTAGGCGCCGACGCCGAACATCGCCGCGTGGCCCAGCGTGGCCAGCCCGGCGACGCCGACCACCAGGTCGAGCGACAGCACCAGCAGCGCGGTGATGGCGATGCGGCTGACCAGGCCCAGCTGGTCGGGTAGAGCGACCATGGCCAGCCCGCCCAGCACCAGCACGACCAGCGGCGCGCGCCAGGGCGGGGCGAAGGCCGGTGCGCGGGTGGTGCTGGCGGGGGTGCCGGCGGCGGCTGCCGCTGCCGCTGCCGCTCGGACGGCGTCCGCGTCGGCGGCCGCGCGGGCGGTTGAGGGCAACTCGCTCATCGTTTCACCAGATCGGCCAGCCCCAGCGGACGCCAGGCCAGCAGCGCGCCCATTGCCAGGAAGAAGAACAGGCTGCCCCATTGCGAGGCGTAGTACTTGCTGGCGGTCTCCACCGTGCCCAGCGCCAGCGCCGCGGCCAGTGAGCCGGGCAGGCTGCCCATGCCGCCGACGGCCACCACGGCCAGCACCAGCACCAGGTACTTCAGCGCGTAGTACGGCTCCAGCGGCATCAGCTCGGCGCCCAGCACGCCACCCAGCGCGGCCAGGCCGGCACCGGCGGCAAATGCCGTGCACTGCACGCGGCGGATCGGGATGCCCAGCGTGCCGGCGGTCTCGGCATGGTCGACCGCGGCGCGCAGCCAGATGCCGAAGCGGGTGCGCGCCATCACCCAGGCCGCGCCCAGCGCCACCGCCACGCCGGCGGCGATCACCAGCAGCCGTTGCGCCGGCAGCGTGCGAAAGCCCAGATCGACCGTGCCGGCCAGCAGCGGCGGCAACGGGATCAATTGCACCTGCGAGCCGGCCAGCGCGTTGGTGGTGGCGATCAGGAAGAAGGCCAGGCCGATGGTGAACAGCACCTGGTCGAGCTCACTGCGCTGGTACAGGTGGCGCAACACCAGGGCCTCCAGCAGCGCGCCGAAGGCCGCCGTGGCCAGCACCGCCAGCGGCAGCGCCAGCCAGAAGCTGAGGCCCGCCTCGCGCACCAGCCCCGCGCAGGCGTAGCCGCCCACCATCGCCAGCGCGCCGTGGCTGAGGTTGACGAAGCGCATCAGCCCCAGCGTGACGGTGAGACCGGCGGCGATGATGAACAGCACCATGCCGTAGGCCACGCCGTCGACGGCCAGGTTGGCGAGGGTCAGCATGCGGCTGGACGTGTCGCGGGTGGTGGATCAGGCGACGGCGCCGGTCACTTGTCCAGCCCGTGGTCGATCTGCGGGCCGAAGCTGCTCAGCTCCTGGTTGACCAGCGTGCCGCCCACCTTCTCGACCTTGCGCAGGTAGACGTTCTGCACGATGTGGCGCGTCTTGGGGTCGATGCGCACGGGGCCGCGCGGGCTTTCCCACTGCAGCGTGCGTGCCGCGGCGATGGCCTTGAGGCCGTCGCGCTGGCCGCCGGTGGCCTCGATCATCTTGTGGATCACGTACATGCCGTCCCAGGCGCCGACCGCCGCGTAGTTGGCCACCGCCTGCGGGTTCTGCTTGGCCAGTGCCGCCTTGAACGCGGTGTTGGCCGGGCTGGCGTGCGCGGCCGAGTAGTGGAAGGCGGTGGTCAGGCCCAGCGCGGCATCGCCGAACTTCTGCAGATCGTATTCGTCGGTCTCGGCGGTGCCGAGAAACTGGATGCCGGCCTTGGCCAGGCCGTTGTCGGTGTAGGCCTTGACGAAGCCCAGGTTGGGCGGGCCGCCGGGCAGGAAGGTGTAGACCGCCTGCGCACCGCTGGCCCTGATGCGCTGCATGAAGGGCGCGAAGTCGCTGGTAGCGATCGGCATGCGGATGCTCTCGACAACCGTGCCGCCCTGCTTGGCAAATTCGCTCTTGAAGGCGGTCTCGGCGTCGATGCCGGGGCCGTAGTCGCTGACCGCGGTCACCACCTTCTGGATCTTCTGCTTGGCGGCCCACTGCGCCAGCGGCACCGTCACCTGCCACAGCGTGTACGAGGTGCGGACGATGTATTCGCTCTTGTCGGTGATCGACGAGGTGGCAGCGTTGAACACCACCATCGGCGTCTTGCTCTGCTGCGCCAGCGGCGCGGCGGCAAAGGCGTTGGGCGTGAAGACGAAGCCGCCCAGGTAGTCGACCTTGTCCTTGACGATCAGCTCCTGCACCAGGTTTTTGGTGCCGCCCGGGTTGGGGCCACCGGTGTCGCGCACGATGAACTCGACGTCGTGGCCGGCCAGCTTGCCGCCCTGGGCTGCCACATAGGCCTCGACACCGGCCTTGAACAGCGTGCCGTAATGGGCGAACGGCCCCGAGAACGGCCCTACCAGGCCGACCTTGATGGTGGCGGCGCTGGCGCCGGTGGCCGCCAGGGCCGTCACGGCCAGGCTGGCGGCCAGCAAGGCCAGGGCGGATTCGAGGGCTCGGCGGTCGGTCATGGCGGGTCTCCTGTGGTCGTCAACGTTGGCGTCATTTATCCATGATCAAGTTGGTATGTCAACCAGTTGAACTACCCATCTATCTGGTTGGTTGGCTGGTTGGCTGGTTGGTTGGTTGGTTGGTTGGTTGGTTGGCGCATGGATCGGCCGGCGCTGCGTGGTTGCGAGACCGCGCCGGCGTGCCGCTTTTGACAGTTGACCAAAAACGTGTGACACTTGGCCGCATGACCGCCGCCACCCGCCTGGATCCACCCCTTCGCGCGCAGGAGCCCGCGCCGCGCTGGCCGGCCGGCGTTGCAGCCGCGGTCAGCCCCGGCGCCATCGATGTCATGGGCGCACGCCGGCTGTTCAAGCAGCTGCCGCAAAGCCGGGCCGAGATCCACGGCGTGCTGGTCAAGGGCCTGCCTTATGCGGTGCTGCTGAACCTGATCGACCAGCTCAGCGCGCTGACGATCGACGACATCGCCGCCGCCGTGGGCCTGAGCACACGCACCCTGCGCCGCCAGAAAGACCAGCCCGCCAAGCCGATGCCGCCCGACCTGGCCAGCAAGACCTGGCTGCTGGCCGAGACGCTGTCGCAGGCCGGCACCCTGATGGGCAGCCGCGACGCTGCAGAGCGCTGGATGGCCCGCCCGGCGATGGGCCTGGACGGCGCCCGCCCCATCGACCTGATGCAAACGCTGCAGGGTGCCGAGCTGGTGACCGAATTTCTCGGCCGGCTCGAACACGGGGTCTACAACTGAGCGCATGGATGGCGCCGCTGCCCGCCGCACTGGCACTGGTGGGGGCAGGGCCGCAGCCTTTGCTGGCGTGGCGCATCGACGCCGAGCCCTATGCCGCCACCTGGGACAGCGGCCTGGGCGCCGAGCGTTTTGGCGGCCGCTGGAACCCCAAGGGCCAGCGTGCGGTGTACTGCAGCCTCGACCCGGCCACCTGCCTGGTCGAGGCCGCGGTGCACCGGGGCTTCGATGTGCTCGACGCCCGGCCGCACGTGCTGAGTTGTGTGCAGATCGCCCCCTTCTCGCCGGCCGACCCGGCGGCGCGGGTGGTGCTGCCCGATGAGTTGCCCAACCCGGCCTGGTTGCATGGCGGCACGCCCAGTGCCGGCCAGCAGCGTTTCGGCGCCGAGTTGCTGGCCGCGCACGGCGTGCTGGTGCTGCCCAGCGCCGTCAGCAAGTGCAGCTGGAACCTGGTGTTCTCGCCCGACGTGGCGGCCGGGCGCGTCCGCTTGCTGCACCAGCAGCGGCTGGTGGTCGACACGCGGCTGAGCCGGCCGGCAGTCTGAGCGCTCAAGAGCGCCAGGACGCAAGCGTGCGCAGCGATTTTGATTCGAGCGGCAGCGGACGGCTCGTTGCCGACGTTGCCGAATACCCGCTTCTGACTGTTCTGCGCGACGCGCCAGGCGGTACCCGGCAGCGTCGCTGGCTGGGTCGGTCGGCGCTGCGCACCGACTCCGCTGTGGCCCGTGGCCAGAGGCCCCGGGCCTTCGCCAGGCAC
>JBBQVF010000001.1:0-102686 GCA_038211805.1 Burkholderiales bacterium | reverse complement strand
CACGCCCGGGGCCAGCCCGGCAAAGCTGTAGACGCCGTCCACGCCGGTGGTGGTGGTGGCCGTGGTGTTGTCACCGGTCGTGCCGATCAGGCCGTCCGCGCCGCCGCCGATCAGCGTCACGGTCTGGCCCGAGATGCCGGCTTCGCCGCCGTCCTGCCTGCCGTTGCCGTTGCTGTCGGTCCACAGCCGGTCGCCCAGGCTGGCGGTCACGATCTCGCCGAAGTTGTTGTTGACGCTGTTGTCACCGGCGTTGAGCGTGACGGTGCTGATCTTGTCGTTGCTGACCACACCACCGGTCGAACCGGCTGTGTCCTTGCCGTCGAGGTAGTTGGCCGGCTGGCTCTCGGTCACCGCGTAGGTGCCCGGGCGCAACGTGTCGAAGCTGTATTGGCCGGTGGCGTCGGTGGTCGTGGTCTTGCTGACCGCATCGCCCAGGTCATCGGTGCCCGTCAGCGTGACGGTGACGCCAGCGATGCCGACTTCACCCACGCCCTTGACACCGTCGTTGCCGGCGTCTTCATAGACAAAGCCCGACAGCCTGGCCGGCGGGATCTCGCCGAAGTTGTTGTCGTTGCTCACCAGGCCGGGGGTCAGCACGATGTTGCTGATGACCTCGTTGCTGGACGTGCTGCCCGGCGTGTCGCCAGCGGTGTCACGGCCGTCGAGCTTGTCGGCGGGTTGCGTTCTCTCGGTCACCGCGTAGGTGCCCGGGCGCAGGTCGGTGAAGCTGTAGCTGCCGTTGGCCGCGGTGGTGGTCGTCAGCGTGACCGGCAGGCCCAGGTCGTTGGTGCCGGTCAGCGTGACGGTGACGCCGCCCAGGCCGGTCTCGGTGCCTTGTTTGATGCCGTCGTTGTTGTCGTCACAGTAGACGAAGCCATTGATCGCCGCCTTCGGAAGTTCACCGAAGTTGTTCTCGATGCTGTTGGCGCCTGCCACCAGCGTGATGCCGCCGATGACGTCGTTGTTCGCCGTGCTGCCGCCGGTCGACCCCGCGGTGTCCCTGCCGTCCAGGTAACTGGAAGGCTGGGTTTCAGTGACGGTGTAGGTGCCGGCCGCCAGGTTGGTGAACTCATAGAAGCCGCTGGCATTCGTCGTGGCCGTGGCGTTGACGACGTTGCCAAGCGTGTCGGTGCCCGTCAAGGTGATCAGCACGCCGGCAATCGGCACTTCGCTGTTGCGCACGCCGTCGTTGCCGGCGTCTTCGTAGACGTGGCCCGACAGGCGGGCCGGCACCGGTGCTGGCAGGACCAGCCCAGCATCGATGGTCTGGTTGGATTGACCGGCAGCCAGCGTCACGACCTGGCTGAGGCCGGTCAGCGGGTTCGCATCGCTGTCGGCTGCATCGGTGCTGTTGGCGTTCGCGTCCTGCGCGGTGAAGGCGTAAGTCGGCGCGATGAACTTGACTTGGTAATCGCCCGCCTTGAGGCCGGCGAATTGATAGAAACCCTGCTCAACAGCGGCCGTGCTGAAGTCATCGCCGGTGAGGGTGCTGGCAATCAGGACGCCGTTGCCGTTGTAAAGCTCGACGATGACCCGGTCGACGCCGGCCTCACCGGCACCCTGCAGGCCATCGGCGTTCGAGTCCAGCCAGACGTAGTTGCCCAGCTTGGCGCTCTGCAACTGGATGATCAGCGGCTGCACGTTGCCTGCCGGATCGATGACAGCGGTGAAAAACGCGTCGGTCGGCAACACGCCAAGCCCGCTGGCCACGGCGGCCTGCGACGCCGACACCAAGAAGCTGACATCGCTGCCCGAGACGACATTGCGGTTGTTGTCGTTGAGGAACAGCGTGAGCCCGGCGCCTGAAATCTGGGCATCGGTAAATTCCAGAATCTTCCAGATGGCGAGTTGAACCTCGCCAAAATTGAATTGAGCGCTGTACTTGCCGTCCGAGGTGTAGTTCTGCGCCAATATCCAGTTGATCCGGTCAACTTGGGTTTGGCTGATGGAAGAAAAGCCGATCGGCACAAAAGAGGCCGCCGAGCCGCCTGACGCTGCCTCCGAACCGTACGAGAAAGTCGGCGCCAGGCCGATGTCGATGATCGGATTCAAACAGTAGGCGTCATAGCGACCGTTCTGGATTCGTGGGTCGGTGCTGTTCGTGACCTCCATGTCCAAAAAGCTGGGCGCATTCAGGTCGGGCTGCTGCCCGTAGGCAGTGCCGGCGCTGTTGGTCGCTGAGGACGTGACGCGGATGGTGAAAGTGCTCATGGCTGCAGTACCTTGTGACGCTGACGATCGGTTGACCTGCGCTGCAGACGGTGCGGTGCTCGGATCGAGCACGGTCTTCCCGTCGCCGCGTGGGCCGTAAAAAACTGCTGTCGTGCTGCAACCCCACCCGCAGCCCGATCAAAGAGCGGCCTCAAACGAAGTGGCTGGTGGTCAGCCCGAAGCCGGCGCGCCAATGGGCTCGCCAGGGCTTGGAAGTGCGAACGACCCGCTGGGGTCCCACCTGCCCACTCAGGCCAACTGCGTCCATCGCATCGGCCCGAGCGGTTTTGAACTTGACAAGGCGCCTTTGCCTTGCTGGCCCGTTCTGGGGTCCGACGCCCGCTCGGGGCGTCGGACCCCGATCTGGAATTACTTCTTGCCCTTGCGCGAAATCAACACCAGGCCGGCAATCGCCAACCCGACCAAAGCCAGCGAACCCGGCTCGGGCACGGTCAGCGTCGGGGCTGCAAAGACCGAGCCAGTGGCGCCAGCAAACAGCGCGGCAGCGGTGGCGACAAACTTGACGATCGACTTCATATTCACTCCAGTGGGTCATTGACCCGTTTAGATTCGCCGATGAACGGCTTTGCACTTGATCACGTTTTTGCGTGAACCAACGTTTTATGCACTTTTTATGCCAACCCGTGACGTGACTGTAAAAACAAGGACTTGCGCTGTGACCACCCCCGTGACCGTTGCTGGATGTAAAAAATATCGACAACTTGCGTCGGAACATCTTGATCCAGCGGCCTGAGGCACGGCCATTGAAGCCACGTAAGCAATCGTAACGAACATGTTCTTGCCGTCGACACCCCGCATGAGGGATTGCAACTGATCAAATTTGCGTTTTCACGCAAAACTTCTCGGGCTGCGTAACGGTCCGCCAGTGTGGCCAAAGGTCGTTGGTCCGTCAGCCATGCGGCAGCGCAATCCGTCACGGCCAAGCCGCCGTGGCCGATGGCCGCAGGCGAAAGTGTTGACGGCGTCACGCCGCAACGCGGCGCCCGGCAGGCTGCCGCGGGGCGGGCAACCCGACATCCTTGCAATGGCAGGCCGCGGCGGCGGCCTCGACGGGTCGGGTTAGGAGAACGCCCCGAAGCCCGTCAGGGCGCTGCCGTCGGCGCCGGGCGCATCACCCAACAGGTTGAGTTCGGTCAGCGCCGTGGGTGCACGGTGGTCTTTGCGCGAATAGAGCTTGCGCTGGGCCGCCGGCGGCAGATCGGTGATGTTGATCACCCGTTGGCGGATCAGCGCGTCGATCAGGTCTTCGAGCACGCGGATGAAATCAGCGTCGAGCTGATCGAAACCGGCCGCCGGGCTTTGACCGAGGAATGCCGAGACCTCGGGGTCGTGGTGGGCCAGCCACTCGGTTGCCGCGTCGTCAGCGTGGCGATGCAGGCTGACCAGGGCCCCTTGGGCGTCGCGGCGAACGTATGGCATGTTGGGCACTCTACGCAGCGCTGCGAACCGCGGTCGGCACAGGTCCGGGGGAAAGGCAGGTCAGTTCGCGCCCAGGTCTCGACGCCCCACGCCGCCGGCACCCGTCACAGGTTCGCCGGCAGCCAGGCCCCCGCCGCCAGGCCAGCATCAGCGGCGCCAGAACATCGGAACGACGGGCCTGTCGCCACCGCGCGCGGTCCAACCCCGCCCAAGCGCCCCGGCCCGTTGCCACCGGCCGGCGCGAGGGTCTCGGTAGAATCAAGTCCCATGTCGATCTGTCCGGTTCATCGTTCGCGTACCTGCTGGCCTGCCGCCACGCAGCGGCAGACCACCCGCGACCGAATTCAGCGCGCTCCTGCCTGAACACCGCCGGCCCGGGGAGGCCACCGGCCTGATCACAGCGCCTGCCGCCGCCCCCGCTTCTTCTCCTTTCGACGAGCGCGCCTCCGGGGCGCGATGCCATGACCGACGCCAAAGCCCCGACTCCGCAGACAGCCGCACCGCAGACCACCGACTACCGCGCCACGCTCAACCTGCCGGACACCCCCTTCCCGATGCGCGGCGACCTGCCCAAGCGCGAGCCGGGCTGGGTCAAGCAGTGGCAGGACGAAGGTTTGTACAAGCAGTTGCGCGACGCCCGCTGCAACGCGCCCAAGTTCATCCTGCATGACGGCCCGCCCTACGCCAACGGCCAGATCCACATGGGCCATGCCGTCAACAAGGTGCTGAAGGACATGATCGTCAAGGCGCGCCAGCTGAGCGGCTTCGACGCGCAGTACGTGCCGGGCTGGGATTGCCACGGCCTGCCGATCGAGAACGCGATCGAGAAGAAGCACGGCCGCAAGTTTGGCGCGCCCAAAGCCGCCGATGGCGGCTCGCCCCCCAAGGGAAACAAGGGGCTGGCGAGCGGCCCGTCGCCCCTCGACAGCCGCGACGACATGCAGGCGGCTTGTCGCGCTTACGCCACCGAGCAGATCGCGCTGCAGAAGGCCGACTTCCAGCGCCTGGGCGTGCTGGGCGACTGGGACCACCCCTACCGCACGATGGACTTCGCCAATGAGGCGGGCGAGATCCGCGCGTTCAAGCGGGTGATCGAGCGGGGTTTCGTCTATCGGGGTTTGAAACCGGTCTACTGGTGCTTCGATTGCGGTTCGTCACTGGCCGAGTTCGAGATCGAATACGCCGACAAGAAGAGCCAGACGCTGGACGTGGCCTTCTTGTGCGCTGAGCCCGACAAACTGGCGGCTGCATTCGGCCTGCCCGCGCTGAACAAAGATGCCTTCGCGGTGATCTGGACCACCACCGCCTGGACCATCCCGGCCAACCAGGCGCTGAACCTGAACCCGGCGCTCGACTATGCGCTGGTCGACACCGAGCGCGGCCTGCTGATCCTGGCGGCATCGCTGGTCGATCAATGCATGGTCCGCTACGGCCTCACCGGCACGGTGCTGGCCACGGTGCTGGGCGAAAAACTGGGCGGGCTGAACTTCCGCCACCCGCTGGCAGCCGTCGATCCGGGCTACGACCGCCTGAGCCCCGTCTACCTGGCCGACTACGCCACGGCAGACGACGGCACCGGCCTGGTCCATTCGTCACCCGCCTACGGCCTGGACGACTTCAACAGCTGCGTGGCGCACGGCGTCAAGACCGACGACATCCTGAACCCGGTGCAAGGCCACGGCAGCTACGCGGCCGATTTTCCGCTGTTCGGTGGGCTGAACATCTGGAAGGCCGTCCCGACCATCCTGGACGCGCTGAAAGCCGCCGGCCGGCTGCTGGCCACCGAGACCATCAGCCACAGCTACCCGCATTGCTGGCGCCACAAAGCGCCGGTGATCTACCGCGCCGCGGCGCAATGGTTCATCCGCATGGACGAAGCGAATGGGTCCACTGCGGGTGTCTTCACCAAAGACAAGGCGCCCAAGACCCTGCGCACGATGGCGCTGGAAGCCATCGAACACACCAGCTTCTACCCCGAGAACGGCCAGGCCCGGCTGCGCGACATGATCGCCAACCGGCCCGACTGGTGCATCAGCCGCCAGCGCAGCTGGGGCGTGCCGCTGCCGTTTTTCCTGCACAAGGATTCGGGCGAACTGCACCCGCGCACGATGGAGATCCTGGACCAGGCCGCGGCCATCGTCGAAGCCGGCGGCGTCGAGGCCTGGAGCCGGGTGAGCGCCGAGGAAATCCTGGGCGCCGAGGACGGCGCAACGTACGCAAAGAGCAGCGACATCCTGGAGGTGTGGTTCGATTCCGGCAGCACCTTCTGGCATGTGCTGCGCGGCACGCATTCAAACGCCCAGGGTTCGCTGGGCCACCATGACACCGGCCCCGAGGCCGACCTGTACCTGGAAGGCCATGACCAGCATCGGGGCTGGTTCCACTCATCGCTGCTGCTGGCCAACGCCATCTATGGCCGCGCGCCCTACCGCGGCCTGTTGACGCACGGTTTCACCGTCGACAACCAGGGCCGCAAGATGAGCAAGAGCCTGGGCAACGGCATCGAGCCGCAGGTCATCAGCCAAAAGCTGGGCGCTGACATCATCCGGCTGTGGGTGGCCGCCAGCGACTATTCGGGCGACATCGCCGGCGACGACAAGATCCTGGCGCGGGTGGTCGACGGCTACCGCCGCATCCGCAACACACTGCGCTTCCTGCTGGCCAACATCAGCGATTTCGACGTGGCTGCCGACAGCGTGGGCGCCGACGAGATGTTGGAGATCGACCACTTCGCACTGGCCCGCGCCGGCGCGATGCAGGCCGAGATCCTGGCGCACTTCGAGGTCTACGAGTTTCACCCGGTGGTGGCCAAGCTGCAGGTCTATTGCTCTGAAGACCTGGGCGCGTTCTACCTCGACGTGCTGAAAGACCGGCTCTACACCACCGCGCCAAAAAGCCTGGCCCGGCGCAGCGCGCAGACCGCGCTGTGGCACATCACCCAGGCGATGCTGCGCTGGATGGCGCCGTTCCTCAGCTTCACCGCCGAAGAAGCTTGGGGCGTCTTCGCACCCGGCCGCGGCAGCATCTTCAAGCAGACCTACTGGCCGCTGGCCACGCCCGACGAAGCGCTGCTGGCCAAGTGGGCCGCCATCCGCGCCGTGCGTGAGACTGTTAACAAGGCGATCGAGGACGTGCGCACTGCCGGCGGCGTGGGCTCGTCGCTGCAGGCCACCGTGACCGTGGTGGCACCGCCCGAGACGCATGCACTGCTGGCCTCGCTGGGCGACGACCTGAAGTTCGTCTTCATCACCTCGGCGGTCACGCTGCTGGCGGGCGAGACGCTGGCGATCACCGTCACGCCGTCGACCGCACAGAAGTGCGAGCGCTGCTGGCACTGGCGCGACGACCTGGGCCACGATGCGGCGCACCCGACGATCTGCGGGCGTTGCATCAGCAACCTGCACGGTGAGGGCGAGGCGCGGCTGATCGCCTGATCGCCTGATCGCGTGATCGCCTGATCGCCTGATCGCCTGACAGAGGCAGGCGGCCGGGCCGCCACGGCCGTCAGGTGTCATCGTCAAGGTGTCATCACCAAGGTGACGTCGGCCGCTGAGGGCGGCCCGTAGCATGGGCCGCATGAGCTTGAAGAAACTGCTGGTGGCCAACCGGGGCGAGATCGCCGTTCGCATCCTTCGGGCGGCGCAAGACCTCGGCATCGCCACCGTCAGCGTCTACGCCCGCGACGACGCCGGCGCGCTGCACTCCACGCTGGCCGACGAAGCGGTCGCGCTGAACGCCACCGGGCCCGCGGCCTACCTCGACATCGCCACGCTGATCGCCGTCGCTTGCCGGCATGGCTGTGACGCGGTGCATCCGGGCTACGGCTTCCTCAGTGAGCGGGCTGACTTCGCCCAGGCCTGCGCCGATGCCGGCCTGGTGTTCGTCGGCCCCACGCCTGCGCAGCTGGCGCTGTTCGGCGACAAGGCGCGCGCCCGGCAACTGGCGGCCGAGCATGGCGTGCCACTGCTGCCCGGCACGCCGGCGGCCACGCTGGCCGAGGTCGAGGCCTTCTTCGCCGCCCAGCGCGCGCTCGACCCGGCCTGCGGCGTGATGCTGAAAGCGGTGGCCGGTGGCGGCGGCCGCGGCATGCGGGCGGTGCACGACCCCGCCGCGCTGCCCGAGGCCCATGCCCGCTGCGCCGCCGAGGCGCTGGCCGCCTTCGGCGTCGGCGCGGTCTATGCCGAAAAGCTGATCCAGCGTGCCCGCCACCTGGAACTTCAGGTGCTGGGCGACGGCCGCCAGGTGATGGCGCTGGGCGAGCGTGAATGCACGCTGCAGCGCCGCTTCCAGAAGCTGGTGGAAATCGCGCCCAGCCCGCGCCTCAACCCCTCTCTGCGCGAGCAGTTGATCCACGCCGCGCTGGTGCTGGCGCGCAGCACCGCCTACCAGGGCCTGGGCACCTTCGAGTTTCTGGTCGACGACGAATCGGCCACGTTGCCGTTCGTCTTCATCGAGGCCAACCCGCGCCTGCAGGTGGAGCACACGGTGACCGAAGAGGTGACCGGCGTCGACCTGGTGGCGGCGCAGATCGCGATTGCCGGCGGCGCCACGCTGGCCTCGCTGGGGCTGGACCCGGCAAACCCACCGCCGGCGCGCGGCTTCGCGGTGCAGTGGCGCATCAACGCCGAGGTCATCGACGAACAAGGTCAGGCACGGCCGGCCTCGGGCCTGATCACCCGCTGCGACATCGCCCATGGCCCCGGCGTGCGGGTCGACAGCCATGCCCGCAGCGGGCTGATGCCCTCGCCGCACTACGACAGCCTGCTGGCCAAGCTGATCGTCAGCCACCGCGGCAGCTGGGGCGAGGTGCTGCGCCGCTCGCAGCGCGCGCTGGCCGAATGCCGCATCGACGGCCTGGCCACCAACCTGCCGCTGCTGCGCACCCTGGCCGCGCACCCCGCGCTGCACCACCACGCGGTGCACACCCGCTGGCTGGAGCAACAGTGGACGACGCTGCAAGCCCAGCTGGCGGCGCACACCGAGGCGGCGCCACCCGCCAGCCTGGCCGCTGCCCCGGCGGCCACCACGGCAGAAGCCGCGCTGCCCGACGGCCAGATCGCCCTGCGGGCGCCGATGGCCGGCAAGCTGGTGCAGTTCAACGCCGCAGTCGGCGACACGCTGCCTGCCGGCAGCGAGGCGCTGGTGCTCGAAGCCATGAAGATGCAGCACGGCATCGCACTGCCGGCCGCCGCCCGCATCGTCGCGCTGGGCGTGGCGGCAGGCGACTTCGTTCACGAGGGTCAGTGGCTGATGCAGCTGGCGCCGGTCGACGACGACACGGCCATGGCCGCTGAGGCGCAGGCCCATGACCCGGACCACATTCGCCCCGACCTGCAGCGCGTGCGCGACCGCGACGCCCTGCTGCAGGACGACGCCCGCCCCGCCGCGGTGGCCAGGCGCCATGCCGCGGGCGGGCGCACCGCGCGCGAGAACATCACCGACCTGTGCGATGCCGGCTCGTTCAGCGAATACGGCGGTTACGCCATCGCCGCGCAGGCCAGCCGCAGAAGCCTGGACGATCTGGTGCGCAACACGCCGGCCGACGGCATGGTCACCGGCATCGGCACCGTCAACGCCGCCGAACACGGCCCCGAGCGCAGCCGCTGCGCGGTGATGGCCTACGACTACACCGTGCTGGCCGGCACCCAGGGCTGGCGCAACCACCACAAGAAAGACCGGCTGCTGGGCCTGGCCCACCAGTGGAAGCTGCCCACCGTGCTGTTCGCCGAGGGTGGTGGCGGGCGGCCGGGCGATGTCGACATGCCGATCGTGGCCGGGCTGAACAACCACACCTTCAGCCAGTTCGCCGCCTTGTCGGGCAAGGTGCCGGTGGTCGGCGTCGTGCATGGCCGCTGCTTCGCCGGCAACGCCGCGCTGCTGGGCTGCGCCGACGTGATCATCGCGACGCAGGCCGCCAACATCGGCCTGGGCGGGCCGGCAATGATCGAGGGCGGCGGCCTGGGGGTGTACCGGCCCGAAGAAATCGGCCCGGCGAAGGACCTGCACCACAACGGCGTGATCGACCTGCTGGTGGCCGATGAGGCGGCGGCGGTGGCGGCCACGAAGCAGTACCTCGGCTATTTCCAGGGCCGCAACGCGCACTGGCAGGCCGGCGACAACCGAGCGCTGCGCCACCTGGTCCCCGAAAACCGCCTGCGGGTCTACGACATGCGCGCCGTCATCGCCGCGCTGGCCGACAGCGGCAGCGTGCTGGAACTGCGCGCCGCCTTCGGCGCCGGCATGGTCACCGCGCTGGTGCGCATCGAAGGCCGGCCGGTCGGCCTCTTCGCCAACAACCCGCACCACCTGGGTGGCGCGATCGACCCCGAAGGCGCCGACAAGGCGGCGCGTTTCATGCAACTGTGCAACGCCCACGGCATCGCGCTGCTGAGCTTGTGCGACACCCCCGGCTTCATGGTCGGGCCCGAGGTCGAACGCCAGGCCCAGGTGCGCCACGCCTGCCGGCTGTTCGTCACCGCGGCGCACCTGCAGGTGCCCTGCTTCACGGTGGTGGTGCGCAAGGGTTATGGGCTGGGCGCGCAGGCGATGGCGGTGGGCGGCTTCGACGCGCCGGTGTTCACCGTTGCCTGGCCGACCGGCGAATTTGGTGCCATGGGGCTGGAAGGCGCCGTCAAGCTGGGCTTTCGCAAGGAGCTGGAAGCGGCCGCTGCCGGGCCTGACGGTGACAAGACCCGTGACGCGCTCTACCAGCAGCTGGTGGCCCGCCAGTACGCCAACGGCTCGGCCATCAACATGGCCACCACGCTGGAGATCGACGCGGTGATCGACCCGGCCGACACCCGCGGCTGGATCGTGCGCGGGCTCGACAGCACCGGCCCGGCGCGGCGCGGCGATCCGGCCGCGGCCACCCGCTTCATCGACCCCTGGTGAGGCCGGCATGGGCGGACCAACTTGCAGGGATGGCAGACTGCGGTCATGCCATCCTTGCGCCGTGTGCTGCCGTGGGCCCTGCTGACCTGCCTGCTGCTGCCGCTGGCGGTGGTGGGCGGCGCGTTGTGGCTGGCGGTCGAGCCCCAAGCCCTGGTGACCCAGGCACCGACCCTGCTGCCCGACGACATCGGCCGCGCCAAGCAGTTGCTGCGGCTGAACGACCCGCGCGGCAAGCTGCCCGGCATCACGCGGGCGGTGGTGTTGTCGCAACGCGACCTGGAGCTGTTGGCCAGCCAGGCCGGCCAGCGCGCCGGCGGCCCGTTGGCCGACTTGCAGGCCCGCGTGCGGCTGCAGCCCGGGCTGGCGCTGGTGCAGGCCAGCCTGCCGCTGGCCCACACGCCGCTGGACGGCTGGCTGAACCTGCACGCGGTGCTGCGCCAGACCGAAGGCCTGCCGTCGGTCGAAAAGTTGCGGGTCGGCCGGTTGCCCGTCCCCGGCTGGCTGGTCGAAGCCCTGCTGCCGCGGCTGCTGACCGCGCTGGATTTGCGGGCCCAGGGTGAACTGGCGCAGCGCCTGGTCAGCCGGGTCGCCTTTCGCCCGCAGCAGCTGGTGCTGGCCTTTGCCTGGCCCGACGATGTGGAACAGGTCCTGTCCGACAGCCTGCTGCCGACCGCCGACCAGCAGCGCCTGAAGGCCTATGCCGACCGGTTGGCGCAGCTGACCGGCGAACTGTCGCCACCGGGCTCGGCTGCCAGGCCGGTGTCGATGGCCCGGCTGCTGCCGCCGGTGTTTGCGCTGGCGCGCGCGCGATCGACCGACGCCGACAGCGCCGCCCGCGAAAACCGCGCCGCCCTGGTGGCACTGGCTTTCCTGGTCAACGGCCGGGGCCTGTCGTCGATCCTGCCGGTGGCCCGGCAATGGCCGCAGCCGCAACCCTTGGCCGTCACGCTGGCCGGCCGGCGCGACACGCCGCAGCATTACCTGGTGTCGGCGGCGCTGGCGGCCGAAGGCGGCAGCCCGCTGGCCGACGCGATCGGCCTGTACAAGGAGGTGGCCGATTCACGCGGCGGCAGCGGCTTCAGCTTCAACGACATCGCGGCCGACCGCGCCGGCACGCGGCTGGGCCGGTTGGCGGCACGTGACCCGTTGGCCCTGCAGGCCCGCCTGGCCGAACCGATCACCGAAGCCGCTCTGCTACCGACGATCAGCGACTTGCCTGAATCGCTGTCGGAACGGGAGTTTCTGCGCCGCTACGGCGGTGTCGGCGCGCCGGCCTATCGCCAGGCGATGGCCGACATCGAGGCCCGGCTCGACCGGCTGCCCTTGCTGGCGCGCTGATCGGCGCGCAACAGCGGCCCGGCGGCTGGGGCGCCCACGGCACCCCGGCTGCTCAGTGCAGCACCAGCAGCGGCAGCTTGCTCTTGGCCAGCACGTTCTTGGTGTGCGAGCCGAACAGCAATTCGCCGAAGGTGCCGCGACCGTGGGTCACCATCACGATCATGTCGCAGCCCGATTCTTCGGCCTGTTCGATGATCGCGCGGTCGACGCCATCGGTGCGGGCGTGCAGGCCGGTGAAGCTGACGCCGGCCTCGGCCGCCATCACCTCGAAGCGCGACAGGATGTTGCGCGCATGGGTGTCGGTGCGCTCGATGTGCGCTTCGGTGGCCTTTTCGTACGCGGGCAACTGGGTGCCTACGGTTGGCATCGGCGCATCGGGTTCGACCACGAAGCCGGTGATGCCCGCGCCCAGCTGCTTGGCCAATACGATGCTGGCTTCCATCGCCCGCAGGCTCAGCTTGCTGCCATCGACGGGGACGAAGAGGTTGCGGTACATGTTGCGGCTTCCGAGGTGGGGATGCCCAGCACTCTAGACCACCGTCGCGCCCTGGAGTTGATGCGCATCAAGACAGTCGGAACCCCAGCGGGCGCTCGGTTCAGCGCGGCACGCGCTGCAAGCCCGCGGGCTGGTGGCCGGCATCGTCCCAGGCGGCGCCGTCGAACCAGGCGCCACCGTCCAGCGCATCGCGCAACATCGGCAGAGCATCGAGGCCGAAGAACGCCCGGCCCTCGCAGACCAGCGTGGGCACGCCGAACAAGCCCGCCGCCACCGCCGCCCCGGTGCGGTCGCGCAGCTCGCGCTTGACTTCGTCGCCGGCCGGATCACGCATCGGCGCCAGCGTGGCGGCCAGCGCAGCCAGCGCCGCGGGCTCGTTGGGATCAGCCCCTTCGCGGCACCAGACATGGCGGAACAGCAACTCGACCGTGCGCCGGCTGGGCGTGCCGCCGGCCGGCGCGCAGGCCAGCGCCAGCCGCTGCAGCGCCAGCGGATTGAACGGGTGCGGGCGGGGCAACTGCAGCGGCGTGCCCTGCTGTGCGGCAAGCCAGGCCACCTGGCGGTAAGTCCAGGCGCGCTTGGGCTCGACTTCGGCCGGGCCCTTCTGGCCCCAGTGGCCCAGCAGGCCGGCCAGCAGCAGCGGCTGGTAGTCGACCACCACGCTGAGGCCAGCGAGCGCCTGCGGCAAGCGCTCGAAGGCCAGCCAGGCATAGGGCGAGATCACGTCGAAGTGGAAGGCAATGTGTTTCATGGCGATCCGCCCGGGCCGGGCAGGTCGGGTGGTTCGGCCAGGTTGGTCAGCTTGGTCATGCGACTGGCTACTTTCAACGCCCGCCAGGTGACGCGGCGAGACTGCAAGTCTTGCAACACCGTGCGTCGGGCCATGTCATCGAGCCCGCTCCAGCCAGCGATCTCGTCGATGGTGCGCAGGCAACCCTCGCACCAGCCGGTGGCTTGATGCATGCGACAGAGGTTGATGCAGGGGCTGGCCACGGCTTCGGGTCGGGCGGCAGCCATCGTTCAGGCCTCGACCACGTCGGCCGCCGGCGCGCCGGTCAGCGCCAGCAACTGGTCGGGGCTGAGCCGGAACACGCCGTTCGGGTGGCCCGCCGCGGCCCAGATTTCGCCGAAGCGGAACAGGTCGCGGTCGACCAGGGTCACCGGCGGCTGGGCGTGCGCCAGCGGCGACACGCCGCCGATCGAGAAACCGGTCTGCTGCTTGACGAACGCGGCGTCGGCACGGCCGATGGGGCCCACGGCCGCAGCCACCTTGCCCTCGTCGACCCGGCGGTCGCCCGAGGCCACCACCAGCACCGCCACGCCGTCGCTGCGGCGGCGAAACACCACGCTCTTGGCGATCTGGCCGACCTGCACACCCAGCGCGTCGGCAGCCTCGGCGCAGGTGCGCGCCGATACCGCCAGCCAGCACGGGGCGTGCGGGTGGCCGCGTTCGGCCAGGGCCTCGGCAACGCGGCGAAAGCCTTCGGGCCGCGCGACGCCTGCCGCCGCTTCTTCCGCCGCTTCTTCCGCCGCTTCCACCGCCGCATCCACCGCCACCCCTACCGTCATGCAAACACCTTGCCACGCTTGATCAGCAGTGCCTTGCCGGCCCGCGACACCGGCGCCCGGCCCAGCACGTCGCTGATGAAACCACCGGCGTCGACCAGCGCGTCCAGGTCGATGCCGGTGGCTATGCCCATGCCCTGCAGCATGAAGGCGACGTCCTCGGTGGCCACGTTGCCGGTGGCGCCCTTGGCATAGGGGCAGCCGCCCAGCCCGGCCACACTGGTGTCGAAGGTGTGAATGCCCATTTGCAGGCAGGCGTGGATGTTGGCCAGCGCCTGGCCGTAGGTGTCGTGGAAATGACCGCTGACCTGGTCGACCGGGTAGTGCTTGAGCGCCCGTTCCATCACCGCCTGCACCTGGCGCGGCGTGCCCATGCCGATGGTGTCGGCCACGCCGCAGTGGTGCACGCCGATCTGCTTGAACAGCTTGACCAGGTGCTCGACCTCGTCGGCGCTGACTTCGCCCTGGTAAGGGCAACCCAGCGCGCAGCTGATGGCCGAGCGCACCTTCAGCCCGGCCTCACGGGCGGCGGCCACCACCGGGGCGAAGCGCTCGATGCTCTCTTCGATGCTGCAGTTGATGTTGCGCTGGCTGAAGGCCTGGCTGGCAGCACCGAACACCACCACCTCGTCGGGCCTGGTCAGCGCGCCACCGGCCAGCGCCGCCTGCAAGCCCAGCATGTTGGGCACCAGCACGCTGTAGCGCACGCCGGCCTGGCGCTGGATCGCCGCCATCACCTGCGCGTTGTCGGCCATCTGCGGCACCCATTTGGGGCTGACGTAGCTGGTGACCTCGATCTCGCGCAGGCCGGCGGCCTGCAGGCGGTGCACCAGTTCGACCTTGTGCGCGGTGTCCACCGGCTGCTTTTCGTTCTGCAGGCCGTCGCGGGGACCGACTTCGACCAGGGTGACGCGATCAGGAATCATGGGCTTGTCTCGGTGGTTGCCGGCGTCTTGACCGGCGTCGTGGCTGGATTATCGCGAGCGGGCGTTGTTTGTGCAGCGTCAAGGAACGGCGCCGTGGCCGTGGTCAGGGGATGGCGCCCGGCGGCCGCCGTCGCACAATCGCGGCCTTGCATGTGAACGCAGCGGCCGCCTGTGTGCCGTCGAAAGCCTGCCTTGGCCCAGCCCCCCAACCCCCAACCCAGCGGTCGACTGCAACTCGCCCAGCGCATCTACCAGGTGCTGGTTCGCGAAATCGACCATGCCATCGAGGTCGAGCGGCTGCTGACCGACGCCCGCTACGCCCGCGACGTGCTGCTGGTCTGCGACGCGCTGCCGGGCAGCGAGGCGCCCCCGCTGGCGATGCAGTTCCGGGCGCTGCCGCTGCCGGCCGCAGGTGTGGCCGCCCGGCAGGCGCCGGCCGGACCACCCGGCCATGCCCGGCAGCCCACCGACTGGTCGCGCGACACCTCTGGTTTCGGCGTCACCCGGCCGCCGCCCGTCGACCCGCTGGCCAGCAGCCGATCCCGCGACACCGACACGCCGGCCGGCACCCCCGAGCGGCGCCGCAACTGGCTGCCGCGCTGGCGCGGATAAGTCACGTCAGGCTTCGACCAAGCGCAGCAACTCGCCGCCCTCGGTGACCTGGTCGCCCACGGCGTAGAGCAGTTCGGCCACCACGCCGTCGCGCGGCGCGTGCAGCGTGTGCTCCATCTTCATGGCCTCCATCACTGCCAGCGCCTGACCGGCCTGGACGCGGTCGCCGGCCTGGGTCATGAAGGCAATGACCTTGCCGGGCATCGGCGCGGTCAGCCGGCCGCCATCGGCGGCGCCCTCGCCGGCATGGGCAATGGCGTCGATCTGGCGCAGCACCACGCTGGCCTCGGGCGCGAACACCGCCACCCGCTCGCCCTGCCCATACACCGTCAGCGGCAGGCGACGATCGCCCAGCGTGACATCGTGGCGGCCGGCCCCCAGCGCCTGGGCGCTGATCGGCCAGCGTCGATCCCCGATCTGCAGCTCGCTGCGGCCGTCGGTGCTGGTGGCATGGGGCCGGGCCAGGGCCACCGCGTGCACCACGCCGGCGTGCTCGATGTCGAAGTGCCGGCGCGCGGCGCCGTGCAGGCGCCAGCCGTCGCGGCGCGACCAGGGGTCGTCGCCCTCGGCGGCGCTGTCGTCGGCCAGCGCGCGGGCCACCACGCCGGCGGCGGCGATTTCCAGCGCCAGCGGCGGTTGGTCGAGCAGCACGGCGCGTTCGCGCTCGATCAGCGAGGTGTCGAGATCGGCGGTGGCAAACGCGCTGCAGGCCACCACCCGGCGCAGGAAGGCGACGTTGGTGTTGAGGCCGACGATGTGGGTGGCGGCCAGCGCCGCATCCAGCCGGGCCAGCGCCTGGGCGCGGTTGTCGCCATGCACGATCAGCTTGGCGATCATCGAGTCGTAGTACGGGGTGATCGCGTCGCCCTCGCCGACGCCGGCGTCGACCCGCACCGGGTGGCTGGCGGTGCCGCGCTCGAACTCGACATGGGCCGGCCAGCGCAGCACGTCCATCCGCCCGGTGGCGGGCAGGAAGCCGGCGTCGGGGTTCTCGGCGCAGATGCGGGCCTCGATGGCATGGCCGGTGATGGTCAGCTGGTCCTGGCGCAGCGGCAGCGGCTGGCCGGCGGCCACGCGCAATTGCCATTCGACCAGGTCGAGCCCGGTGATGGCCTCGGTCACCGGGTGCTCCACCTGCAGCCGGGTGTTCATCTCCATAAAATAGAAGCGCAGGTCGCCGTCGTCGACCTCTTCAGCAATGAACTCGACCGTGCCGGCGCCGACATAGCCCACGGCTTTGGCGGCAGCCACCGCGGCGGCGCCCATCTCGGCGCGGCGGTCGGCGGCCATGCCCGGCGCGGGCGCTTCCTCCAGCACCTTCTGGTGGCGGCGCTGCACCGAACAATCACGCTCGAACAGGTGCAGGCAGTCGCCCTGGCTGTCGCCGAAGACCTGGATCTCGATGTGGCGCGGGCGCAGCACATAGCGTTCGACCAGCACATGCTGGTCGCCGAAGCTGGACTGCGCCTCGCGCTGGCACGAGGCCAGCGCGGCGGCAAAGTCTTCGGCGCGGTCGACCCGGCGCATGCCCTTGCCGCCACCGCCGGCACTGGCCTTGATCAGCACCGGGTAGCCAATGCGCGCGGCCTCGCGGGCCAGCAGCGCCGGGTCGTTGTCGACACCGTGGTAGCCGGGCACCAGCGGCACACCGGCCTTTTCCATCAGCGATTTGGCCGCCGACTTGCTGCCCATCGCGCGGATCGCCGACGGCGGCGGGCCGATGAAGGCGATGCCGGCGTCGGCACAGGCCTGGGCGAAGGCGTCGTTTTCCGACAGGAAGCCGTAGCCAGGGTGCACGGCCTGGGCGCCGGTGGCGCGGGCCACCTCGAGGATGCGGTCGGCGCGCAAGTAGCTGTCACGCGGCGCCGGGCCGCCGATCAGCACCGCCTCGTCGCAGGCCCTCACGTGGCGGGCGCCGGCATCGGCCTCGGAATACACCGCGACGGTGCGGATGCCCAGGCGGCGCGCCGTGGCGGCCACCCGGCAGGCGATCTCACCACGATTGGCGATCAGGATTTTCTTGAACATGCTTCAGCTCCATCGTTTGAGACACGCCTGACTGCGCTTCGCGCAGCAGGCAATGTGGCTTCGCCGCGCCGGGCTTTGCCCGTCGTCACCCCGATTGGCGATCAGGATTTTCTTGAACATGTCTCTCTCCATCAGACGCCCGTCGAGGCGGCGCCGAGCCGCCCGCGCAGGCCGCGAGCCAGGGATTTCAGGAACTTCAGCAGCAGCAACGTGAGCACCACACTGAGCACCAGCGCCACCACCAGCGCGGCGCCAAACCACAAGGGATGGCTCAGGGCCAACCACAACATCACCGGCACCGCGGCATCACCGGCCAGCGAGGCGGCCACGTTGGAAAACGGCTCGGGCGAGGTGTTGATCGCCGCCCGGGTGGTGGCCTTGGCGACATGGCTGGTGGCCGCCAGTGTGCCGCCCAGCAGCGCGGCGATCGTGGCCCAGGCGGCACCGTCACCGCCGAACACCGACGCCGCCAGCGCAGCCCCGGCAGGGATGCGCACCACGGTGTGCACAGCGTCCCACAGGGAATCGAGACCGGGCACCTTGTCGGCAAAAAACTCCACTGCGCCCATCAGCCCGGCCGCGCCCATCACCAGCGGGTGTTGCAGTGCCTGCAGCCCGCTGGGCAAGGGCACCCAGCCCAGCGCGCCGGCGAGCCCGGTGAAAAACACCACCGCGTACAGCCGCAAGCCGCTGGCCCAGCCCAGTGCGGCGGCCAGCGCAATGAGCTGCGGGGTGTCCAGGCTGGCGGGAATCACGGCAAATCCAACGCGTCGCGGCGGTAGGCGCCGATGGCCTCGGCGGTGCGCCAGGCCGGTGGCGGCTCGACGGTGGCGAAGGTCTCGTCGGCATGCACGATGCGCCCGGCACTGTCGAAACGCCACAAGGTGTGGGCCAGGAACCGTTGATCGCCGTGGTGCACCTCGATCAGCGAATGCACCCGGCCATCGACCAGCGCGCTGGCCTCGAGCTGGTGGATGGACCAGCCTTCGGGGTAGATCGCGTTGACGCGGATGATGGCGTCGGCGTCCAGCAGGTGTTCACCGCTGCTGCGCCAGTGCAGCTGGGCGTCGTCGGACAGCACGGCCCGCGCGGCCGGCCAGTCGCGGGCCTGGAAGTGGGCCCAGAGCGCACGCACCGTGGCCACGCGGTGTTCGGCATCGGTGGCGGCCACGGCCGGGTTGGTCAGCGGCTTGACCATCAGCGCGCTACGGTAGGTCTTGGCGTCCCATTGAAGCTCATGCTGCTCGACATAGCCGGCACGGGCGTAGCGCTGGCGCAGGTGTCTGGCCGGCAAGGCGGTGTCCAGCGCGACGGCGCGGCGGCCGCTGGCGAGGGCATGGTCTTCAGCGGCCTGCATCAACGCCCGGCCAACGCCCGCGCCCTGCACCGACGGCTCGACCGCAAACTGGAACAGGTGCGCCACGTCGGCGCGCAGCAGCCAGGCGCTGGCACGCGCCCAGGGGTGGCGGTTGCCGTCGTGCGCACGCGCCTCGGTGACGGTGCCGACCAGTTCGTCACCCCGCAGCGCCAGCAGGCAGTGGCCGTCGCCGATGCGGTCGACCGTCATCGCCCCGGTCTGGCTGGCGGCGGTGAAGTTCAGGCCTGCGGCGGCCAGCGGCGCGTAGGCGCGGTGCAGCAGCGCGGTCAGCGCGGCGATCGAATCGCCGGGCGCCAGCGGGCGGATCTGCAAAGCAGGGTCAGACATGCTCAATGCCGCCAGGCCAACAGGCCGCGCGTGGCTTCGAAGGCGTCGAAATCGCGGTCGGCGTGCAGCAGCGCGTAGCCGCGGTCGATGCAGAAAGCGGCCACCAGCACGTCGACGGCGCTGCGCACGGTGATGCCGGCCGCGCGCAGGCTGCGGTAATGCTGCGCCGCCTTCAAAGCCAGCGAGGCGCCGCCGGTGGATGCGACCGTCAGCGTCAGCATCAGCGACTCGGCCTGCAGGTAATCGCGCTCGTGGCGAAAGCCGCGCAGCACCTCGAACAAGACCAGGTCGGGCACGACGATCTCGGTGTCGCCGTCGCCCAGCAGACGGCGCAGCGTGGCCCGCGCGGGCGACGGCGCGCCGTTGAAGAAGTCGATCCAGACACTGGAATCAACGACCAGCATGGCGGCGCCTGGCGGGTGTGGCCGGTGCAGGCTCTTGGACCTGCACCTGGGCCGCCGCCGCCGCGCTGGGGCGGTCGCCCGTGCTCGGCACGGCAGTGCTGGGGGGTTCGGCATCGGCGTCGTCATCACCGTCCCAGCGCAGCTTGCCCTCCCAGCGCAGGATCTCGCGGTAGGCGGCCTGCCGGGCGATCAGCCGCAGACCCGCCTCGACCGCGTCCTTCTTGGTCTTGAACGAGCCGGCTTTCATCGCAGCGTCGAGCACAGCGTCGTCGATGTCGATATTGGTGCGCATGATGTGTATGAAATTAATATTCGACACACATCATACCCATCACATCCGGAACACGCCAAATTTCGTTTCGGGGATCGGCGCATTCAGGCTGGCACTGAGGCCCAGCGCCAGCACCCGGCGGGTGTCGGCGGGGTCGATCACGCCGTCGTCCCACAGCCGGGCGCTGGCGAAGTACGGGTGGCCCTGCACTTCGTACTGGGCCAGGATGGGCGCCTTGAACGCGGCTTCTTCGTCGGCGCTCCAGGCGCCGCCGCGGCCTTCGATGCCGTCGCGCCGCACGGTGGCCAGCACGCTGGCGGCTTGTTCACCGCCCATCACGCTGATGCGCGCGTTGGGCCACATCCAGAGGAAGCGGGGTGAGTAGGCGCGGCCGCACATGCCGTAGTTGCCGGCGCCAAAGCTGCCGCCGATGATCACCGTGAACTTGGGCACCGCCGCGCAGGCCACGGCGGTGACCATCTTGGCGCCGGCGCGCGCGATGCCGTCGTTCTCGTACTTGCGCCCGACCATGAACCCGGTGATGTTCTGCAGGAACACCAGCGGGATCTTGCGCTGGCAGCACAGCTCGATGAAGTGCGCGCCCTTGTTGGCGCTCTCGGCGAACAGGATGCCGTTGTTGGCGACGATGCCGACCGGCAGGCCTTCGATGTGGGCGAAGCCGCAGACCAGCGTGGCGCCGTAGCGCGACTTGAACTCGTCGAAGTCGCTGTCATCGACGATGCGGGCGATGACCTCGCGGATGTCGAACGGCTTGCGGGTGTCGGTGGGTATCACGCCGTGCAGTTCTTCCACCGGGAAGCGCGGCGGCTTGGCGGCTTGCGTCAACAGCGGCTGCGGCTTGATACGGTTGAGCCGGCCCACGGCTTGCCGCGCCAGCGCCAGCGCATGCAGGTCGTTCTCGGCCAGGTGGTCGGCCACGCCCGACAGGCGGGTGTGCACGTCGCCGCCGCCCAGGTCTTCGGCAGACACCACCTCGCCGGTGGCGGCTTTGACCAGCGGCGGGCCGCCCAAAAAAATCGTGCCCTGGTTCTTGACGATGATGGTCTCGTCGCTCATCGCCGGCACGTAGGCGCCGCCTGCGGTGCAGCTGCCCATCACCACCGCGATCTGCGGGATGCCCGCGCCCGACAGGTTGGCCTGGTTGTAGAAGATGCGGCCGAAGTGGTCGCGGTCGGGGAACACATCGTCCTGGTTGGGCAGGTTGGCACCGCCCGAATCGACCAGGTAGATGCAGGGCAGGTGGTTCTGCGCCGCGATCTCCTGCGCACGCAGGTGCTTCTTGACCGTCAGCGGGTAGTAGGTGCCACCCTTCACCGTGGCATCGTTGCACAGGATCAGGCATTCGATGCCGGCCACCCGGCCGATGCCGGCGATCAGCCCGGCGCAGGGCGCGGCGTCGGCGGTATGGCCGTGGCGGTCACGCTCCGGGTACATGCCCAGCGCGGCCAGCGGGCCGATCTCCAGGAAGGGCGTGTCGGGGTCGAGCAGCCGCTCGACCCGCTCGCGCGGCAGCAGCTTGCCGCGGCCCAGGTGCTTGGCACGGGCCTCGGGGCCGCCACCTTCGGCGATCTTCGCCAGCTTGGCGTTCAGATCGGCCACCAGCACCTGCATGGCCGCGGCGTTGGAACGAAAGTCTTCCGATCGGGCGTTGAGCTTGCTTTGCAAATGGGCCATGCGGTCTCCAGCGCGTGTGTCGTCTGCCTTCAATCAGGCCTGCCGTCGCCAGCTTAAACCGCCGGCCGACAACAGGCGAGATTATCAATTGACGTTTACGTAAACGTCAATCAAAACCAAACCACCGGCACCTCGAACGCCCTGCCAACGAACTGGGGACGCGTGGGCCGAACCGGGTAGCCAAGCGTCTCGATTCCATGACAATGAATCAGATTCAACGAGCGGGCGACACGACATGGCGAACGAACAGCTTGTTCCGTTCAAGGCCGGTGACCAGCGGGACCTGAACCTGCTGCACCTGAGCAGGTCCACCCCCCCTGACAAAGGGCCGGTGCTGCTGGTGCATGGCGCCGGGGTGCGCGCCAACATTTTCCGCCCGCCGGTGGCGCAAACTTTCGCCGATGCCCTGCTCGACGCCGGGCACGACGTCTGGCTGCTCAACTGGCGCGCCAGCATCGACCTGCCGTGCTGCGAGTGGACGCTCGACCAGGCGGCCCTGCACGACCATCCCGCCGCCGTGCAGAAAGTGCTGGCCGAGACCGGCGCCAGCTCGCTGAAGGCGGTGATCCACTGCCAGGGATCGACCAGCTTCACGATGGCCGCGGTGGCCGGCCTGCTGCCGCAGGTCAGCCACATCGTCAGCAATGCGGTGTCGCTGCACCCGATGGTCTGTGCCGCGGCGCGCCTGAAGAGCCGGATGGCCGTGCCGCTGGTGGGCCGGCTGACCAACTACCTGAACCCGCAGTGGGGCGAGGGCCGCGGCGAGGGCGCCGACGGGATGGCCGCCCGCATCCTGCGCCGCATGGTGAACCTGGCGCACCATGAATGCGACAACGCCGTCTGCAGGTTTGCCAGCTTCACCTACGGCGCCGGCTATCCGGTGCTGTGGCGCCACGAAAACCTCAACGACGCCACCCACGACTGGCTGCGCACCGAGTTCGGTGCGGTGCCGCTGTCCTTTTTCCGCCAGATGGCGCAATGCATCGAGGCCGGCCATCTGGTGCCGCACGAGGCCTTGCCGGGCCTGCCGGTCGACTTCGTCGCTGCGCCGCCGCACTGCGACGCCCGCTTCACCTTCGTGGCCGGTCGGCTCAACGACTGTTTCGAGTGGCAGAGCCAGCAAACCAGCTTCGACTGGTTCAACCGCCACCAGCCGGGCCGACACGCGCTGCACGTCTTCGACGACTACGGCCATCTCGACGTCTTCATGGGCCAGCACGCCGCCCGCGACACCTTCCCGACGATGCTGGCCGCGCTGGCCTGAGCTGCCTCGCCCAACCCGCCTTCGCCTCCACCACACCCGACGCACCGCAGGAGCCCCCCATGACCACCCGCATCGACGACGACATCACCGGCATCACTTTCCGCGAAACCATGGCCGGCGGCTTTGCGCTGGGCACCACCGACCCCGAGGTCGGCGCCAGGAGCGCCGAAGAGCTGGCGATGCACGCCACCATCCAGATCCACGACATCGACGCCTTCATCGCCGACCCGCAACACAAGGCCAAGCTGACCGGCACGATCGACTTCGCCCCGATGGGCACCGGCATGGTCGCCACCTCGGGCGTGTTCGGCCTGTTCAGCCCCAGCGGCGACCCTGCGCTGACCTACATGGTCTACGAGTTGAGCTTCGCCCACGGCGGCCAGCGCTGGTACCTGGCCGGCAAGAAGCACGTCAAGCTGGGCACCCCGCTGCGGCTGTGGGGCGAGACCACCACGCTCTACACCACCTTGCACCAGGGCACCGACGCCAGCGGCCCGGTCAAGGGTGCCGGCGTGCTGGCACTCGGCGTGATCGAGCTGATGAAGCTGCTGACCACACTGGAAGCCACCGACAGCGACAGCTTCTTCGAATCGGCCGCCGCCAAGGCCAAGTTCTTCCGCTTCTTCAGCGGCGAGCTGACCCGCACCTACGTCACCCGGCAGCCCGACAACTGAGGCCGGACCCCGCCGTCCGGCTCCGCGAACCCAGCCTCTACCGGCGCCATCCAAGGGATCCCCATGGCAAAGTTTGATCACGACGCGATCGTCATTGGCAGCGGCTTCGGCGGCGCTGTCTCGGCCTGCCGGCTGGCCGAGGCCGGCATGAAAGTGCTGGTGCTCGAGCGCGGCCGGCGCTGGACCCCCGAGACCTACCCGCGCAACCCCGACGACGCCTGGCTCTGGAACCAGGACCAGCCCGAGCACCTCAACGGCTGGGCCGACCTGCGCACCTTCTCCGACATGTGGGTGGCCGCCGGCGCCGGCGTGGGCGGCGGCTCGCTGATCTACGCCAACGTCTCGGTCGAGGCCAAGCCCGCGGTCTTCGACAGGAAGTGGCCGCAGGGCCTGACCCACGCCACCCTCAAACCCTACTACGACCGGGTGGCGCAGATGATGGACCTGGCGCCGATCCCCGACAACCAGCTCACCGCGCGCTATTGGCTGATGAAGGAAGGCGCCGAAAAACTGGGCTGGGGCGACCGCTTTCACAAGGTGCCGCTGGCCGTCAGCTTCGACCCCGACTTCGACCCCGAGCGCGCACCGGCCCGCGCCGACAGCCACAGCAAACCGTTCACGAACCAGCACGGCGTGATGCAAGGCACCTGCGTGCACTGCGGCAATTGCGACATCGGCTGCCAGGTCAAGGCCAAGAACACGCTGGACCTCAACTACCTGGCGGTGGCCGAGCAAAGGGGCGCCGAGATCCGCCCGCTGCACCTGGTGATGAAGATCGAGCCGCTGGGCGCGCAGGAAGGTGAAGGCTTCCGCGTGCACTTCGACCGGCTCGAAGGCGGCGAACGCCAGGCCGGCAGCGCCACCGCGGCGCGGGTGATCGTGGCCGCTGGTTCGATCGGCAGCACCGAGTTGCTGCTGCGCAGCCGCGATGAGCACCGTACGCTGCCCAACTTGTCGGCCCGGCTGGGCAAGGGCTGGGCCTTCAACGGCGACTTCGTCACACCGGCCTTCTACGAAGGCCGCAAGGTGTCGCCCTCGCACGGGCCGACGATTTCCAGCGCGATCGACCTGCTCGACGGCGTCTACAAGAACCAGGCCCTGTTCATCGAGGACGGTGGCGTGCCCAACCTGGCCGGTGAATTCATCAAGCAACGGCTGCGAGGCCTGCCCGGCGGCAAGCTCAAGAAACTGTGGCAGGGCCTGGGCAACCACGCCGACGCGCAAGACCCGCTGAGCAACATGATGCCGTGGTTCGGCCAGGCGGTGGATGCCGCCGACGGCGAGCTCTACCTCGGCCGCCTTTGGTACGCGCCGTGGCGCCGCACGCTGAAACTGAACTGGGACTACCAGGCCAGCGAGGCGGCGGTCAACGCGATGGTCGAGGTTCACCAGCAGCTGTCGGCGGCAACCGGCGGCACGCCCTTCGTGCCACCGACCTGGACGGTGGCCAAGAACCTGGTCACGCCGCACCCGCTGGGCGGCTGCAACATGGCCGACGACGCCGAGCGCGGCGTGGTCGACGGCCATGGCCAGGTCTTCGGCTACTCCGGCCTCTTCGTGATGGACGGCGCCACGCTGCCGCGCGCGATCGGCCTGAACCCGTCGCGCACCATTGCCGCGCTGGCCGAGCGCGGGTCCGAACGCATCGTGGCGCGGGCCTGAGCGGTGACGCCAGCCACCACCACCGCCGCCGCATGAACCTGCTGCCCTGCCGCTTGCCGGCCAACAGGCGCAGCCGTGGCACGGTGGTCGCGGCGGTGGTGGCGGGTGTGGCGGGTGTGGCACTGACGCTGGCCGGCGCGCTGGCCGGCCTGCCAGCGCAGGCGGCCGACGCTGCCGCCACCGATCGCTGCCTGGACGCCGCCGATGACACCGCCCTGCTCGCCTGCCGCCAGGCCGTGCACGCCGACACCACCCGTGCGCTGCGCCAGGCGGTCAGCCAGCTGCAGCGGCGTTTTCGTGACGATCCGCCCGAGCACCTGCAACGGTTCAACGCAGCCCAGCAGGCCTGGCGCCAGTACAGCCAGGCCGAATGCCGTTTCCGCCAGCGCGAGTCGGTGGGTGGCGCGGCCTACCCCGCCGCGCTGCTGGCCTGCGCCACCGACTTGAGCCGGCAACGCCTGCATGCCTTGCAGGCGGTGATCGACCGACCCTGAACCCCCGACGCCCGTCCGCCCGGCGGACGACCTTCACGCCCCCACCAGGAGTGTCCCGATGGCCACCAACGATGCCCACACCCAAGACCCTGTTCCGCCCTACGGCCTGATCACCTGGGAGGTCGAGGGCAACGAAGGCGGCCCGTACCACAGCCGCAAGCTGCACGTGCCCAGCGCCACTTCGGGCCTGACGCTGGGCCGCGGCTACGACATGAAGAACCGCACCGCCACCAAGATCAACCAGGACCTGACCGCCGCCGGCGTGCCGGCCGCCGACGCCGCCAGGATCGCCCGGGCCGCCGGCCTGGCCGGCGACGCGGCCAAGAAGTTCATCGCCGACCAGCAACTGTCGACCTTCGAGATCGCGAAACCGGCCCAGGTGGCGCTGTTCCTGATCACCTATGCCGACGAGAAGGCGGTGGTCGACCGCATCAGCGCCAAGCCCGAAACGGTCGCCGCCTACGGCGCCTGTGACTGGGCCAAGATCGACCAGGCCGTCATCGACCTGCTGGTCGACCTGAAATACCGCGGCGACTACACCCCCGACAGCCGCGTGCGGGTGCAGCCGCTGGCGTCGCGCAACGACCTGGCGGGCCTGGCCCAGGTGATGAAATTGCGCACGAACTGGCCCAACGTGCCCAAAGACCGGTTCGAGCGCCGGGTTGCCTTCCTGGACAAGGCGCTGGCCACACGCGCGGCGGGCTGATCGATGGCCATCGGGCCACGGCCGTAGCGCCGTGCATCGGTGCCGCTCAAGCCAGATCAAGGCGCGGCAATACATAGGGTTTTTACTTACTTTGCTTGATGCAAGCCAAGCCGCAACGGCATGGCTCACGTTGCAATGCCGTCACGGGGCCTGGAAGAACAGGTCACCGAACTTCAAAACAACGGGAATTCCCATGCTCAAGCAAACGCTCCTCACCCTGGCCGCAGCCGCCACCCTGACCGCCGCCCTGCCGGTGGCCGCCCAAGACACCGGCAACTGGATCATTCGCGCGCGCGCCGTGCACCTTGATTCGGCCAACAAGGACAGCACGGGCCTGGGCCTGACGATCAACGACAAGTGGTTGCCGGAAGTCGACTTCAGCTATTTCGTGACGCCCAACGTCGCGGTCGAGTTGATCCTGACCGTGCCGCAGAAGCAGACGGTCTACTCCAACGGCACCGAGATCGGCAGCTTCAAGCACCTGCCGCCCACGCTGACGGCGCAGTACCACTTCACCGGCATGTCGTTCCGTCCCTATGTCGGTGCCGGCGTCAACTACACCAACATCTCGGATGTGAACATCCTCAACGGCGTGGTGGGCCTCAAGCACAGCAGCTGGGGCCTGGCGCTGCAAGCGGGCGTGGACGTGCCGATGGGCGGCGGCTGGCTGCTCAATGCCGATGTCAAGAAGGTGCAGATCGGCACCAACGTCTACGTCTCGGGCGTCGACGCCGGCAAGTTCAAGGTCGATCCGCTGCTGCTCGGCATCGGCATCGGCAAGCGCTTCTAAGTTCGGACCAACGCCGCCCGCGCCGGCGGCGTTTTCAGTCCGGCTTCTGCCAGACCACGCCGTCCTCGTTGAGGATGGCGTCCAGCGGCACGTCGTGCGGCTCGGCTTCCAGCCAGGGAATGTGGCCATGCGCATAACCCACGCCCACGGTGTAGGGCTTGGGCATCAGCGCGGCCAGCGTGCGGTCGTAGAAGCCGCCGCCATAACCCAGCCGCGTGCCGCCCGGGCCATAGCCCACGCAGGGCACCAGCAACATCTGCGGTTCGAACTGAGGCGTGTCCTTGGGCTTGGGAATGCCGAAGGCGTCGTCCTCCATCGGGCAGCCGGGATACCAGACGTGAAAGCGCAGCTGCTTGGTGTCGCGGTCGATCACCGGCAGGCCGATGCGGCGCTTGTCGTCGGCCTCGCTCCAGCGGTAGAGCGCCGGCAGCGCGTCGAACTCGCCTTTGATCGGCCAGTAGGCGCCGACCGAGGTCTCGGTTCGCCCGACCAGCCAGACCCGCAGCACCTGCTGCAGGTGCACCGCCCGCTGGTGACGATCAACCATCGCCAGGCGCTCGGCCTGCAACTGGCGGCGCAGTTCCTTCTTGTCGCTCGAGGGTTCGAAGCTGAAACGGTAGGTGGAGCTCATGGCGCCGATTGTCGGCCAGCATGGCGACGCCGGGGACATCAAGCGGGCAGGGGTCAGACACGCGCCGGCTGCACGGCGTGTGATGCTTGCCGATCAGGGCCCCGTCGCGCACTGGTTGGCGTTGCGGTCCTCGTTGGGACCGCCGCGGGCACGCCGCCTGCTCGGCGGCCACAGGCGGCACCCGCGACGGCCGGCGCGCGCTGCTGCCCCGACGGAGTGCGCTCGACGAAGCCCTGGAAGCCGCCGCGGCCATGCAGCCTCAGGCCCTGCTGGCCCTGGCGTCGGCGCTGCGTGCCGCTGCAGCCAAGCGCCCCGCCAGGCCGCGCAAGCCGGCCGCCAGGGCGCGCCCCCCAGCTTCGCCACGCTGTGGCTGATGTCGCGGCTGGCGGGCTTCCAGCAGCAGCATCCGGACATCGACATCCGCATCTCGGCCGGCGACGTGCGCGCCGAGGAGCCCTTCGGTCCGCCTGGCCGCCTGGCCGCGCCCAACCCCTACTGGCTACTGCCGCTGCCCGACACCCGGCTGACCCCGGAGTTGCGCGCTTTCCTTGCCTGGGTGCGCGGCGAGGCCGCGATCACCCGCGCCGCGCTGGGCGACACCGCCGCGCCCTGAGCGTTGCCGTCGATGCGCTGCCGGCATCGCTGCGATGCCAAAGCATCCGCCCGCCAAGGCAGTGCGCATGCGTTGGCTGGCGACGGATCAGCCGATTTCCAGCTTCAACCCGAAGGCCCAGGGCGCAGGCCCGTCCCCAAGCCCGACAGCCTCCTATCATCAAGCCCCGCCCGCCAAGCCCCGTTCACGAAGCACCATCATTTGAGGCCCGCCATGCTCCAGCTCCACATCGGCAACAAGAACTACTCGTCCTGGTCGATGCGGCCCTGGGTGCTGCTGCGCCATTTCGACATCCCGTTCCAGGAGGTGATGGTGCGCTTCGACAGCTTCGAGCCGGGCTCGGCCTTCAAGCAGGCGGTCGGGCCCCTGTCACCGACGGGCAAGGTGCCGGTGCTGGTGCATGGCGACCTAGTGGTGTGGGACACCCTGGCGATTGCCGAATACGCGGCCGAATACGCCGCCGAGCACTTCCCCGAGCAGGCCCTGTGGCCGCGCGACCAGGCCCAGCGAGCCCGCGCGCGCAGCCTGTGTGCCGAAATGCACGCTGGCTTTGGCGCGCTGCGCAGCGCCTGCCCGATGAACATCGAGGCCATGCTGCCCGAGGTCGGCGCCCGCGTGCTGGCGCAACAACCTGCGGTGGCCGCCGACCTGGCGCGTCTGGTCGCGATGTGGACCGGTGCCCTGGCCGCCAGCGGCGGGCCCTTCCTGTTCGGCGGCTTCTCGATCGCCGACGCCTATTTCGCGCCGGTGGTGGCGCGGCTGCGCAGCTACGCGCTGCCGGTGCCGCCGGTGGTGGCCGCCTACCTGGACCGGGTGTGGGTCAGCCCGGGCGTGGCGGCCTGGGTGCAAGACGCGCTGGCCGAACACGACTTCCTGGCCTTCGAAGAGCCCTACAGAACCGCCCGGCTCTGATCACTGCGGCGATCCTTGCGCCTACCGCAGGCCCCACGGGCCCACGGGGCCTGCGTTAAAGTCGTGGGTTGCTGCGCTCCTCGGGCGCCGGCCGCCGGCGCACCGCGCCCTGAACCATGCCGCCCCCACCGCGATGACCGGATTGCCCCTCTTGCTGCACCGCGGCACCGTTGCGCTGTTGCTTGGCGCTGCGCTGGCGTGGCCCGGCAGCCCTGCCCACGCCCAGTCCAAGGCCCTGGACTCCACCGTGGTCGACGCCCGTGAAGCCGCGCGCAAGCGCGACCGCGCCGGCCTCGCTGCCGCCCGCGCCGCATTGCAGGCCGGCCAACACCCGCTCACACCCTGGGTCGAGTACTGGGACCTGAGCAACCGCCTGACCGAGGTGCAGGCCGACGAGGTCGAAGCCTTCTACGGCCGCTGGGCTGGCAGCTACGTCGAAGACCGCTTGCGCAACGACTGGCTGCAAGAGCTGGGCCGGCGCCGCGACTGGCCGGGCCTGGCGCGCGAGTACCCGCGCTTCCGCATGAACGACGACCGCGAGGTCACCTGCTGGTGGCTGTTCACCGAACACCTGGCCGGCCGCGACGTCACCGAAGCCGCCCGCCAGGCCTGGTGGGCGCAACGCGACAACGACGACGGCTGCAACCTGCTGGCCACCGCGATGGTCGACGGCAAGCGTTTCAGCAACGACGACGTCTACCGCAAGGCCCGGCTGGCGATCGAAGGGCAGCGCCCCGGCGCAGCCAAGTCGGCGCTGGGCCTGCTGGGCAACGTGGCCGGGCGCGACGCGGTCGAAGCCATCGACAACCCGGCGCGTTACCTCAAGCGGCCCCTGTCCGACCCGACGCGCGCCGCCCAGGAACTGCGCCTGCTGGCCCTGATGCGCCTGGCGGCCACCGACGTCGACGCCGCGATCGCGCAGATGGCGCCCAACAACCTGCTGCTCAACGCGCCGGTGGCCGCCTGGGGCTGGGCCTACCTCGGCCGCCAGGCGGCCTTCAAGCTGTCGGCCGATGCGGCCGAGCACTACCGCCGCGCGCTGGCCCTGCTGAACGAACGCGACCCGCGGTCGCTGCTGCGGCAGGGCGACGAGCTGCGCAGCGCCGGCTGGAGCGATGACACCCTGGCCTGGGGCGTGCGCGCCAGCCTGCGCAACCTGCCGCCGGTGCAGCGCTGGCCGCAGGTGCTGCAATTGGTCGATGCAATGAGCGCCGACCAGCAGCGCGACCCGGCCTGGGCCTACTGGCGCGCTCGCGCCCTGGCCGCCACCGCCCGTGAAGGCGCCGAAGGCGAAGCCCAGCGCGCCGAAGCGCAGCGCCAGCTGGCGGCGGTTGCCGGCGCCCTGAACTTCTACGCCAAGCTGGCAGCCGAAGACCTGGGCCGGCCGGCGCTGCTGCCCGCCGCACCGCCGCCGCTGACCACCGCCGAACGCCAGGCCGCCGCCAGCCACCCCGGCCTGGGCCGGGCGCTGCTGCTGGTGCAACTGAACCTGCGCGACGAAGCGCGGCGGGAGTGGAACTTCTCGCTGCGCGGCATGGCTGACCGCGAACTGCTGGCCGCCGCCCGCCTGGCCTGCGACCGCGCCGACTGGCAGCTGTGCATCAACACCGCCGAGCGCACCCGCACCGAGTTCGACACCAGCCTGCGCTACCCGATGCCGTTTGCCGGCGACATCACCGACGCCGCCCGCGCCGCCGGCCTCGACCCGGCGCTGGTGTTCGGCCTGATCCGGCAAGAAACCCGCTTCATGCCGCAACTGAAATCCAGCGTCGGCGCGGCCGGGCTGATGCAGGTGATGCCAGCCACCGCCCGTTACGTGGCCAAGAAGATCGGCCTGCCCTGGACCAACCCGGCACTGATCACCGACCCGCTGACCAACCTGAAACGGGGCACCGCCTACCTGAAGTTGGTGCTCGACGACCTGGGCGGGTCGCACCCGATGGCCGCCGCGGCCTACACCGCCGGCCCTGGCCGGCCGCGCCGCTGGCGCGAGGGGCCCACGGTGGAAACCGCGATCTGGGCCGAGAACATCCCGTTCAATGAAACCCGCGACTACGTCAAGAAGGTGATGTCCAACGCCGCGGTCTATGGCGCCCTGCTCGACAGCCGCCAGCCCACCTCGGCCGCCCAGTTGCGCCCCCGCCTGGGCAATGGCATCGGGCCGCGCGCGGCCTCGGCCACCACCCCCAACACCGAATTGCCATGAAAAAAATCGTCATCACCGGCGGCACCGGCTTCGTCGGCCGCAGCGTCTGCGAGCACCTGTTCGAACAAGATGCCGGCTGCCGCCTGGTGGTGCCCACGCGCCGCCGCGCGACCGGCCGCGACCTGCAGGTGCTGCCCACCGTCGACCTGGCGGTGGCCAATGTGCACGAGCTGCAGGCGATCACGCCGCTGCTCATCGGCGCCGACGCGCTGGTGCACCTGGTGGCCATCCTGCATGGCAGCGCCGACGATTTCGAGCGGGTGCATGTGCAGCTGCCGCGCACGCTGGCCGCCGCCTGCACCGCCGCCGGCGTCAAGCGGGTGGTGCATGTCAGCGCGCTGGGCGTGGCGCCGAACGCACCGTCGGCCTACCTGCGCAGCAAGGCCGCGGGCGAGGCGGTGTGGCAGGACTGGGCCCGGGCCACCGGCGGCCAGCTCACGATCCTGCGGCCGTCGGTGATCTTCGGCGCCGAAGACCGCTTCACCAACCTGTTCGTCAAGCTGCAGCGGTTGTTCCCGGTGCTGCCGCTGGCGGGCACCGGCGCGCGCTTCCAGCCGGTGTGGGTGGGCGACGTGGCGCAGGCGGTGGTCAACAGCCTGGCGCGCGGCACGGCACCCGGCCCGATGATCGAATGCGCCGGCCCCGAGGTGATGACGCTGCAGCAGATCGTGCAGCGGGTGGGCGCGATGGCCGGCTGCCGGCGTCCGGTGCTGGCGCTGCCCGAAGCCGCCGGCATGCTGCAGGCCGCTGCGATGGGGCTGCTGCCCGGCGAACCGATGATGTCGCGCGACAACGTGCTGAGCATGCGCGTGCCCAATGTCGCCAGCGGCACGCTGCCGGGCCTGGCCTCGCTGGGCATCACGCCCGCGGCGCTGGACACCCTGGCCGGCCACTTCCAGCCGGCCGATCCGCGCCAGCGATGAAGGCCTACCTGGTCGGCGGCGCGGTGCGCGACCGCCTGCTGGGCCGAACCGGCGATCGCCAGCCCAGCGACCGCGACTGGGTGGTGGTGGGCAGCACGCCCGAGGCGATGGTCGAAGCCGGCTACGCGCCGGTGGGCCGCGATTTCCCCGTCTTCCTGCATCCGCAGACGCAAGAGGAACACGCGCTGGCCCGCACCGAGCGCAAGAGCGGCCGCGGCTACCAGGGCTTCACCGTGATCGCCTCGCCCGAGGTCACGCTCGAAGAAGACCTGGCCCGCCGCGACCTGACGATCAACGCCATCGCCGAAGACCCGGCCACCGGCGAACTGACCGACCCCTTCCACGGCCAGCGCGACTTGCAGCAGCGCGTGCTGCGCCATGTCGGCCCGGCCTTCGTCGAAGACCCGGTGCGCCTGCTGCGGCTGGCGCGCCTGGCAGCGCGCTTTGCCGACTTTCAGGTGGCGCCCGAGACCGAGGCGCTGCTGGTGCAGATGGTCGACCACGGCGAGGTCAACCACCTGGTGCCCGAGCGGGTGTGGCAAGAACTCTCGCGCGGCCTGATGGAAGACCGGCCCGACCGGATGTTCGAGGTGCTGCGCGGCTGCGGCGCGCTCCGGCGCCTGCTGCCCGAAGTCGACCGGCTGTGGGGCGTGCCACAACCCGTTGCCCACCACCCCGAGGTCGACACCGGCGTGCACCTGATGATGGTGCTGGGCGTGGCCGCCCGGCTGCAGGCCAGCCTGGCGGTGCGCTACGCCTGCCTGTGCCACGACCTGGGCAAGGGCAGCACGCCCCGCGCCGACTGGCCGCGCCACCTCGGCCACGAGGCGCGCAGCGCGAAGTTGGCCGCGCAGGTCAGCGCACGCTGGAAGGTGCCCAACGACTGCCGCGAACTGGCCGACACCGTCGCCCGCGAGCACGGCAACATCCACCGCAGTGGCGATTTCAACGCCGCCGCGCTGATGCGGCTGCTGGAGCGCTGCGACGCGCTGCGCCGGCCGCAGCGTTTCCTGGATGCGTTGCTGGCCTGCGAATGTGACGCCCGAGGCCGGCTGGGTCTGCAAGATGCGCCCTACCCGCAGCGGCCCCGGCTGGCCGCGGCGCTGGCCGCCGCGCTGGCCGCACCGGTGCAGGCCATTGCCGAACAAGCCCTGGCACGCGGCCTGGCCGGCCCGGCGATCGGCGACCTGGTGCGCGACGCGCGCATCGCGGCCATCGACGCCGCCTTGCAAAGCCCAGCGGCCCCACCTGCCCCACCTGCCCAACCCGCCCCACCTGGCACGTCTGGCACGTCTGGCACGTCCGCCATGCCCGCCACGCCCGCCTGACACGCCGGTCTGAGCCACACGCCGGCGTGGCGGCCGCTCAGACCCAGTGCACGATCCACATCGCCACGAAGCTCAACGCCAGGCTGCTGGCCAGCGGCACGTGGAACTCGCGGCCCGCGAAGCGCAGCGTGAAGTCACCCGGCAGCCGGCCCAGGCCGATTTTGCGCAGCCGGCGCCCCAGCCCGCTGAACAGGATCAGCGTGACGAAGAAGATCACCAGCCAGCGCATCGTGATGTCGTTTGGAGCAAGAAGGCGGGCGGCTGCAGACGCAGGGTCAAAGCCGGTGCAGCCGGTCGCCCTGCGCGAAGCCCAGCGGGTCGATCGCCACGCCGCGCGAGAAGGCAATCACCTTGAACAACTCGCCCATCTCATGCTCGTTCAACAGCCGCTGCGCCATCGCACGCTGCGCCAGCGTGGCGCCTTCGAGCATCGCCACCAGGCCGCAGTTGATCAGGAAGCGGGCCTGCGAGGTGTAGCCGATCACGTCCAGCCCGGCGTTCTGCCCCGCCAGCGCGATGCCGGTGAAGTTGACGTGGGCGGTGATGTCCTTGCGGCCGACATCGACCAGCGGGTTGCCGTCGGCGCGGTGGGCCTGGTGGCACATCAGCGTGCCGCCGTGGCGCTGCGGCAGGTAGTACTCGGCCTCGGGGAAACCGTAGTCGATGAAGATCGCCACGCCGCGCCGCAGCAGGCCGGCCACGGTGCTGATGAAGGCCTCGGCCTGCGGGTGGATCTCGGTCACCGTGCCGGGCACCAGCGCGGCCAGGCCGGCGGCGTCCAGTGGCGGGCGCAGCGCGGTCGGGCGGTCGGCAAAGGCCAGCGCGTCGCCGTGCAACGCCACCCCGCGCTCGAACCAGGCCCGGCCATCGAAGTGCAGCAGCTGCACCGGCATCGCGTCGAGCACCTCGTTGCCCAGCACCAGGCCGTCGAAGGCCTCGGGCAGGGCATCGAGCCAACGCACCCGGTCGCCGAAACGCGCCAGCCTCGCCTGCTGGCGCGCCCGCAGCGTGCCCGAAAGATCGACGATGGCGTAGTCACTGACCGCATCGCCCAGCGCATCGAGCAGCGATTCAGCCAGCGCGCCCGAGCCGGCACCGAACTCCAGCACCCGGCCGCTGCCACGGCCACGGCCACTGCCGCTGCCGCTGCCACAAGCGGCCAGCGCCTGCGCCGCCTGCACGGCCAGCGCGCGGCCGAAGAACGGTGACAGCTCGGGCGCGGTGACGAAGTCGCTGCCCGAGCCCGGCATCGTGCCGAAGACCTGGCCGCCGTTGGCGTAGTAGCCCAGACCGGGCTCGTAGAGCGCCATCGCCATGAAGCGGTCGAACGCCAACCAGCCGCCCTGCGCGGCGATCGCCCCCCGCAGCACGCGGCCGAGCGCGCTGGCTACACTCTCGGGTTGTCCCGCATCGGCATCGCCTGGCTGGTGGTTCAGGGACATTTCACGCATGGATTGCCCGATTGTAGGAAGCATGGCCCGCCCGCCCACCGCACCGCCCACCGCCCCGCCCACCACCGCGCCGACCACCGCGCCGACCCCTAAAACGCCGGACCTGCTGCCCGGCGCCATGCCCGGTGACCGACCGGTGGCCTTGGTCACCGGCGCGGCGCGGCGCATCGGCCGCAGCATCACGCTGCACCTGGCATACCACGGCTGGGACGTGGTGCTGCACCACCGCGGCAGTGCGGCCGGCCAGGCCGACGCCGAAGCCACCGCCGCCGAGGCCCGCGCGCTGGGCGCCCGGGCCTGGCTAGCGGCCGCTGACCTGGCCGACGAGGCCGCCTGCAACCAGTTGCTCGGCACCGCGGTGGCCGCCGCCGGCCGGCTCGACGCGGTGGTCAACAACGCCTCGCACTTCGAATACGACGACGTCGCCACCTTCAGCAGCGCCACGATGGACCGCCAGTGGCGCGCCAACACCGCGCCCGCCGTGCTGCTGGCGCGTGCGCTGCACGCCCACCTGGCGCAGCGCGACGGCCGCGGCGCCGTGGTCAACCTGCTCGACCAGAAACTGGCCAATCCCAACCCCGACTACTTCTCGTACACCCTGAGCAAGGCCGCGCTGGCCGAGGCCACCGTGATGCTGGCCCAGGCGCTGGCGCCGCGGCTGCGGGTGTGCGGCGTGTCGCCGGGCGTCACGCTGCTGTCGGGGCCGATGAACGACGCCGAATTCGAGGCCGCCCACCGGCTGACGCCGCTGCAGCGCTCGTCCACGCCCGACGACATCGCCGCGGCGGTGCGCTTTTTGCTCGAATCGCCGGCCATCACCGGCCACACCTTGCTGGTCGACGGCGGCCAGCACCTGCTGGGCCAACCGCGCGACGTGCTGTTTCTGGCCCAGCAACAATTGGCTGCACCCTCGAAAGAAGCTTGAAATGAAACAACCCCCACGCTCGCTTCGCTCGCTGCCCCCCCAGGGGGCGCGTCAGCACCTTCGGACGGCCGGGCGGTACTGAAATGAAACACCCCCTACGCGCTTCGCGCACCCCCTCAAGGGGGCCACGCCAGCGGCCCGGCAAAGCCGGTTCCGCGGCGTTTGCTTGGTGGCGCCCGTTTCATGCCGCACGGCTGGCGCATAGCGCCATGGAGAACTGACATGCAAAGCCTGCTCACCAACCCCAGCCTGATGGATTGCCGACGGCTGTACCTGCGCGATTACGAGGTCTGGATCAACATCGGCGTGCACGACTTCGAGAAGAAGGGCGAGCAGCGGGTGAAGATCAACGTCGACCTGTACGTGCCGCTGGCGATGTCGACGCCGACGCAGGACAAGCTCGACGAAGTGCTGGACTACGACTTCATCCGCCGCTCGATCGCCGAGCGTGTGTCGAAAGGCCACATCCACCTGCAGGAGACGCTGGCCGACGATGTGCTGAAGCTGATGCTGGCCCACCCCCGCGTGCGCGCCGCCCGCGTGGCCACCGAAAAACCCGACGTCTACCCCGATTGCGACGCGGTGGGTTGCGAGGTGTTCGGCATGAAGGACCTGGCATGAACACGGCGACCGACGCCATCGACCCGATTGACCGCACCGGCCGTGCTGCCGCGCAGCAGGCTTCGGCGGCCGCGCGCACGCCCGAGCACAAACACGCGTTCGAAGTCAACAAGCTCAGCAAGCGGCTGCACCGCCAGGTGGGCCAGGCGATCGTCGACTTCAACATGATCGAGGAAGGCGACCGGGTGATGGTCTGCCTGTCGGGCGGCAAGGACAGCTACGGCCTGCTCGACATCCTGATCGGGCTGCAGCAGCGCGCGCCGATCAACTTCACGCTGCTGGCGGTGAACCTCGACCAGAAGCAGCCGGGCTTCCCCGCTCACATCCTGCCCGCCTACCTGAAGCAGCTCGGCATCGAGTTCCACATCGAGGACCAGGACACCTACAGCATCGTCAAGAAGCTGGTGCCCGAGGGCAAGACGATGTGCAGCCTGTGCTCGCGGCTGCGGCGCGGCATCCTCTACCGGGTGGCGGGCGAGCTGGGCGCTACCAAGATCGCGCTGGGCCACCACCGCGACGACATGGTGGTGACGATGATGATGAACATGTTCTTCGGCAGCCGCCTGAAGGGCATGCCGCCCAAGCTGGTCAGCGACGACGGCCGCCACACCGTGATCCGCCCGCTGGCCTATGTGGCCGAGCCCGATCTGGCGCGCTGGGCCGAGCACCGGCAGTTTCCGATCATCCCCTGCACGCTGTGCGGCAGCCAGGACAACCTGCAGCGGGTGGTGGTCAAGAAGATGCTCAACGACTGGGAGCGCCAGTACCCGGGGCGCATCGACAACATGGCCACCGCGATGGGCAATATCAGCTTGTCGCACCTGATGGACCGCAAGTTGTTTCCGTTCACCACGCTGAAACCCACCGGGCAGGCCGACCCGACCGGCGACAAGGCCTTCGACGACGATGAAGAGCCGTGTGCGCCGCCCGCGCCGGTGGCCGGGCCGCAGGTGGTGCAGTGGGCTCGGCGCGAGCGCGCGTGACAGGCTGCAGCGCTGGCTGACCGGCCGGCGTTCACCGGCTGGCCGGCGCGCCGGGCCAGCCCGGATCAGAGCTTGAGAGGAATTCGAGCGTGCCCGAAAAATCTCAGCCTCAGTGCTTGGCGGGCTTGGCTTTCCTGGGCGGGCTGGCGTCAGGCTCGTCGGCTTCTTCGCCGTCGGCTGGCTTGGAGGCCGCCACCTTGGGCGGCTTGGGCGGCTCGGGCGGGATGACGGGCACCACCGGCTCCAGCTTGTTCTCGGCCATGTACTCGCTCATCTCGCGCCAGCCGGCATACATGGCGGCTTTTTCGGCTTTCTTGTTGAGGGTGTAGCAATCCTCGATCGCCCGGCCGGCGTGGCGGCAGGCGCCGCCGATGGCCTTGCTGTCGGCCTGCATGCGGGCGTTGGTGACCGCCGGGGTCTCGATGCCGAGCTGGTCGCAGCCCGCCAGCAGCAGGGCGAACAGCAGCGAAGAGACGAGCGGACGGCGCATGGTGCAGATATCGGCCGACTGCTGGCCTGACTTGAGCCGCCTTGGGTTTCGCGAGCCCACGGCCACGCAGCGCTCGGCCGCTTCGGCAACAGGTCGACTCGGCGCAACACGCCCGACGGACCCCACAGGCCGAAACCTGCGCAACCCGCGCCCGCAAACGTCCGCTCAATCGGCGGCCGGCAGCAGGCGGCCGACCAGCCCGGGGTGGCCCTGCAGAAAGGCCGCTGTGTCGATGCGCCGCCCACCCGGGCGCTGCAGTTTCAGCAGATCGAGCGCACCGTCGCCGCAGGCCACCGTGAGCCGGCCGTCGTGCGCGGCCAGCACCTCGCCGGGCCGGCCGTGCGCGTCAGGCCGCAGGCGGGCGCGCCAGAGCTTGACCGCCTCGCCATCGAGCTGGAAGCTGGCACCGGGGAACGGGTCGAAGGCGCGCAGCCGGCGCTCGATCACCGCCGCCGGCAATGTCCAGGCGATCGCTGCCTCGGCCTTGTCGATCTTGTGGGCGTAACAGACGCCTTCGGCCGGCTGCACCGTGCGCGGCAGGCCGCTGCCGTCGGGGCTGCGCGCCAGGCGCGCCAGCCCCTCGACCACCAGCCGGCCGCCCAGCGCGGCCAGGCGGTCGTGCAGCATGGCCGTGGTGTCGGCGGCGGCTATCGGTTCGTGGGCCACCAGCAGCGCGTCGCCGGTGTCCAGCCCGGCGTCCATCTGCATCAGCGTGATGCCGGTGGCGGTGTCGCCCGCCTCGATCGCGCGGTGGATGGGCGCGGCGCCGCGCCAGCGCGGCAACACCGAGGCGTGGATGTTCAGGCAGCCCAGCGGCGGCCCATCGAGCACCCATTGCGGCAGGATCAGGCCATAGGCGGCCACCACCATCACGTCGGCCTGTGCCTGCTGCAGAGCGGCCATGGCGGCGCGCGCGTCGTCAGGAAACTTGCCGTCCAGCCGCAGGCTGCGCGGCTGGGCCACTGCCAGGCCGTGCTGCAGCGCCAGCGCCTTCACCGGCGACGGCTGCAGCTTCAGGCCGCGGCCGGCCGGTCGGTCGGGCTGGCAAAGCACCAGCGGCACGGTGTGGCCGGCGGCCAGCAGCGCGGCCAGGGCGGTGGCGGCAAAGTCGGGCGTGCCGGCGAAAACGATGCGCATGGGCGGACGGACGGGCGGACAGGCGGGCGGACGAACAGGCGGGCAGGCGGGAGGGGACGCTCAGCGCCTGCCCGGCTTGCCGGTTTCGTCGCGGCTCTTCTTGACCATCTTGGTCTTGATGCGCTCGCGCTTGAGCGGGCTGAGGTACTCGACGAACACCTTGCCCACCAGGTGGTCCATCTCGTGCTGCACGCAGCGTGATTCCAGCCCGTCGGCCTCGAACTCGAACGGCTGGCCGTCGCGGCCCAGCGCGCGCACGGTCACCCGCGCCGGGCGCTCGACCTCGTCGTAGACCGTCGGCACCGACAGGCAGCCTTCCTCGGCAAGCCGGGTATCGTCGCTGCGGGCGATGATCTCGGGGTTGATCAGCACCCGCGGTGCGTCACGCTGCTCGGAGATGTCCATCACCACCAGGCGGATGTGCTGGTCCACCTGGGTGGCGGCCAGGCCCACGCCGTCGGCTTCGTACATCGTCTCGAGCATGTCGTCGATCAGGCGGCGGACCGCATCGTCGACCTGCGCCACCGGTTTGGCCACGGTGTGCAGGCGGGGGTCTGGGAAGCGAAGAATGTTCAACTGGGCCATGGATGACAGGGGTGCCGAAGGTGCCGGGCGCGTACCGATGCGAATCGGCGGGCCTTCGACACATGGGGTTACCGTTGTGGATGTCAAGCAACGTCAGCGGCCGTTTCGGGCCCAGTTCAGGCCTTTGCAAACGGTGCTTTTCGTTGCGATATCAAGGGTTTATCGGCAGAATCTGCGGGGTAGCATGAACTTTGTCGGCGTCTCAGCCGACCATGCTGCGGGTGCTGCGTCTCACGCCGACAAGGCCGGGATTGTCGCACCGGCCCATCCGGAGACCGCCCCCATGAGTTCAAGTCCGCCCTGCGTTGCCTGCCCCGCCCTGCCGGTGCGGATCACCCGGCCTGGCGCGGCTGGGCGGGCGCGGCAGGCCTGGGCCGCCCGGCAGACCTCGGCACTGAACTCCGCACTGAACTCCGCACTGAGCACCGCACTGAGCATCGCTCTGGCCGGCGGCCTGCTGGCCGGGCCGGCGCAAGCCAATGATCCGGTCACCGCGGGCCAGCGCGCCACGGCCCGGCAGGTGGCGCAAACCGGCGTGCCCTTGTCGGCGCTGGCCGACAACGCGCCGGCTTCGCACACCGTGCAGCGCGGCGACACGCTGTGGGCGATTGCCGGCATCTTTCTCAAGACGCCCTGGCGCTGGCCCGAGCTGTGGGGCATGAACCTGCAGGACATCCGCAACCCGCACCTGATCTACCCCGGCCAGGTGCTGTTGCTGGTGAAAGACGGCGACCGCGCACGACTGCAACTGGCGCGCGGCGGTGCGCAGGGCCAGGCGCCGACCAACACCGTCAAGCTGTCGCCGCAGGTGCGCAGCCAGTTGCTCGACAGCGGCGCCATCGCGTCGATCCCGCTGCAGCTGATCGGCCCCTTCCTGAACGAGGCGGTGGTGCTCAACCAGGACGAACTGGCCGCCGCACCGCGCATCGTCGCCACCCAGGAGGGCCGGGTGCTGATCTCGCGTGGTGAAACCGCCTACGTGCGCGGTGACCTGGCCGGCGCACGCAGCTTCACGGTGTTCCGCCAGAGCAAGCCGCTGCTCGACCCGCTGACCCGAGAGGTGCTGGGCCACGAAGCCGGTTACGTCGGCACCGCCGACTTCGTGCGTGCCGAGGGCACCAGCCCGGTCAACGGCCTGCCGGTGCCGGCCACCTTCGTGATGGGCATCGTGCGCCAGGAAGCCGGCGTGGGCGACCGCCTGGCGCCCGTGCCGGCGCGCGATTACGGCGCCTACGTGCCGCACGCGCCCGCCGCGGCGCTGGACGGCCGGGTGGTCTCGATCTACGGCGAAGCACTGAGCGCCGGCCAGAACCAGATCGTCTCGATCAACCGCGGCAACCGCGACGGCGTCGAGCGCGGCCATGTGCTGGCACTCTGGAGCGCCGGCGCCACCGCCAGGGATTCAACCGGCGAGCGGGCCCAGCCGATCCAGCTGCCCGACGAGCGCACCGGTCTGCTGTTCGTCTTCCGCGTGTTCGAGCGGGTGTCCTATGCGCTGATCCTGTCGACCAACGACCCGATCAAGCCGGGCGACCGCTTCAGCCAGCCCTGAGCGAGCGCGCCGCAGCCCCATGCCGGCCAGCGACGCCCCCAGCTTCCAACGCCTGCCCGTGGCCCCGCTGGACGCCGACGAGCTTGGCGCCTGGCTGCACCTGCTGCTGAGCCCCGGCGTCGGCCGCGACGCGGCGCGCCGGCTGCTGGCGCGGCTGGGCACACCGCAGGACGTGCTGAGCGCCCCGATCGAGGCACTGGGCGCTTGTGTCGACGCCCCCACTGCGCTGGCGCTGACCCGCCCGCCCGACGGCCACGACCGGCGCCTGGCCGCCACGCTGGCCTGGTTGAACGGTGGGCCGGCCCGGCGGGTGATGGTGCTGGGCGACGCCGACTACCCGGCGCCGCTGCTCAACGCGGCCGACCCGCCGCTGCTGCTGTACCTGTTGGGCCGCGCCGAATTGCTGCAGCGGCGCGCGCTGGCCATCGTCGGCAGCCGGCGGCCCAGCGCCCAGGGCCGCGACAACGCCCGCCGCTTCGCCGAGGCAGTGGCCGCGCAAGGCTGGACCATCGTCTCCGGCCTGGCCGCCGGGGTCGACGGCGCGGCCCATGAAGGCGCGCTGGCCGCCGGCGGCAGCACCATCGCGGTGATCGGCACCGGCATCGACCGCGTTTACCCGCCAAGCCACCAGGCGCTGGCCCACCGCATCGCCGAGTCCGGCCTGCTGGTCAGCGAGCTGACCGTGGGCACGCCGCCGCTGGCGCAGAACTTTCCGCAACGCAACCGCATCATCGCGGGCTTGAGCCAGGGCACGCTGGTGGTCGAGGCCGCCCTGCGCTCGGGCTCGCTGATCACCGCCCGGCTGGCGTCCGAGGCCGGCCGCGAGGTGATGGCGATCCCCGGCTCGATCCTGTCACCGCAGTCGGCGGGCTGCCATGCGCTGATCCGCCAGGGCGCGGCATTGGTCGCCTCGCCCGAGCAGGTGCTGGAAGAACTGGGCGCCCTGCCGCCGCTGCCCCGCCCCCCACCGCCGACGGCAGCAGGCGACCCGCCGGCAACACCCAAGCCCAAACCCGACGACGCGGTGCTGCGCGCGCTGGGCCACGACCCGCTGTCGCTGGACGCGCTGATCGACCGTTGCGGCTGGACAGCGCCGGCGCTCTCGGCACACCTGCTGACGCTGGAGCTCGACGGCCTGGTAGCGCGCTTGCCGGGCGGGCTGTACCAGCGGCGGCAAGCCTCCTGAGGCGGCCTGCGGCGGGGGCGATCGTCCAAAGTTGAAGCCCGCTGTTCACGTCCAAATTTCACACCCCTGCGCTGCCCGATTCGGCGCTGCCGAAGTGCCTCCGCCAGCCGGAAACGCTGGGGTATAGTGGATTCATGTTCGAGGTTCTGGTCTATCTTTACGAGAATTATTGGCGCCCCGACGCCTGCCCTGAGCACGACCAGCTGACCCGCAAGCTGTCTGCCGTGGGCTTCGAAAGCGACGAGATCCAGGAAGCGCTGGTCTGGCTCGATGGCCTGGCTGAAAACGCCCAGGCCTACACCGCTGACCAGTCGCCCGACAGCATGCGGGTCTATTCCGAAGCCGAGACCGACCGGCTGGGCGAGGACTCGATCGGCTTCGTCAGCTTTCTCGAATCGGCCGGCGTGTTGCCACCGGCGATGCGCGAGATGGTGATCGACCGCGCCACCGCGGTGGGTGAGTGCCCACTGGCGCTCGAAGACCTGAAGGTCATCGTGCTGATGGTCTTCTGGAGCCTGGGCGAAGAGCCCGATGCACTGATCCTCGACGAGTTGTTCGTCGCCCCCGAAGAGCGCCTGATCCACTGAAGGCAGGCGGGTGATGGCGTTACCTCCCCATCGGGGGCCGCAAGACTAATTCATCAAGCGCGACGGATCGGCATCCAGCTTGGCCAGCGCATTGCGCGTGGCCTTCACCGTCAAGGCCTCGTCCTGTGCCGGCAACAGCAGACCGGCTTGCAAGAACGCCGCCAGCCGCTGCTGCTGGAACAGCACACAGCGGCCGTTGGGCGCCACGAACAGCGACAGTTGCCGGCGCATGCCGTGCCAGGCCAGCTGCACCATCTCTTGCCGGTTGCGGTATTCCAGCGTGTACCAGCTGCCCACCAGCAGTTCACGGGCCCAGGCCAGCATCGGCGGCGTCGGCAGGGTGCCGCCTTCGCTGACGACTTCCAGCTCGCTGCTCTCGTGGCCGGACAAGTCGAGCACCAGCGATTCGTCGATCTCGACCGGCTCGGCGCCGGGCAGCAGTTCCTCGATCGATTCCAGCCGCTCCATCAGGTCCTGCAAGCGGTCGTTCGGGATCACCGCGGCCTTGGCCGTGAAGGCCGCCGCCAGCGCATTGTTGAGCGCGTTGATGCGTTCTTCCTGCCGCTCGGGGCTCATGTTGGCCGAGGCCATGCCCTCGCGCAGGCGCTTGAGCAGCGGCGGCAGGCGGCGGATGACCTCGGCGCGCTCTTCGCGGGTGACCTTGGCGCTGGCCGACCAGATCAGGTCGGCGGCAGCGCGTTTCATGGTCTTGGTCTCGGGGCCCTGGCCGCCGTAGCGCACCGCCGAGGTGGCCAGCACGTCGGCCCAGACCTGGAACAGGAACTGGCGCACGCCCTCCTGCACCGGCACCTCGTTGAGCATGCGGCGCAGCTCGATCGTGTACTGGATGGCCAGCGTCTCGCGCTGCTCGACCTGCTGGGCCAGCGACACGCCGCGCCGCGAGGCCTCGTTCTCGTTCTTGAAGTAGTGCTCGAGGAACTTCTCGAACTCGACCAGCACGGTCTGGAAGACCCGGCGCCCGGTGTCGGGGTAGGCCTCGACCACCTGCACCACGCGCTTGATCTCTTTCTCCAGCGCGTCGCCGATGCTGCGGCTGGCGCTGTCAAGGCCCATCACGCAGGCGCCCATGCGGTCGATCAGCCGGCGCGCCGGGTGGTCGAGCGTGGCGAAGAAGTCGGGCTCGCTGACCGCCACCCGCAGCACCGGCATCTGCAGCCGGGCAAACCACACCCGCATCGCCGCCGGAATACGGTCTTCGGTGAGGATGCTCTGGAACATCATCGCCACGATTTCGATCGTGGCGCGTTCGGCCGGCGTGCTGGCGGCTTGCTTGAGCGCCTGCTTGCCCTGCTGCAATTCCTCCAGCAGCATCGGTCCAGTGGCGGCGACCGCCTCGGGCGCCGCCCCGCCCGGCGATCCGGCCGGACCGTCCACCGGCGAAAAGCGCCTGCGCAGATTCGACTGGGCATGGGTGATGGCCACCGACAGCGCCTCGGTCACCGGCCGGGCATGGGCGGTGTCCGAAAAACCGGGCAGGTGCCGGCCGACCAGGCGGTTCAGCCGGCCGAGCACGGCCTCGGCGTGGTCGCTGCCGCGCGCCAGCGGCGCAGCGCGCGTCATCATGCGGGTTTCGTCGCCCACGCCATTGGCTGCCTGTGGCGCCCGGCCCGACCCCGACCCCGGCTGCGGCGCCGGGCCCGGCGCGCGCGACGGCGGCGCGGTGCCGGGCCAGGCCGACCGGCCGGCGCCGCGCAACGGCGCAGTGGCGCTGCCGCCGGCAAAGCTGCCGGCACCCGAGAAGCTGCCGGTCTGGGTCATGCCGTGGTGCTGGGCCGCCGGCGCTGCAGCGCCTGCGGCATCGCCACCGACGGACCCGGCGGGGCCGGCATCGCGGGTGCGTCGGATGTACGGCCGCAGGTCGACGTCGGCCATCACCTGCTGCCCGATCAGCCAGCGGTTGGCCTCGTGGTAGGTCTCTTCGGCCAGCGCCGCGAACTCTTCGTGCAGCAGCGGCTGGGCCTCGCGCCAATCGGTCGCCGTGAGGCCGGCCGACCGCCAGGCCTCCAGCACCACCCGCGCCAGGATGTGGGCGCGCAGCATGTCGTGGGTGTCGAGCTCACCGCGGCGCTCGAGCATCGCCATGCGCGAGCGCAAGTCGGTGAACTCCCAGCCGGCCCGGTCCATGATCGCCAGCGCCAGCCGGGAAGTGAGGATCTCGCGCTCGATGGTGTCGTTGTCCACCAGCGACAGGCCGCCGCCGGTGGGCAGGTCACCCGCCTGCGACGCCGCCACGCCGTGCTGCAGCACATGGCGCAGGCCGACCGCCATCGCGTTGTGCCAACCGCCTGACAACTTCATCAGGCCGTGCACCAGGTCGCGGCGGCGTTGGCCTGCCTGGTACTCGGCCGGCTTGTTCAGCAACTCGCGCGCGCCGGTGCCGATTTGCGACACCAGCCCCGGCAGCCCCTTGAGCAGCTGTTCGATGTACAGCCGCCGCGCGTGCGCTGCGATCTGGGTGGCTTCGGCGGCGGTCGCCATGGCGCGGTGGGTCTCGGCTCTCGTTCGGTGTCAGAGGTTGAGAGGAATACGAACGTGCCCGAGCGACGCGCCCAGACGCGCCCGATCTAGATACAAGGCACAGCCACAGCCCGGGCTGTGGCGAGCGTTTGCAGAGACTAGCGGGTGCGTTTCGGGGTGGTGAACGGGCATGATCGCAAAGCTCTCAAGCTCTCGGCCCAATCTACACCACGGCGCCGGCGTTGGGGTCGTTGGGGTCGCCTTCCTTGGCGTTGACCTTGACCAGGTCTTCGCGCTTGACGCCCAGCCACATCGCGATGGCCGCGGCGACGAACACCGACGAATAGATGCCGAACAGGATGCCGATGGTCAGCGCCACCGCGAAGTAGTGCAGGGTCGGGCCGCCGAACAGCAGCATCGACAGCACCATCAACTGCGTCGAGCCGTGGGTGATGACGGTGCGGCTGATGGTGCTGGTGATCGCGTGGTCGATGACCTGGGGTGTGCTCATCTTGCGGAACCTGCGGAACGACTCGCGGATGCGGTCGAAGATGACCACCGATTCGTTGACCGAGTAGCCCAGCACCGCCAGCACCGCGGCCAGCACCGCCAGCGAGAACTCCCACTGGAAGAAGGCGAAGAAGCCCAGGATGATGATGACGTCGTGCAGGTTGGCGATGATCGCCGCGACCGAGAACTTCCACTCGAAGCGGAACGCCAGGTAGACCATGATGCCGATGATCACGAAGGCCAACGCCTTGGCGCCGTCGCTGGCAAGTTCATCGCCGACCGCCGGGCCGACGAACTCGGTGCGCGACAGCTTGATCGGCTCGACCCCGGCCGGCGTGGCGCAAGACGGCCGCGTGCCGGCCTCGCCCTGCGGCGTGGTGAAGGCTTGGCTGGTGACGACGCCGCCCTCGGCCGCGCACAGCTTGCCGAAGACCAGGCCAGCGACCTCGCTCTGCTTGACGTCGGCGCGCACCGGCAGGCGCACCAGCACGTCGCGCGAGGTGCCGAAGTTCTGCACCTGCACCTCGCCGAAGCCCATGGCCTCGACCGTGGCGCGGGACTTCTCGAGGTTGGCAGTCTGGGTGTAGGCCACCTCCAGCACCGTGCCGCCGGTGAATTCGACCGACAGGTGCAGGCCGCGGGTGACCAGGAAGAACACCGCCAGCGCGAAGGTGACGAACGAGATGATGTTGAACACCAGCGCATGCCGCATGAACGGGATGTCGCGGCGGATCCGGAAGAATTCCATCTGATTTCCTTTAGGCGCTCAATGCAATTCCGGGGAAGACTCATGTGTGCGCAGCACACGTGACAGCTTCACCAAGAATTCCATGGTGCTTGCTCTCAGTTCAGGCCTTGGCAGCCGGTTCGTCGTCCAGCGCCACCGGCAAGCGGGCCTCGCCCGACTTCCAGACCTGGCCGATCGACACGCTCTTCAGCCGCTTCTTGCCGCCGTACCACAGGTTGACCAGGCCGCGCGAGAACATCACCGCCGAGAACATGCTGGTCAGGATGCCCAGGCAGTGCACCACCGCGAAGCCGCGCACGAAGCCCGAGCCGAAGGCCAGCAGCGCCAGGCCGGCGATCAGCGTGGTGATGTTGCTGTCCAGGATGGTGGCAAAGGCCTTCTCGTAGCCGGTGTTGATCGCCACCTGCGGGGACGCGCCGCCACGCAGTTCTTCACGCACCCGCTCGTTGATCAGCACGTTGGCATCGATCGCCATGCCCAGCGTCAGCGCGATGGCGGCGATGCCCGGCAGCGTCAGCGTGGCCTGCAGCATCGACAGCACGCTGATCAGCAGCAGCAGGTTGAAGGCCAGCGCCAGCGTGGAGAACACGCCGAACAGCAGGTAGTAACTGCACATGAAGACGGCGATCGCCGCGAAGCCGTAGCCGACGCTGGCAAAGCCTTTCTCGATGTTCTCGGCGCCCAGCGTCGGGCCGATGGTGCGCTCCTCGACGATCTCCATCGGCGCGGCCAACGAGCCCGCGCGCAGCAACAGCGCGGTGTCGGCCGCTTCGGTGGTGGTCATCTGGCCGCTGATCTGGACCCGGCCGCCGCCGATCTCGCTGCGGATCACCGGCGCCGTGACGACCTCGCCCTTGCCCTTCTCGAACAGGATGATTGCCATGCGCTTGTTGATGTTCTCGCGCGTCACGTCGCGGAAGATGCGCGAGCCCTTGGCGTCGAGCGAGAGGTGCACCGCGGCCTCACCCTGGTTGTCGCCTGAGAAGCCGGGCTGGGCGTCGGTCAGGTTCTCGCCGGTCAGGATGACCTGGCGAAACACGATGATCGGCGCACCATCCTTTTCCAGGTATTTCTCGCTGCCGAAGGGCACCGGGCCACCGCCGCGCAGGGCCTCCAGCGCCTCGGTGCTGGTGTTGACCAGGCGCACCTCCAGCGTGGCGGTGCGGCCGATGATGTCCTTGGCCTTGGCAGTGTCCTGCACACCGGGCAACTGCACCACCACCCGGTCGGCACCTTGCTGCTGGATCACCGGCTCGGACACGCCAAGCTCGTTGACGCGGTTGTGCAGCGTGGTGATGTTCTGCTTGATCGCCGCGTCCTGCACGGCTTTGGCGGCCACCGGCTTCAAGGTACCGGTCAGGCGGAACTCGCTGCCGTCGGGGCTCTCGGTCCAGTCGAGATCGGGCAACTGATCGCGCAGCAGCGCCTGGGCCTGGGCCAGCACCGGCTGCTCGCGGAAGCGCACCACCACCAGGTTGCCATCGCGGCTGATGCCGGCGTGGCGGATGTTCTTGTCGCGCAGCATCGTGCGCAGGTCGCCGGTCAGGGCTTCGGCCTTCTTGGTCAGCGCCGCCTTCATGTCGACCTGCATCAGGAAGTGCACACCGCCGCGCAAGTCCAGGCCCAGGTACATCGGCAGGGCGTGCAGCGCGGTCAGCCATTGCGGCGACCGGCTCAGCAGGTTCAGCGCGACGATGTAGGACGGGTTGGCGGGGTCGGGGTTGAGCGCCCGGGCAATCGCGTCCTTGGCCTTGATCTGGTCATCGGTGGAGGCGAAACGGGCCTTGACCGAGTTGCCCTCGAACTGCACGAAATCGGGCTTCAGCCCGGCCGCGACCAGCGTCTGCTCGACCCGCGGCACCATCGCCGCATCGAGCTTGAGCGTGGCCTTGCCGCTGGAGACCTGCACCGCGGGTGCCTCGCCGTACAGGTTGGGCAGGGTGTAGAGCAGTCCGATCACCAGCGCGAACGCCAGGATCGTGTATTTCCACCAGGGATAGCGGTTCATCGTGCGTTCCTAGGCCCGGTGCACTGGGCTGGACGGTGTCAGACGGAGAGCGGGCAAATCACCCGTTGCGGGAGGGACGATCGGCGTGTCGGGCCGCGCAGCAGCCCGGCCTCGGGGCTGCGCGCCGGACCTCACTTGCCGAAGGTGCCCTTGGGCAACACCTGCACCACCGCCGAACGCTGCACCTGCAGCTCGACGCCGTTGGCCACTTCGACGCTGAGCAGGGTCTCGCCCATCTTGGACACGCGGCCGATCAGGCCGCCGGCCACCACCACCTCGTCGCCCTTGGCCAACGCGTCGATCATGGCCCGGTGCTCCTTCTGGCGCTTCATCTGCGGGCGGATCATGATGAAGTACAGCACCACGAACATCAGCACCAGCGGCAGCAGCTGGCCGAGCGAGCCGAACATCGAGTCGAATCCGCCACCCGTGGCGGCGGCCGGTGCGGCCTGGGCAAAAGCTTCTGAAATGAACACGGTGATGGTCCTTGGGCTGTGCCCGCTGAAGCCGCGAGCAAACTGCGCATTGTAGGTGGGGGTCGCAAGCCGCCGGGCCGTGCCCGGCGCTGTGCTCAGAACAGGGCCATGCTGAGCTTGCGGCGGTACCGGTCGACAACCGGGTCGCCGGCGGCCACGGCACTGCGGCCGGTCAGCTCCAGCGCGCCCTTGGCCGCTTCGCCGGCCGCCGGCTTGGCCGCCGGCTTGGTCAGCAGGTCGAGGATGGCAACATAGGTCTTGCGCGCCAACTCGCCGTTCCAGGCCTTGTCGCGCATCACGATCTCGAGCAGCGCGTCCATCGCCTCGGTGAACTGGCCACCGGCCATCAGGCCCTGCGCCAACTCGTGGCGGGCGTCGAAATCGCGCCGGTTGGCCTCGATCGCGGCGGCCAGTTGCTGCGGCGAGCGCGCGCCGGGCGCTTTCTCGCAGGCGTCCAGCCACAGGCCCAGCGCGGCGATGCGGCCGTCGACCAACGCCCTGGCGGCCCCCGGCAACCAGGCCTCGCGGGCGGCGGCGATCGCGCCGGTCTCGATCAGCAGCTTGACGTAGTCGTTGCGGGCGGTGTCGTTGGCCGGGTCGGTGGTCAGCGCCTGCTGCAGCTTGGCCAGCGCGGCGTCGATATCGCCGTCGGCCTCCAGCGCCTCGGCCTCGGCGGTTTCTTCCTCGGCTTCCAGCACCTGCGCGCTCGGCACATGGCGGTCGAGGAACTCGCGGATCTGGGCTTCGGGCACCGCACCGACGAAACCGTCGACCGGCTGGCCGTCCTTGAACAGCACGCAGAACGGGATCGAGCGCACGCCGAAGGCCTGGCTCAGTTGGCTGGCGATCTCGGGCTGGTCGTCGCTGTTGAGCTTGGCGAGCTTGAAGCGCCCGTCGTAGGCCGCTTCGACCTTCTCCAGCAACGGCCCCAGCGTGCGGCAGGGGCCGCACCAGGGCGCCCAGATGTCCAGCAGCACGGGTTGCTGCATCGAGGCCTGGATCAGGTCGGCTTCGAAGTTCTGGATGGTGATGTCGCTCATGGTGTCGGCCGGGGGGGGGGGGGGTTGGCGAGGGGTGAACAGCGGCCGAGGTAGGGGCGGCCGCCTACAATTCAATGCTTTTGCAGACCTGCTGGAGACCAGAGCCTTGCCAGACGCGGAGAACATCGCAGCCGAGATTGGCACCAACATCGGCACCAACATCGGCACCAACATCGGCACCAACATTGGCACCAACGCCAGTGATGGGCGGTCGGGCCCTGTGGTCGGTGTGCTGATGGGCTCATCCAGCGATTGGCAGACGATGCAGCAGGCGGCGTCGATTCTCGCCGAGTTTGGCGTGGCGCACGAATGCCGCGTCGTCTCGGCCCACCGCATGCCCGACGAGATGTTCGCCTACGCCGAGGCCGCCGCCGGCCGCGGCCTGCGTGCCATCATCGCCGGCGCCGGGGGTGCAGCGCACCTGCCGGGCATGCTGGCGGCCAAGACCACCGTGCCGGTGCTGGGGGTGCCGGTGCAATCCAAGGCGCTGGCAGGCGTCGATTCGCTGCATTCGATCGTGCAGATGCCAAGGGGCATCCCGGTGGCCACCTTTGCCATCGGCGCGGCCGGCGCGGCCAACGCGGCGCTGTTCGCGGTGGCCATGCTGGCCACCGGGGACGCCACCCTGCTTGAAAAACTGACGGCGTTCCGCACCCGCCAGACCGAGGCGGCACGCGCGATGAGCGCAGAACTGAAATGAAACACCCCCTACGCGCTTCGCGCGCCCCCTCAAGGGGGCAACGCCAGCGGCCCGGCAAAGCCGGTTCCGCGGCGTTTGCTTGGTGGCGCCCGTTTCATGCCGCACGGCGGGCGCATAGCGCCATGGAGATCTGACATGAGCAGCAAACTGATCCTCCCCGGCGCCACGCTGGGCGTGATGGGCGGTGGCCAGTTGGGCCGCATGTTCGTGCAGGCGGCGCAGGAAATGGGCTACTTCACGGCGGTGCTCGACCCTGATGTCACCTCGCCCGCCGGCTTGGTGGCGCACTACCACATCGAGGCCGGCTACCTCGACGAACAAGGCCTGGCGCAGCTGATGCAGCGCAGCGACGCGATCACCACCGAGTTCGAGAACGTGCCGGCCGGCGCGCTGGTCACGCTGGGCGCCCACCGGCCGGTGGCGCCGACCGCCGACACCGTGGCGGTCTGCCAGGACCGTGCCGCCGAGAAGGCGCAGTTCCGCCGCTGCGGCGTGCCCTGCGCGCCGTTCGCGCTGATCGACTCGCCCGAGCGGCTGGCCGCCGTGGCCGACGACCTGCTGCCCGGCATCCTGAAGACTGCCCGCCTGGGCTACGACGGCAAGGGCCAGGCGCGGGTGGCCGACCGCACCGCGCTGGCCGCTGCCTGGGCCGCACTGGGCGAGGTGCCCTGCGTGCTCGAGAAGATGTTGCCGCTGGCGCTGGAGCTCAGCGTGGTGGTCGCCCGCAGCGCCGCCGGCGAGGTCGTGCGCCTGCCGGTGCAGCAGAACCTGCACCGCGACGGCATCCTCGCCGTGACCCAGGTGCCCGCGCCCGATGCCTCGCCCGCCCTCCAGCAGCAGGCCGCCGATGCCGCGGCTGCGCTGGCCGAGGCGATGCACTATGTCGGCGTGCTGTGTGTCGAGTTTTTTGTGCTGGCGCAAGACCAGCCCGGCCTGGCGGGCCGCCTGGTCGCCAACGAGATGGCGCCGCGGCCGCACAACTCGGGCCACTGGTCGATCGACGGCGCCGACATCAGCCAGTTCGACCTGCAGGTGCGCACGCTGGCCAACCTGCCGCTGGTGGCGCCGCGCCAGCACTCGGCCGCGGTGATGCTGAACCTGCTGGGTGACCTGTGGTTCCCCGCCGGCAGCGCGCGCGAAATCACGCCGCCCTGGCCCCAGGTGCTGGCGCTGCCGGGCAGCCACCTGCACCTCTACGGCAAGACCAGCGCCCGCCCGGGGCGCAAGATGGGCCACCTGACGGTGACCGCCGCCACGCCGGCGCAGGCCCGCGCCACCGCACTGCAGGCCGCGGCGCTGCTGGGCCTGCCGGCGTTTTGAGTCCGCGCCGACTGCTGGCATGACCCTGCTGCGCGGTGACGACCCGGTGGCGCTGGCCGCCGCGGCGCAGCGGCTGACCGACGGCGGCCTGGTGGCGTTTGCCACCGAAACCGTCTACGGCCTGGGCGCCCGCGCCGACGACGGGACGGCAGTCGCCGCCATCTTCGCGGCCAAGGGCCGGCCCGCCGACCATCCGCTGATCGTGCATGTCGTCGACCCGGCGCAGGCCGCTCACTTTGCCGCCGACCTGCCTGCCAGCGCCCGACGCCTGATGGCGGCCTTCTGGCCCGGCCCGGTGACGGTGATCGTGCCGCGAGCGCCCGGCGTGGCTGCGGCCGCCGCGGGTGGCCAGGCGAGCATCGGCCTGCGCTGCCCGTCGCACCCGGTGGCCCAGGCCCTGCTGCGCGAGGCGGCGCTGCGCGGCGTGGCCGGCGTGGCTGCGCCCAGCGCCAACCGCTTCGGTCGGATCAGCCCGACCCGTGCCGCCCATGTGGTGCAGGAATTCGGCCCCGACCTGTGGGTGGTCGACGGCGGTGACTGTCCGGTCGGCATCGAGTCGACCATCGTCGACTGCAGCCGCGGCCGGCCGGTGCTGCTGCGCCCCGGGGTGCTGACCCGCGCCGAGCTTGAAGCCGCGCTGGGCGAAGCCCTGCACGACGCCGACCAGCAGGCGCCGCGGGCACCGGGCACGCTGGCCTCGCACTACGCACCGCGTGCCCGGCTGCGGCTGTGGCCGGCGGCCGCGCTGGCGCCGGCGGCAACGGCCTCGGCGCCGGCGCCGCCACCGCACGCCGCACCGCAACAAAGCGGCAAAAGCCTGGCGGTATATTCGCGGCGGGTCGGTGACGGCCCGCCGGGCGCGCTGTGGCGCCGCATGCCGGACAGTCCGGTCGCGGTGGCGCAGGAGTTGTTCGCGGTGCTGCGCGAGCTCGACGACACCGGTGTGGCCGAGATCTGGGTCGAGCAGCCACCCGAAGACCCCGCTTGGGACGGTGTGCGCGACCGGCTGCACCGGGCTGCGGCACCTTGATCGCCCGAGCCCCGTTCAACCTGGTCGAACCGCCCTGAACGCCCTGAACCGCTTGTCTTGTTGCTGATGGAATCCTTGATGACCTCTTTTCGTGAATTGCGCCGCCTGGGCGCGCGCCTGCTGGCCCCGGCGGGGGTGTGTGCGGTCTTGTTGACGGCCTGCGGCGGCGACACCTCGCAGGTGATCAGCTTTCTGCCCGACCGGGTGATCGCCCTGGGCGACGAGAACAGCGTGATCGTCGACGACGGCGGCAACGATGGCTTGCGCTACACGATCAACGACCGGCGCAGCGCCACGGCCGGCAACTGCCAGGCCGCGCCGATCATCGCGCAGACCGTGGCCAGGCAGTACGGCTATGTCTTTGCCGAGTGCAACCCGAACAAGCTCACGCCCAAGGCCTTCAGCCACGCCAGGGCCGGCGCGATGATCGAAGACCCGACCACCGGACTGGCGGCGCAATTGGCCACGGTGGTGAAGCTGGGGCCGACCGACCTGGTCACCGTGATGATCGGCGGCAACGACCTCATCGCGCTCTATGAACGGGTGCGGGCGGGCACGCTGACCGGCGGCGACGCCATCGAAGAGGCCAAGCGCCTCGGTCGATCGGCTGCAGCCTCCATCAGCGGCGCGCTGGACACGGGTGCGCGGGCGCTGGTGATGACCGTGCCCAACCTCAGCCTCACGCCCTACGCGCGCAATGCCGGCAAAACCGACCCCAACGCCGCATCGCTGCTGAGCCAGATGAGCTACGACTTCAACGGCAGCCTGCGCACCGGCATCCTGCCCAACGACGGCCGCAACTTCGGCCTGGTGCTGGCCGACGACATCGTCGCGGTCATGCACGACAACCCGACGGGCTACCTTGAAGTGCCCTACAACGTGACCGACGCCGCCTGCACCACCGCCGACGTGAAAAATTGCGCGCTCACCACCGACACCGCCACCTCCACGCTGGTTGCAGGCGCCACGCTGGCCAGCCACCTGTGGGCCAGCGACCGCCACCTCGGCCCGAATGCGCACGCGCGTATCGGCCAGCAGGCGGTGGCACGCGCGGTCAACAACCCGTTCTGAACACCGCCTGACCGGTCGCCGCTCGGCCGGGCCGCCCCGCGGGGGCAAGACCGCTCGGATCAGTCCGGCGCTGACGGGCCCGCAGCCGCCGCGCCGCGGGCCCGCCAGGTGCGCACCAGGATGGTGAGGGCCAGCACCAGCGTGATCAGGTTGGCAACGATGATCGGCCACTCGCCCAGCGCCAGTCCGTACAACAACCACAGCGCGACGCCCAGCGTGAAGGCGCTGTACATGCCCAGCGAAATGCCCGACAAGTCGTCCGAGCGGAAGGTGTGCAGCGCCTGCGGCACGAACGAGCCGGTGGTCAGCGTGGCAGCCAGGTAGCCCAGCCATTGCGGGGAGATCAGCGGGTCGGTCACAGGGCGGGCTCGGCGAGCGGGGTTGGCGGCTGCGCGGGGTCGGGGGTCGGGGTCGGGCGCAGGGCGCTTCGACATCCGGGCGGCCTGTGATGCTGCCACAAGCGCTGGCCAGGCGCCTCGGGCCCCGGGCCGCTGGCCCTCCGGCGATCCTGCACGCCGCGTGCGGTGCACGCTGGCCAAGGACACCGGCCGCTACACTTTCGACCGTCATGACGCCCTGCCTGCTTGCACTGGACACCTCGACCGACCGCCTGGCTGCCGCGCTGCAGACCCCGGCCGGGCGCTGGTGCGTCGACGAGGCCGGTGGCGCGCTGGCGTCGGCCCGGCTGGTGCCGCTGCTGATGTCGCTGCTGGCCGATGCCGGCGTGACACTGGCCCAGGTGCAGGCGATCGCCTTCGGCCAGGGCCCGGGCGCCTTCACCGGCCTGCGCACCGCCTGCGCGGTGACCCAGGGCCTGGCGTTTGCCGGCAACACGCCGGTGCTGGCCATCGACAGCCTGCTGGTCGTGGCCGAAGACGCGCGTGCCCAGGCCGCCACCGCCGGCCTGCCGACCGACGGCGACTGGTGGGTGGCGATGGACGCGCGGATGGACGAGGTCTACGCCGCCGCTTACCGCCACATCGGCGAAGCCAGCCACACCGGCGAAGACCGCGCCGGCCGCGACGGCGGTCGCACCGGCTGGCAGCTGTTGGTAGCGCCCCGGCTGTGGACGCTGCCTGCGCTGGTCGACTGCTGGGCCGCCGCGCCACCCACCCGCGTGGCCGGCAATGCACTGGCGGCCTTCGCCGACCGGCTGCCGGCGCCGGGCGCACGCACCTGGCCAAGCTGCGCCGGCCGCGCCGCGGCGCTGCTGCAACTGGCCATGCAGGCCTGGCACCGCGGTGAATGCCAGCCGGCCGACCAGGCACTGCCGCTGTACCTGCGCGACAAGGTGGCCCAGACCACCGCCGAGCGGCAGGCGCTGCGGGATGCGGCCGGCCCGGTTGCCAGCCCAGCCACGGCTTCGGCGTCGGCCGCAGCGCCGGCTGCCCGATCGCCCGGCGCGCCAGCCGTCCTGCCGCCATGAACGCCGTGCTGCGCCCCGCGCCGGCGCCGCAGCATCGGCCGATGACCACCGCCGACCTGGACCAGGTGATGGCCATCGAAGTCAACGCCTACCCCCACCCCTGGACGCGGGGCAATTTCATCGACTCGCTGGCCGCCGGCTACTGCAGCCAGTTGCGCCACGATGCCGACGGCGCGCTGATCGGATACTTCGTCGCGCTGCCCGGCTTCGAAGAGACCCACCTGCTCAACCTCACCGTCGCGCCGGCCTGGCAGCGCCAGGGCCATGGCCGGGCCCTGCTCGACCGCCTGGCCGCCTGGGCCCATGAGCGCGGCGATCTGGCGCTGTGGCTGGAGGTGCGGCAAAGCAACACCGGCGCACGAGCGCTCTATGAGCGGCACGGTTTCGTGCAGGTGGGCCAGCGCAGCGGCTACTACCCGGCCGACCGGCAGCAACGTGAAGACGCGGTGGTGATGCGGCGCAAGGTGCTGGGCGACCCCGCCGCGGCGGGGCGGGGCCATGCGCTGGACTGAGCGCCAGCAGGCGCAGCTGCGCGAGATGGGGCTGCGGCGGTGGTTGCCCGGCGACGCCACGCCTGCCGCCACCGCCACCGCCACCGCCACCGCCGTGCGCACGGCCGAAGCCGACACGGTGATGACCGCAGCGTCGGTCCGGCTGGCGCAGCCCGCCGCGCCGGCCGCAGTGCGGGTTCGACCGGCGCAGCCCGCCGCCGCATCGGCGGCGCGCCCGGCACCCCTGGACGGCCTGCTGCCGGCATCGACCCGGGCCGACGCGGCGGCCATCGCCCAGCTCGACTGGCCTGCGCTGCAAGCCGCGGTGGCCGATTGCCGCGCCTGTGGTCTGTGCGAGAGCCGGCGCCACACGGTGTTCGGCACCGGCCACCGACAGGCGCACTGCATGGTCGTCGGCGAGGCGCCGGGCGAGCAGGAAGACCTGGCCGGCGAGCCCTTCGTCGGGCCGTCCGGCCAGCTGCTCGACCGCATGCTCGCCGCGCTGGGGCTGACGCGGGCGGATGTCGCCGAAGACGCCGACCCGGCGCGCCAGGTCTACATCGCCAACACGCTGAAATGCCGGCCGCCGCTCAACCGCAACCCGTCGGCCGGCGAACTGGCCACCTGCCAGCCCTTCCTGGAGCGCCAGGTGGCGCTGGTGCGGCCGCGGGTGATCCTGGCGATGGGCCGCTTCGCGGTGCAGTCGCTGCTGGGCAGCGACGAGGCCGTCGGCAAGTTGCGCGGCCGGCTGCACCAGTGGCGCGGCGTGCCGCTGGTCGTCACCTACCACCCGGCCTACCTGCTGCGCCAGCCCGCCGACAAGGCCCGCGCCTGGGACGACCTGTGCCTGGCCGCCAGCTGCCTGGACGAGCCGCCGGCCTGACTATCATCGGCACCGGCTCGGCGCTTCCCCCCGGGCAGCCGGAGGTGCTTGTGGCAGGAGTTGCTTGTGGCCTTTGACGACGCCGAGCCCGGCGACACCCCGCCCTGGCCCGGTCTGGCACAGCACCCCGCCTGGGCCGCGGCACAAGCGCGGCTGCGGCGCTTCACGCTGATGTCCGACAGCGTGCCGGTGCAGATGGCCTATTACCTGCGTGACGGCCTGGTCTGCGGCTATGCCAACCAGTCCTACGCCGCCACCTTCGGCTTCGACGCCGGGTCCATCGTCGGCCGCAGCCTGGCCGAGGTGATCGGCGCCGACACACTGCAACGGATCCAGCCGCACCTCGACCTGCTGTTCGCCAGCCGCAGCACGGTGCGCTACCGCCGCAGCCAGACCGCCAGCGCAGGCCGGGCGCGCTGGTTCGACGTCAGCCTGGTGCCGCATGGCGTGGCCGCCGACGGCACCGCACTGGCCGGCGACGCCGTGGCGGGGGCCGCCGAGGCCCGGTTGCCGCTGATCGGCGCCTTCGTGCTGATGACCGACATCACCCGCTTCCACGAGGCCGAACAGGCCCTGCGCGACAGCGAGGAGCGGCTGCGCAAGTTCATGGACGCCAGCGTCGAAGGCATCGCCTTCCACCGCGACGGCCTGATCACCGACGTCAACGCCCCGATCGCCACGCTGCTGGGCTACGCCCGCCACGAGATGCTGGGCCGCCACGTGCTGGAGTTCGTGGCCCCCGACCACCGCCCCCGCGCCGAGCAGGGCCGCGCCCAACCCAGCGAGCTGCCCTATGAATCAGCGCTGCTGCACCGGCTGGGGCACGCGCTGCCGGTCGAGCTGTTCGCCCGCGAGCTGCAGCGCGACGGCGAGCCGCTGCGCATGGTGGTGGCGCGCGACATCCGCGACCGCCAGGCCGCCCGCATCCGCATGCAGCACCTGGCCGAGCACGACGCGCTGACCGGCCTGCGCAACCGCGGCGCCTTCATGGCCGCGCTGGCCAGCCGAATCGCGCGTCACCCCGTCGACGACCCGGCACTGGCGCTTCTGTTCATCGACCTCGACCACTTCAAGCAGGTCAACGACGCCCACGGCCACCTCGCGGGCGACACGCTGCTGCGCGGCATCGCCAGCCGGCTGCTGGCCGGCCTGCCGGACGACGCGGTGGCCGGCCGCTTCGGCGGCGACGAGTTCGTGATCCTGCTGCCCGCCGCGGCCGGCCGTCCACAAGCCCACCAGACCGCCACCCGGTTGATGGCCGCGATGGCCGAACCGGTGGCCTGGAACGGCCAGCTGCTGAGCGTGACCCCGACCATCGGCGTGGCGCTGTACCCACAGGATGCGGCCAGCGCCGATGCGCTGCTGCGCCAGGCCGACGCCGCGCTCTACGCCGGCAAGGCGGCCGGCCGGGCCAAGGTGTCGCTGTACGAGCCCGCGATGGGCGCGGCGGCCGATTCAGCCGGCCAGCACGACACCCGGGTGGCCGACGGGCTGGCGCGCGGCGAGTTCCAGCTGATGCTGCAGCCGCGGCTGGCGCTGCCGGGTGGGCAGCCCGGTGCCGGCGGGTTGCCCGCCGCCCCACCCGGCGGGCGGCTGGCCGGGCTGCAGGCCAGCCTGCGCTGGCACCACCCCGAGCGCGGCTGGCTCACCGGCCCCGAGATCGCCGCCGCCGGCCCACGCCGGCTGCAACAGCCGCTGGTCGAATTTGCGCTGCAGTCGGCGCTGCGGCTCACCCGGCACTGGCAGGCGCTGAACATCAGCCTGCCGGCCGGCCCCAAGGGCGACTACCTCAGTGCCCAGCACGACGGTGGCCCGGTGAACGTGCCGTTGTCGCTGAACCTGACCGGCCTGGTGCCGCATGCCCATGGCCTGGTGACCCTGCTGGGGCGGGTGCTGGCCCGCGAGCCGGTGTCGCCCGGCACGCTGACGATCGAATTGCCCGAGAGCCTGTTGGTCAACGACCGTCACGGCCTGCGCCGCACCGTCGAGCAGCTCACGCAGCTGGGCTTGCCGGTCTGGCTCGACGACTTCGGCGCCGGCGGCGCCGCGCTGGCCGACCTGCGCACGCTGCCGCTGGCCGGCCTGCTGCTGACGCCCGCGCTGGTGGCCGGCCTGCCCGGCGACCGCGGTGCGCTGGCGGTGCTGCGGGGCATCGTCACGCTGGCCGGCGGCCTGGGCCTGCCGACCTGCGCGCCCGGCGTGGCCGGCAGCGACCAGGTGGCCGCGCTGCGCAGCGTCGGTTGCACGATGCTGCAAGGCGCTTGGTACCAGCCGCCGATGGCCGAGCCCGAAGCCAGCGCGTGGCTGGCCACGCAGGCGATCAGGCCGGCGACGCCGGCTTGGCCGCCTTGACCGGCCGCTTCCAGCCCGGAATCGACACCTGCTTGCCGCGCGCCACCGTCAGCTGGCCGGGTGGCGTGTCCTTGCTGATGGTGCTGCCGCCGCCGACCGTGCCGCCCTCACCGATGCTGACCGGCGCGATCAGCACGCAGTTGCTGCCGATGTGCGCGTCGGCGCCGATCACCGTGCGGTGCTTGTTGGCACCGTCGTAGTTCGCGGTGATGCTGCCGGCGCCGAAGTTGACGCGCTCGCCCACCGTAGTGTCGCCCAGGTAGGCCAGGTGGTTGGCCTTGGCGCCGCGGGCCAGGGTGCTGTTCTTGACCTCGACGAAGTTTCCGATGTGCACCTCGTCGCCCAGTTCGGCGCCCGGCCGCAGCCGCGCGAACGGCCCGACCAGCGCGCCGGCACCCACCGTGGCGCCCTCGATGTGGCTGAACGGGTGGATCACCGTGCCGGCGGCGATGCTGGCGTCGCGGATCACGCAGTGCGCGCCGATGCGCACGTCGTCACCCAACGAGACCGCGCCTTCGAAGACGCAACCGACGTCGATCTCGACATCCTGCCCGGTGTTCAACGTGCCGCGCAGGTCGAAGCGCGCCGGATCGGCCAGGCGCACGCCGGCCTCGAGCAGGGCGTCGGCCTGGCGGCGCTGGAAGCGGCGCTCCAGGTCGGCCAGCTGCAGCGGGCTGTTGACGCCCAGCACCTCGGTCTCGTCGGCGGCATGGGTGGCCACCACCGCCGTGCCCTCGGCCACCGCCATCGCCACGATGTCGGTCAGGTAGTACTCGCCCTGGGCGTTGTCGTTCTTGAGCGCCGCCACCCAGCGCTTCAGGGCCGCGGTGGGCGCGGCCATCATGCCGGTGTAGACCTCGCGGATCTCGCGCTGGCGCGGGCTGGCGTCCTTGTGCTCGACGATGCCCAGCACACGCCCGCCCATCGCGTCGCCCGAGCGCAGGATGCGGCCGTAGCCGCTGGCGTCGTCCAGCACGATGGTCAGCAGCGCCAGGCGCTGGCCGCCGCAGGCGTGGGCCAGCACGCGCGCGGTGGCGGCGGCTATCAGCGGCACGTCGCCGTTGAGGATCAGCGTGGTGCCGTCCGTCGCCCCGTCCTTCAGCGCACCGCTCGCCCCGCCGGGGGTCAGGTGCGGCACCACCTGCTGGATCGCATGGCCGGTGCCCAGCTGGGGCATCTGCCGCACACACCGCGCACCGCTGCCGGCGATGGCAGACTCCACCTCGTCTGCGCCATGGCCGGTGATCACCCAGGTGTGGTGCTCGTCCAGCGTCGCGGTGGCGGCCAGCACATGCGACAGCAGCGAGCGCCCCGCCAGCCGATGCAGCACCTTGGGGTGGCGGGATTTCATGCGGGTGCCTTTGCCCGCTGCCATGATGACGATGTCCAAAGCCATGAAGGTGCCTGTGTCTATGCGGTGGAGAAGCGGGATTATCCTGGCCATGATGGCGGTTTTGTCCGGCTGCAGCGCCGTGCGCCTGAGTTACGACCAGGGGCCGCTGCTGGCCTATTGGTGGCTGGACAACTACGTCGACTTCTCCGCCGAACAGTCGCCCCGGGTCAAGCGCGCACTGGCCGACTGGTTCAGTTGGCACCGTGCCACGCAGCTCACCGACTATGCGCAGGGCCTGGCCAGCCTGCAGGCGCTGGCCGTGAACCCTGTCACCCCGGTGCAGGCCTGCCTGGTGTCCGACGACTGGCAACGCCGCGCCGAAAAGGCCTTCGCCCAGGCCGTGCCAGCGGTCGCCGAGCAGCTGCGCAACCTCAATGCCGAGCAGGTGGCCCACATCGAGCGGCACCAGCGCGTCAAGCAGGAAGAACTGGCCGCCGAGTACCAGCAGGCCGACCCGGCCGAGCGACAAAAGGCCGCGCTGGAACGCACCATCGACCGCGCCGAATCCCTTTACGGCCCGCTCGACGACGCCCAGCGCCGCCTGTTGGCCGCCGGCCAGGTGGTGTCGCCCTTCAACCCCGCGCTGTGGCAGGCCGAACGCCGCCAGCGCCAGGCCGACCTGCTGCGCCAGCTGCGCCAGTGGCAGCAGGACAGGCCCGACGCTGCCACGGCGCAAGAGGCGGTACGCCGGCTGGCGGCCGACACCACGCGCTCGCCGCGGCCCGACTACGCGGCCTACTCGGCCCGCGTGAAGCAGGCCAACTGCGCGCTGGCCGCGCAGCTGCACAACAGCAGCACTGCCACGCAACGCCAGCACGCGATCGACAAGCTCAAGGGCTGGGAGGGCGACCTGCGCGCGCTGGCCCGGCCTTGAGCGACCAGCGGGCGGACGCCCGCTGCTGCGCCGCACTGCAAGTACCCGGAGCCGGTCGTGGACTGCTGGCGGCCAGTCGGTCGGTCGCTGGTCGGCCTTTCGCCCCTCGCCGGTCTGCTGTGGCTGAATTTGCAGCTTGTGTCATAGTGAATGCGCCTCATGACACCCGCCCCTCAGCCGCCGCCCGGCTCGCCGACCACCGCCCTGGCTGGGCGCCTGGCGGCCGGCATGCCGTATGTGTTGGGCTTTGCGGCGGTGGCCGTGCTGGTGGTGCTGCTGGCCGCTGTGTCGATCTGGCAGGAGCGGGTTCGCCAGCACGAACGCGCGGCCGCCGGCACGCACAACCTGGCGCGCCTGCTGGAGGCCCACGTGGCCGATGCACTGACCCAGGCCGATGTCGTGCTGGCCGCCGCCGCTGCGCAGGCGCGCGATGCGGCCAGTCGAGACGCCGCCGACGTCGCTCCGGCCCTGCTGCGGGCGCTGGCCGCTGCAGCGCCCGACCTGGCGAACCTGCGGCTGGCCGACGCTGAGGGCCGCTGGCGGCCGCGACCCGGCGCTGCGCCTGGCGGGCCGGCGGGTGGACCGGCCGGCACAGTCGCCGAGCGCGAGGAGTTCCAGCGCGCGCGGGCCGACCCGGCGGCTGGGCTGATCGTCACCGGCCCGCTGCGCCACGACCCCGGAGCGCCCTGGGTGCTGGTGCTCAGCCGCAGCATCGTCGGCACCGGTGGCCGCTTTGCCGGTCTGGTCAGCGTCGACCTGCCGGTGACCCGCTTCGACGCGCTGTTTTCGGCCATCGACCTGGGCGACGACGGCGCGGCCACCATCCGCACCGACGGGTTGGCACTGGTCTACCGTCGGCCTTGGCCAACGGGCGGGCCGGCCGCCGTCGGCAGCGTCGAGGTGTCGGCGACGCTGCGCGAGGCGATCGCTGCCAACCCGCTGGCCGGTGAATTCGAGGCGAGCAACGCGCTGGACGGCATTCGCCGCATCAACACCTACCGCAAGGTGGGCAACTACCCGCTGCTGTTGCTGGTGGGCCTGTCCGAGGACGACTTTCCGCGCGGCTGGAACGCGGTGGACGCCGCCATCCTGGCGTTGGCCGCGGCCACGCTGGGGGCCGCGGCGCTGGCAGCGCTCAGCCTGCACCGCGCCGGCCGGCGCGCAGTGGACAACACCCGTCAGCGCCTGGCGGCGATCGTCGATTCGTCGCAGGATGCCATCGTCAGCGAGACCCTGGACGGCGTGATCACCAGCTGGAACCCCGGTGCCGAGCGGATGTACGGCTACACGGCGGCCGAGATGCTGGGCCAGTCGCTGCAGCGCCTGGTGCCGCCCGATCGGCGCGAGGAGCTGGGCGACCTGCTGGCCCGGGTGCACCGCGGCGAGCCGGTGGCGCATTTCGAGACCGAGCGGCTGTGCCACGACGGCCGGCGCATCCCGGTCTCGATCTCGCTCTCGCCGCTGCTAGATGCCGATGGCCGCATCGTCGGCGTCTCGCGCATCGCCCGCGACATCACGCAGCAGAGGGCGATGGCCGAAGAACTGCGCCAGCTCGCCTTCCACGACGCCCTGACCCGCCTGCCCAACCGCCGGCTGCTGCTGGACCGCCTGCTGCACGCCCAGCAAGCCAGCCGCCGGCACGGCAGTCATGGCGCAGTGCTGTTGCTCGACCTCGACCGCTTCAAGCAGCTCAACGACCGGCTGGGCCACGAAGCCGGCGACCAGTTGCTGGTGGCGGTGGCCCGCCGGCTGCAGGCCGCCGTACGCCAGACCGACACCGTGGCCCGGCTGGGCGGCGACGAGTTCGTGCTGGTCTGCGAGCAGCTGGGCGCCGACCCGGCCGAGGCCGCCGTCCGCGTGGCGGCGCTGGAGGCCAAGATCATCGAGGCGGTGGCCCAGCCGCTGCTGCTGGCCGGTGAGTCGGTGCGCTGCGAAGCCAGCGTCGGCCACCGCTTGTTCTTCGGCCACCACGACGAGCTCGACCGCCTGATCGCCGATGCCGACCAGGCGATGTACCGCCACAAGCAGCAGCGTCGCCCGCCGCCGTCGGCCGACGACGACCCGGACCCCGACGGCGACTTCTACGACGACTGATCGCGGCCCGATCTGCCAAACTGGCCACTCGGCTGCACCCCTTCCAACCCAACACGATCAGATCCGACCATGAAAATCCTCCGATTCGACAACCTGGTGGCCCAGGGCCAGGTGGCTGGCAAGCGGGTGTTCATCCGCGCCGACCTCAACGTGCCGCAAGACGATGCCGGCCACATCACCGAGGACACCCGCATCCGCGCGTCCATCCCGGCGATCCAGCTGGCGCTGAAGGCCGGCGCGGCGGTGATGGTCACCTCGCACCTGGGCCGCCCGACCGAAGGTGCGTTCAAGCCCGAAGACTCGCTGGCGCCGGTGGCGAGGCGGCTGGGCGAATTGTTGGGGCACCCGTACGAGAACGGCGTGCCGCTGATCTCGAACTGGGTCGACGGCGTGACGGTGGATGGCAAGGCGGTCGCGCCCGGCCAGCTGGTGCTGCTGGAGAACTGCCGCCTGAACAAGGGCGAGAAGAAGAACGACGAGACGCTGGCCCGCAAGATGGCCGCGCTGTGCGACATCTTCGTCAACGACGCCTTCGGCACCGCCCACCGCGCCGAGGCCACGACCTACGGCATCGCGCAGTACGCGCCGGTGGCTTGTGCCGGGCCGCTGCTGTCGGCCGAGCTCGACGCCATCACCCAAGCGCTGGCCCACCCGAAGCGCCCGCTGGTGGCGATCGTGGCCGGCAGCAAGGTCAGCACCAAGCTCACCATCCTGCAAAGTCTGGCCGCCAAGGTCGACGGGCTGATCGTGGGCGGTGGCATCGCCAACACCTTCATGCTGGCCGAGGGGTTGAAGATCGGCAAGAGCCTGGCCGAGCCCGACCTGCTGGACGCCGCACGCTCGGTGATCGCAGCGATGAAGGGCCGCGGTGCGGCGGTGCCGATCCCGGTGGACGTGGTCTGCGCCAAGCGGTTTGCCGCCGATGCCGAAGCCACCGTGAAAGCCGCCAACGAGGTGGCCGACGACGATCTGATCCTCGACATCGGCCCGCAAACGGCCGCCATCCTGGCCGCCCAGCTGAAAGCCGCCGGCACCATCGTCTGGAATGGCCCGGTCGGCGTGTTCGAGTTCCCGGCCTTCGAAGGCGGCACCCGGGCGATCGCGAAGGCCATCGCCGACAGCGACGCCTTCAGCATCGCCGGCGGCGGCGACACGCTGGCGGCGATCGCCAAATACGGCATCGAAGGCGATGTCGGCTACATCAGCACCGGCGGCGGTGCCTTTCTCGAAGTGCTGGAGGGCAAGACCCTGCCAGCCTTCGAGATCCTGGAAAAGCGCGCAGCGGGCTGAGGCTGAGGCTAGGCTCAGGCGGCTGCTGCTGCAGCGCGGCGGCGACGGGCTGTCGCCGCCACCACGGCCAGCCCGAGGCCCAGCAGGCCCCAGGTGGCGGGTTCGGGCACCGCCGCGACCGCGCCGCCGACGATGTAGCGCGTCTGGGTGCAGTTGTCGCACTCGTAACCCACGTTGTCCAGCGCCAATTGGACGAAGCCACCCGCGTCGGTCAGCGGCGCCTGAAAGGCCAGACGCAGGTAGCGGCCGCCGGCCGGGTCAGACGGGAAGGCGATGAAGTTGACCTGCGAGGCGCCCGAGCCGTCGACAATTCCGCCGTCGAGCCCCGACTGGTAGGTGTAGGCCGGCAGCCCAGTGCCGGCGACGACGCTGAGGCTCCAGTTGGCGTAGGAATTGGTGCCGGCGTCGTAATCGAACTGGCCAGACACCGCGGTGAAATCGTCGAGCGAGACATCCACCAGTTCCCAGGTCAGCGCGCTGGCCGACCCCGCGGCGGCCAGCAAGCCGGCGGCGAGTGCCCAGGGGGCAACGTGTCGAGTGTTCATGATGAGGTTCCTGTGGGCGAGGGAGAAAGCGGGGTTCACCCGGAAATCTGCAGGCCCAGCGCCGCGCTGTCCAGCCCTTGAACGAGGGGGGAGTGCAGGCGGGTGTGCAGGCAGGTGGCAGGCAGGTCACCGCCAGCCATGGCGTGACGATCGGTCCGATCCTGCTGGGTGCGACGGTGCCGGTGCCGGTGCTCGTCGCGACGCCGTCGGCGACGACGCGGCGGCGGGTCAACTTGACGGCGCTGGCGGTGGCCGACGCGGCGGCCGCGAGCGACAGCGTTGCCCTGGCCGCGAAAGTACCCACGATGTAACCGGCCCCGGCCCACCGGCACCGATAATTCGGCCCCTTACTGCCATCGGACGGACCGCCCCATGCCACGTGCCACCAAGATCGTCGCCACCCTCGGCCCTGCCAGCAGTTCGCCAGAGGTGCTGGAGCGGCTGCTGCGTGCGGGCGTCGACGTGGTGCGGCTGAACTTCAGCCACGGCACGGCACAAGACCACATCGCCCGGGCCATGCTGGTGCGCGAGATCGCGTTGAAAGTCGGCAAGCCGGTGGCGTTGATGGCCGACCTGCAAGGCCCGAAGATCCGCGTCGGCAAGTTCGCCGAGGGCCGTGTGATGCTGGTCAACGGCGAGCGTTTCGTGCTCGACGCTGCCCGCACCGAGCCCGGTGCGATCGACGGCGTGGGGCTCGACTACAAGGAGCTGCCGCGCGACGTCAAGCCCGGCGACACGCTGCTGCTCAACGATGGCCTGATCGTGCTGACGGTCGAGGCGGTGCGCGACGAGCAGGTGCACACCGTCGTCAAGATCGGCGGCGAGCTGAGCAACAACAAGGGCATCAACAAGCAGGGCGGCGGCCTGACGGCGCCAGCGCTGACCGCCAAGGACATGGAGGACATCAAGACCGCGATGGCCTTCCAGGCCGACTACGTCGCGGTGAGCTTCCCGAAGAACGCCACCGACATGGAAATGGCCCGCCAACTGGCCAACGTGGCCGGCGAGCAGTGGCGGCACAAGCCGGCGATGATCGCGAAGATCGAGCGCAGCGAGGCGATCCCGCAGCTGGAGAACATCCTGCGCGCCAGCGACGGCATCATGGTCGCCCGCGGCGACCTGGCGGTCGAAGTGGGCAACGCCACCGTGCCGGCGCTGCAGAAGAAGATGATCCGCATGGCCCGCGAGATGGACAAGATCGCCATCACCGCGACGCAGATGATGGAGAGCATGATCGTCAACCCGGTTCCCACCCGCGCCGAGGTCAGCGACGTGGCGAATGCCGTGCTCGACGGCACCGACGCGGTGATGCTGTCGGCAGAGACCGCAGCCGGCAAGTACCCGGTGGAGACCGTCGAGCAGATGGCGGCGATTGCGCTGGAAGCCGAGCGCGCCTCCGACATCACGCTGAAAGACGACTTCATGCAGCGCCACTTTGGCCGCATCGACCAGAGCATCGCCATGGGCGCGCTGTTCACGGCCCACAACCTGGGCTGCAAGGCGATCATCGCGCTGACCGAGAGCGGCTCGACCGCGCTGTGGATGAGCCGGCATGGCATCCGGGTGCCGATCTTCGGCCTGACGCACAAGAACAATTCGGAACGCCGCATGGCGCTCTACCGCAATGTGCAGCCGATCCTGATGCCCACCCACAACGACCGCGACACCGCGCTGGCCGAAGCCGAGCAGGTGTTGGTCGAGCGCGGCGTGCTGAAGCCCGGCGACACCTACGCCATCACCTGCGGCGAGCCGATGGGCTACCCCGGCGGCACCAACATGCTGAAGGTCTGCCGGGTCGGCTGAGCAGCCGTCAGGCGGGTTCGGCCTCGCGCAGGCTGTTGACCAGTGCGGCCACCGCCGGCGCCATGTTCACCGGCACCACGTCCACCTCGGGATGCTGGTGGCGAAACACCCGCAGCAGTTCGTCGGCAAAGCCGTGGCCGACCTCGGCCAGGCCGTCGAAATCCAGCTCCACCCGGCGAAAACGCTGCAACCGGGACGCCACGCGCCGCGCTTGCGCCCGTGACGCCAGCGCCACTTGCGGGCGGCTGATCAGGCGCAAGGGCACCACCGTGCGATCGAAGCCATAACCTTCGCCATCCAGGCTGTAGCGGCGCAGCACATCCACCAGGGTGCGTGTCGTGTCCAGGCAGATCGCCACATAGACCGAACTGCCGCGCCGACAGGCCGGGCGGCCAGGCTGCCACTGCTCACGTTGCCAATCCAGCTGCTGGAAGGCCACGTTGTTGGCATGCAGGTCGATCACATCGGCCAGCCGCGCCGTGAAGAACAGGCCGTGGCCGCTGTGCCGGTCAGGGCAGGTGCTGAGCTTGCCCTTGGCCAGCTCCAGCATGGCCTGGGCCGGATCGTCGATCTGGAAGGTCTCGCCGATGGCATCGAAGATGCCGCGGCCGTCGTCGCTGACCAGCATCTGCAACTGCAGCGGCGTCTGGCGCATCGACACCGTGACACTGCTGCCGCCGCTGTGCTCGATGGCGTTGTTCAGCAGCTCGGTGAACGCATGCTGGGCCATGCGGGCCACCGCGTCGGGCAAGGTCAGGCAGGGCAGGAAGTCCTGCGCCCACGGCCGGTCTTCGTGCAGGCCGGCGATCGGGTAACGCCGCACCACCTGCCGCAGCAGGCCCGGACTGAACCGCACACGACGCGGCGAGACTTCGGCCGTCAACCATTGCGCGGCCACCAGCTCGCGCAGCAGCGCCCGGGCCACCGCCGAGCCGACCCCCAGCCGCTCGCTGAGCGCCTGGCGCAGTGCATCGGGATGGTGCAGCGCGGCTTCGGTGATCCAGGCGGTGATTTCACTCAACAGGGGGCGGGACATCGGCGGCTCCTTCATCAGGCGGCAGACCGGCCGCCGCGCCAGTGTGCCGGGCCGCTGCACGGGCCCACCGCCCAATCAGCCGATCAAATCAAGGCCAGTTCGATCGCGACACCTGTCGCGACGGGCAGCCGCCCGCGCGCGACGACCGCTGCGCACGATCAGCCTGTCGTACAGGTCGGCCGATACAATCGATCGCAGTTACGAAGCGGTTTCAGCGCGCCGCCCGGCGTCCACAGACGGGCGGCACCACAGCCCACCGCGGCGGCCCCGGCCGGTTTTCCACACTTTCAAGCAGGAGCCTCCATGCCTCTCGTCTCGATGCGCCAGTTGCTGGACCATGCCGCCGAAAACGGTTATGGCATTCCGGCCTTCAACGTCAACAACCTCGAACAAGTGCAGGCGGTGATGACCGCCGCGGCGGAAGTCGACGCCCCGGTGATCCTGCAGGCCAGCGCTGGCGCCCGCAAGTACGCCGGCGAGCACTTCATCCGCCACCTGATCCAGGCCGCCACCGAGAGCTGGCCGAACATCCCGCTGGTGATGCACCAGGACCACGGCCAGAGCCCGGCAATCTGCCAGGGCGCAATCGACCTCGGCTTCGGCTCGGTGATGATGGATGGCTCGTTGCGCGAGGACGGCAAGACGCCGGCTTCGTTCGACTACAACATCGAAGTGACCCGCAAGGTGGTCGACATGGCGCACCGGGTGGGCGTCACCGTCGAAGGTGAACTGGGCTGCCTGGGATCGCTGGAGACCGGCGAAGCCGGTGAAGAAGACGGCATCGGCGCCGTCGGCAAATTGACCCACGCCGAGATGCTGACCGATCCCGAGGAAGCCGCGCAGTTCGTCAAGGCCACCCAACTCGACGCGCTGGCGATCGCCATCGGCACCAGCCACGGCGCCTACAAGTTCACCCGCAAGCCCACCGGTGACATCCTGGCGATCAGCCGGGTCAAAGAGATCCACCAGCGCATCCCCAACACCCACCTGGTAATGCACGGCTCGTCGTCGGTGCCGCAAGACCTGCTGGAAAAAATCCGGCGTTACGGCGGCCAGATGAAAGAGACCTACGGCGTGCCGGTCGAGGAGATCCAGGAGGCCATCAAATTCGGCGTGCGCAAGATCAACATCGACACCGACATCCGCCTGGCGATGACCGCGGCGGTGCGCCAGTTTCTGGCCGAGAACCCCGAAAAGTTCGACGCCCGTGAATGGTTGAAGCCCGCGCGCGAAGCCGCCAAGGCGATCTGCCAGCAGCGCTACGTCGAGTTTGGCTGCGCCGGCCAGGGCAGCAAGATCAAGCCGATGTCGCTGGTCACCATCGCCCAGCGCTACGGCAGCGGCGAGCTGTCGCAAGTCGTCAAGTGAGATCGCGACCGGCCGCACCAGCGGCCGGTGGGGTGCACACCGCAAAGGGGCTCTTCGGGGCCCTTTTTCATGGCCAGACCGGAAGGCCAGCCGGCCCAACGACACAACTTGCCTGAAGACAGGCCTGCGGCGCTTGCTGAGCCGCTGGCCCGCCAGGGCTTGCAGGCCGGAGGTGGCGCGCTTCGCCCGCGCCAGCCCCCCAAAGGCACAATCGATGACTCCATTTTCGCCCGCACGGACCCCCGACATGAGCATCCCTGCCCTCCTTGAGACGAACCTTCATTCGCTGCCCCTGCTGGCCCGCGGCAAGGTGCGAGACAACTACGCGGTGGGTGACGACCGCATCCTGATGGTGGCCAGCGACCGCATTTCGGCCTTCGATGTGGTGATGCGCCAGCCCATCCCGGGCAAGGGCGCGCTGCTGACGCAGATGGCGCTGTTCTGGTTCAAGAAGCTGGGCCACATCGTGCCGAACCACCTGACCGGCGACGCGCCAGAGAGCGTGGTGGAGCCCGACGAAGTGGCCCAAATCACGGGTCGGTCGATGCTGGTGAAACGGTTGAAACCGCTACCGGTGGAGGCCGTGGTGCGCGGTTACCTGGCCGGATCGGGCTGGAAGGAGTATCAGCACAACGGACAGGTCTGCGGCGTGACGCTGCCGCCGGGGCTGCAGAATGCCAGTCGGCTGCCGCAGCCCATCTTCACCCCTGCCACCAAGGCCGAGTTGGGCGACCACGACGAGAACATCGACTTCGCCCGCATGACCGAGATCATCGGCGCCGATCTGGCGGTCCGGGTGCGCGACATCGCGCTGCAGCTTTATGCCGAAGCCGCTGCCTATGCACTGACCCGCGGCATCATCATCGCCGACACGAAGTTCGAATTCGGCCTCGACAACGACGGCACCCTGACGTTGATGGACGAGATCCTGACGCCAGACTCGTCGCGTTTCTGGCCCTTGGCGTCTTACCAAGAAGGCACCAACCCCCCGAGCTATGACAAACAGTTTCTGCGCGACTGGCTGGAGAATGCAATGGTCGACGGCGCTGCGTGGAACAAACGGGCGCCGGCGCCGGAGATTCCGGGCAGGGTAGTCAAAAGCACAATGGAAAACTATAAGAAGGCAGTCAGAAAGATCGTTGCAACCTAACTGAGCGATTTTTTCAATCACCTCAAAAAAGGCGCGAGATGAAAAACGACGACATCGGAACATTCTCGCTCCGCTCCATCAAAGTCATTGATGAGAAAATACGTCTAAGTCAGAACAACCTGGAAAGGCTTGTGCTGTTCGCAAAGCGGGCAGGTGGACTCGCGTCACATTCGTATATCGCCGAAGCAAAGGCAACCGTGGTCGAACTTAGGCAAACAAACACAAATGCCGATCCGCGACTTACCGGCTGGATAAATTTTTCCGAGGGGCTGATTGAGCACTTTGAAAAGCTAGACAACAAGACAGCAAAGAATAAATTTAATAGAGCGCTCTTAATCAGTCAGATGGTTTCGGACCGCGAGTTGGCGGGCGCAAGCGCAGCATGGGTAGCACATTGCGATTTTGTAGACGGAAATATAGCAATGGCCGCCGCCAATATTGTCAATTCGTTTGTTTGGTCGCTACCGAGCGAACACGAGACTAGAGCACGATCGTCCATGCTACTTGCCGACGCGTTCAATGCTGTCGATGAAATAAGCACATCGAGACGCTGGTTTCGGGTCGCGAGAGATCATGCAGCGCAGGCCGGCGACATTGCAATGCAAAACGTCATGCTGTTTAACATTGCAGCATACAGTGTAGCCAGACTGACGCTGGATGATTGCACGCATCGAGTTTCTGCATCAGACAGGCAGCGGACCACTATGGAGGTTGCGTCCGCATCGAATCTAAATTCTGCGCTAGGTATCTCCGAGTTGCCAACCATGATTCCAACGATGCAGTTGGAGTTGAATATCGTTGACAGGAATTGGGATCTCGCCATCGAGGCTTTTACACATCATCCATCAAAGATTCTGCTCGACAGCCCGGCACGTTTGATTCCAAAGCTCCTGTCGCAACGAGCTTGGTGCTATGCAAACTTGGGCGACTTAGTATCGGCCGAGCATGATTTGAACCATGCCATTGAAATTAAGTGCCAATGCATAGACGACGATGACCTTGCAGTTTTATATTTCAGGCTTGGTCATGTAGCGGAAATTATCAAGCAACCGCAACTATCTTTGTCATGCAATGCCGAGGCAACGAAGTACCTGAACCTATTTCGGGCGCATCAGGAGCAAATTCGAAATATGCTTGAGTCCGTTGTTGAAAAAATTACCGGACAATAAAAACCCGGCCAGAGCCGGGTTTTTTCCCTACGAATGGAGGGAACTTCAGGGCTTGTTTCCGGTCGGAAACGGCCATGCTGCAGCAGGGCTGAGCGCCGTTTTCGCGGCAGGTGCTGAAGGGGCAGCAGCAGCCGGGGCTGCAGACGCCTTCTTGGCAAGGACCTTCTTCGCCGCAATCTTCTTCGCAGGCGTCGCCTTCTGGGCCACTGCGGCCTTCTTCGGAGGCGAGGCCTTCTTGGCCGATGCTGCCTTCTTGGCCGGTGCCGCCTTCTTAGCCGTGGCTGCCTTCTTGGCCGGTGCTGCCTTCCTCGCAGGTACCGCCTTTTTGGCCGGCACAGCGTTCTTCGCGATTGGTTTCGCGACCGGAGCGGCCTTCTTCGCGGGTGCCGCCTTCTTGGCCGGCGCAGTCTTCTTCGCGGTTGGTTTCGCGGCCGGAGCGGCCTTCTTCGCGATCGGTTTCGCGGCCGGGACGGCCTTCTTCGCAGTTGCCATGACAATCTCCTTGATCAAGTTACAAAAGACGCCAAGCCGGTCTAGCGGCCGGGCGATTCATCGACCAGATGTGCAGTCCACGGGCACCTGCGTAGCCGTCTCGACGAACGGGGATGCATCCGAGTCCAGCCGCTTCTGTTGACGGCGATGACAGGGATGCGGATCTTGATCTGCCTTGGAACCCTGGCCCGGCACCTGCGTGCCGACGCGGTCAGTCCCAGCTCAGTGCGCCACCAGATTGGTACTCGATGACGCGGGTCTCAAAGAAGTTTCTCTCCTTCTTCAGGTCGATCATTTCGCTCATCCAGGGGAACGGGTTTTCCTCGTTCGGGAAGAGCGCCTCCAGGCCGATCTGCGTGGCTCGCCGGTTGGCGATGTAGCGCAGGTAGCCCTTGAACATGGACGCGTTGAGACCCAGCACGCCGCGCGGCATGGTGTCTTCGGCGTAGCGGTATTCCAACTCCACGGCCGTCACGAACAAGGCCCGGATCTCGGCCTTGAATTCGCTGGTCCACAGCTGCGGGTTTTCCAACTTGATCTGGTTGATCAGGTCGATGCCGAAGTTGCAGTGCATCGACTCGTCGCGCAGGATGTACTGGTACTGCTCGGCCGCACCGGTCATCTTGTTCTGGCGGCCCATCGCCAGGATCTGCGTGAAGCCGACGTAGAAGAACATGCCTTCCATCAGGCAGGCGAAAACGATCAACGACCGCAACAGCGTCTGGTCGTTCTCCTGCGTGCCGGTCTTGAAGTTCGGATCCATGATCGCGTTGATGAACGGGATCAGGAACTGGTCCTTGTCACGGATCGAATCGACCTCGTTGTAGGCGTTGAAGATCTCGGACTCATCCAGCCCCAACGACTCGACGATGTACTGGTAGGCGTGGGTGTGGATCGCTTCTTCAAAGGCCTGACGCAGCATGAACTGGCGGCACTCGGGCGCTGTGATGTGGCGGTAGGTGCCCAGCACGATGTTGTTGGCGGCCAGCGAATCGGCGGTGACGAAGAAGCCGAGGTTGCGCATGATGATGCGGCGCTCGTCGTCGGTCAGGCCATTGGGATCCTTCCAGGTCGCGATGTCGCGCGACATGTTGATCTCTTGCGGCATCCAGTGGTTGGAGCAACTGGCGAGGTACTTTTCCCAAGCCCATTTGTACTTGAACGGCACCAACTGGTTGACGTCGGTCTGGCCATTGATGATGCGCTTCTCGGCTGCGTCGACGCGCTTGCCGGACGCGGCAGGCACTGCAACCAGCAGGCCGGCGGCAACATGTTTGGCCGCCGCTGCAGCGGCCATGGCCGGCGCCAACGCCGATGCAGACACGGTGGCTTGCAGTTGGGTGAGGGGCGCGGCTGGTGGCGCTGCGCGAGGGGTCGCTGGCACCGCCTGCACGAGGCCCCGGTGGGGTTGTGCGGCGTTGTTCGAGGGTGTCGTCGACGGCTGCTTGACTTCGTCTTCCCAGACCAGCATGTGTGTGCTTCCTATGTCTCTTAAATTATCGGAGTGTTGCGTTCAAACACCAAGCACTTCTTGACGCCGAGACACCACCTTGTGGTGACCTGGCGTCGTGCGCTGCGTGCGGCGGCGGTGAACGCGATGGGCTGCTGTCGCGGCATCGGATCGAGTCTGTGCGGGTGCGCACTCAGCCCCCTTTTCACAGGCTCGTCGACGGACTTATTGACAGGCTTCGCAGTCGGGGTTGTCGATCGAACAGAACTTGATGTCGGTGGCCGGAGTCGCGTCGATTGCGGATTGGGCTTGCGCTGCCGCCATGTCCATCGCCGACAGTCCGCCGGTGGCCATGCCACCACTGGACACCGCGTTCATCGCGCCGTTGGTGATGGTGGACTTCTCGGCGTGGGTGGCACCCATCGTGCGCAGGTAGTAGGTGGTCTTCAAGCCGCGCAGCCAGGCCAGCTTGTAGACCTCGTCGAGCTTCTTGCCCGAGGCGCCGGCCAGGTAGATGTTCAGGCTCTGTGCCTGGTCGATCCACTTCTGGCGGCGTGACGCGGCTTCGACCAGCCACTGCGCATCGACCTCGAACGCGGTGGCGTACAGCGCCTTGATGTCCTCGGGCACGCGGTCGATGCGGCGCAGGCTGCCATCGAAGTGTTTCAGGTCCATCACCATCACGTCGTCCCAGAGGCCCAGGCGCTTCAGGTCGCGCACCAGGTACTCGTTGACGATGGTGAATTCGCCCGACAGGTTGCTCTTGACCGACAGGTTGCCGAAGCAGGGTTCGATCGAGGCGTCGACGCCGATGATGTTGCTGATGGTTGCCGTTGGAGCGATGGCCACGCAATTGCTGTTGCGCATGCCGTGCTGGGCGATGCGGCTGCGCAGGGCGTCCCAGTCCATCGTCACCGAGCGGTCCACTTCGACATAGCCGCCGCGCGCTTCGGCCAGCAGGTCGAGCGAGTCGATCGGCAGGATGCCGCGGTCCCACAGGCTGCCGCGGTAGCTGCTGTAGCGGCCGCGCTCGGCGGCCAGTTCGGTGCTGGCCCAGTAGGCGTGGTAGCAGATCGCTTCCATCGACCTGTCGGCAAACTCGACCGCCTCGGCCGACGCGTAGGGCAGGCGCAACTCGTAGAGCGCATCCTGGAAACCCATCAGCCCCAAGCCCACCGGGCGGTGGCGCAGGTTGCTGTCACGCGCCTTCTTGACGGCGTAGAAGTTGATGTCGATGACGTTGTCGAGCATGCGCATCGCCGTCGAAATCGTCTTCTTCAGCTTGACCTGATCAATGGTCTTGCCACCCTCGCCGTCCAGCAGATGCTGAGCCAGGTTGATCGAGCCCAGGTTGCAGACGGCGATCTCGGTGTCGCTGGTGTTGAGCGTGATCTCGGTGCACAGGTTCGACGAGTGCACCACACCGACGTGCTGCTGCGGTGAGCGGACATTGCAGGCGTCCTTGAAGGTCACCCAGGGGTGGCCGGTCTCGAACAGCATGGTCAGCATCTTGCGCCACAGGTCCTTGGCCGGCATGCGCTTGTACAGCTTGACCTCGCCGCGGTCGACCTTGTCCTCGTAGGCCACGTAGGCCTTCTCGAATGCGGCGCCGAACAGGTCGTGCAGGTCGGGCGTGTTGGACGGCGAGAACAGCGTCCATTGGCCGCCTTCCAGCACCCGACGCATGAACAGGTCAGGGATCCAGTTGGCGGTGTTCATGTCGTGCGTGCGCCGGCGGTCGTCACCGGTGTTCTTGCGCAGCTCCAGGAACTCCTCGATGTCGAGGTGCCAGGTCTCCAGGTAGGCGCAGACCGCGCCCTTGCGCTTGCCGCCCTGGTTGACGGCCACTGCCGTGTCGTTGACCACCTTGAGGAAGGGCACGACACCCTGGCTCTTGCCATTGGTGCCCTTGATGTAGCTGCCCAGCGCGCGCACACGGGTCCAGTCGTTGCCCAGGCCGCCTGCAAACTTGCTGAGCAGCGCGTTCTCCTTCAGCGCCTCGTAGATGCCGTCGAGGTCGTCGGCCACCGTGGTCAGGTAGCAGCTGGACAACTGCGAACGCAGCGAGCCAGCATTGAACAGCGTGGGCGTGCTCGACATGAAGTCGAACGACGACATCACGTCGTAGAACTCGATCGCGCGGGCTTCGCGGTCGATCTCGTTGAGTGACAGACCCATCGCCACCCGCATGAAGAAGGCTTGCGGCAGCTCGATGCGCTGCTCTTCGATGTGCAGGAAGTAGCGGTCGAACAGGGTCTGCAGGCCAAGGTAGTCGAACTGGAAATCGCGTTCGGGCTTCAGCGCCGCGCCCAGGCGGGCCAGGTCGTACTGTTGCAGCCGGGGGTCGAGCAACTCGGCGGTGACGCCCTTCTTGATGAACTGCGGGAAGTACTCGGCATAGCGTTCGGCCATCTGGGCCTGCGTGACTTCCTCACCGAGGATTTCCTTGCGGATGGTGTGCAGCAGCAGGCGGGCGGTGGCGCGGGTGTAGGCCGGGTCTTTTTCGATCAGCGTGCGCGCGGCCAGGATGGCGGCCTTGTGCACCTCGTCGATCGGCACGCCGTCGTACAGGTTGCGACGGGTCTCGACCAGGATGGGCTCGGCGAGGACGTCGGCGCCCAGGCCTTCACAGGCCGACTCGATCAGGCTGCGCAGGGCAGCAAAGTCCAGCGGCATGCGCTGACCACGGTCAGTGACATGCAGCACCGGGTCTTGCGGTACGGCGGGCTGACCCTGGCGCGCCCGCTCTTGCGTTCGGCGCTCGCGGTACAACACGTAGGCGCGCGCCACTTCATGGTGGCTGCCGCGCATCAGGCCGAGCTCGACCTGGTCCTGAACATCCTCGATGTGAAAGGTGCCGCCACCCGGACGCGAGCGCAGCAGCGCACGCACGACGCTCTCGGTCAATGCGTCCACCGTTTCGCGCACGCTGGCCGACGCCGCGCCCTGGGTGCCGTGCACCGCCAGGAAGGCCTTCATCAGCGCGACAGCGATCTTGTTCGGCTCGAAACCGACGACCGATCCATTGCGGCGGATGGTCTGGTAGCCGGCGTAGGCCGATGCGGCAGGGCTGGCAGCGGTCGGCAGGCGGGGCGCGCTTGGCGCCGCTGGCGGGCTGGTGACGATGGTTTGCATGGATTTCCCTGTGGTGTGGGGCAGCTGGGCGCCGCCGATTCGATCGATTCAGTGGCCGCTGGGGCACCACCTGCAGCAGCTTCAGCCAACCCGGCCGGGGTTGCCGCCATTGCCCAGGCTGGCGGCCGTCGTGCCGCGGATCCTGTGCGGCCACTGGCTGTCGGCGGGTGGTGGTAGCGGGTAGTGGCGGGTAGTGGCAGGTAGTGGCAGGTAATGGCGGGAACTGCGGGTGGTGGCGGGTGGTGGCAGGGCCGTGCAGCCAGCGGAAAAGGGTGCGCTGACCACCGACCCGGGAAGCGGAGAATAACACGATCAACCACTATATCTAGGGCCAAAATGCTCTTCAAGCACTACCGGTAGCGTGCTTACCCTCAGGTGGTGAGGACCCGGAGGCCTTGCGCGGCGCGGCCGGAACTCCCGGCGCGACGCCGCCGCAGCCCACTCGGCCCGGCAGGCCGCGCGGGCGCTGGGTCGGCCCGATGCAGGCCTCGCCATTGCAGGCCTTGCGGGCGGTTTTGGTCCGCCAGGCCGCGCCGCTGTTGGTTCAGGCCGGTGTCTGAAGAGCCGGCGGGAAGCCCGGCATCGCTGCCAGTCGGCGCCAGTCGAAGCCGGGGCCTGGGTCTTGCTTGCGGCCGGGGGCGACATGCTCGTGGCCGGCCATCTCGCGCAGCGGGTAGCGGCGTGTCAGGGCCTGCAGCAAGCGGGCCAACGCAGCGTATTGCGCCGGCTCGAAGGTCTCGCCCTCCAGACCTTCGAGCTCGATGCCGATCGAATAGTCGTTGCAGTTGTCGCGTCCACGCCACTGCGACGCGCCGGCATGCCAGGCCCGCTGGTCGCCGCTGACGAACTGGACCGCCCGGCCATCGCGCCGCAGCAAAAAGTGCGCCGAGACCTGCAGCCCGCGGAGCGCCTCGAAGCTGGGGTGCGCCGACCCGTCGAGCCGGTTGGTGAATAGCCGCTCCACCGCATCGCCGCGATACACCCCCGGCGGCAGGCTGATGGAGTGCAGCACCACCAGGTCGACCGCCCGACCCGCCGGCCGTTCACCGAAATTGGGTGAGCTGCAGCGCCGTGCACCCGACCACCAGCCCCGGCGCCAGCGCAGGGGGCGACCGGGCGAGGACACCCCGCAGCCCGGCGCAGGCGGTTCAATCGAGCCCATGGTCTGCGGGGTTGATGCCCAGCCGCGCCATGCGGTAGCGCATCTGCCGCAGCGACAGGCCCAGCGCGCTGCCCGCGGCGGTGCGGTTGTTGCGGTGGCTGGCCAGCGCACGCACCAGCACATCGCGCTCGGTCGCGTCCAGGAAATCGACCAGGTCGCGTGGCAGCGCGCGCTGCTCGAGCCCCGGCGTTGGCGGCGGCGTTGCCACCCCGGCGTCAGGCGGCTCCAGGGCCTGCCATTCGCTGTCGACAAAGGCCTCGTCGCCCAGCCCCAAGTCGTCGCGCTCGATCACCTCGGCGCCAGCCAGCGTGACGGCGCGGTACAGCAGGTTCTCCAGCTCGCGCACATTGCCGGGGAAGCCGTAATGCGACAGGTGCTCCAGCGCGGCCGCTGCCAGCCGCGGCGCGGGCGCCACGCCGGCGTCGCGGGCAATGCGCTGCAGCACCGCCGCGCAGATCAAGGCCAGGTCGTCGACCCGCTCGCGCAGCGGCGGCATGCGCAGCTGGATGACGTTGAGCCGGTAATACAGGTCTTGCCGGAAGCGACCCTCCTGCACCTCGACCGCCAGGTCCTTGTGGGTGGCACTGACGATGCGCACATTCACCGGCACCTCGACCACCGCACCGATCTGGCGCACCGACCGTTCCTGGATCGCCCGCAGCAACTTGCTCTGCATCGCCAGCGGCAGGTCGCCGATCTCGTCGAGGAACAGGGTGCCGCCCTGCGCGGCCTGGAAGAAGCCGGCGCGGTCTTCGTTGGCGCCGGTGAAGGCGCCCTTGCGGTAGCCGAAAAACTCGGCTTCGAGCAACTGCTCGGGGATGGCGCCGCAGTTCACCGCGATGAAGGGCTGGTCGGCGCGGGTGCTTACCTCGTGCAGCGCGCGCGCCACCAACTCCTTGCCGGTGCCCGACTCCCCTTGCACCATCACCGGCGCCATGCCGCGAGCGACCCGCTCGATCAGCGAACGCACCTGCTGCATGGCGGGCGAGGCGCCGGCCAGGCGCTGCAACGCCGGGTGCAGCACGGCCGCCGGCTCACCCGCCAAGCCGCTTGGCAGCTCGGCCGCGGGTGCAGGCGCCAATGCGGCCGCCAGCGCGCCCGCGGTGGCAGCGGCCTGCCGGCCGGCGCTGCCACGCCCGCCGGCCGCCTTGGCCACCGGCGCCACCACCGCGGCCGGGCTGCGGCCCAGCGCCGATGCCACCACGCTGCGAAACTGCCGCAGGTCGACCGGCTTGGTCAGGTAGTCGAACGCACCGGCTTTGAGCGCCTCGACCGCGTTCTCGGCCGAGCCGTAAGCGGTGATGACGATGGTCTTCTCGGACCGCTTGGCGGCGTCCAGCCGGCGCAGCAAATCCAGCCCGTTGCCGTCGGGCAGCCGCATGTCGGTGATCACCGCGTTGTAGCCGCGCTCGCCCAGGCGGGCCCAGGCCTCCTCGACCGAGCCGGCGCTGTCGACGTCGTAGCCCTCGCGCAGCAGCGTCAGCTCGTAGAGCGTGCGCAGGTCGGGCTCGTCGTCGACGACCAGCAGGCTGAAGGTCGGGGTCATCGTGGCAGGAGGCATCGCGGGGGCGACCGGGCGGTGAGACGGTCAGACGTTGGGGATTTGGCGCATGGCAATACCGAACACGTTGCGGTGGCGGGCTGAAGCGGGCGCGGGATGGAAGTCGATGCTGGCGCGATGCCGCTCGCAAAGCTCGCGGCAAATATACAGGCCGAGACCGCTGCCCCGGCTGCGGGTGGAGAAGAACGGTTCGAACAGGCGCTGCTCCACGTCCGGCGGTATCGGCACACCATCGCTGGCCACCGTCAGCGTCGCCTGGCCGGTGGCCGGCCCCGGCGCCAGGCGCACCTGAACCGCACCGGGCTGGTCGCTGGCATGGCGGATGGCGTTGTCCAGCAGGTTGACCAGCACCCGGCGCAGGTGCTCGGCGTCGAACTGCACCGTCAGCCGCCCCGCCGGCAACTCGACCACCAAACGCTCGGCGACCGGGTTGTCAGGCCCCGCGGCGCGGCGCCAGTCGCCGATCACCTGCGCCACCTCGGCACGCGCGTCGAGCGCCGTCGAGGGCACCACCGCGCCCGGCGCCACCGTCAGCACGTCGTCGACGATGCGCTTGAGCCGCTCGACGTTGTCGGCCACGATGCGCGACAGCCGCCGCTGCGGCGGCAGCAGCGCGTCTTCGAGCAGCAGCGCGTTGGCCTGCGAAATGGCCGCCAGCGGGTTGCGGATCTCGTGGGCGATGCCGGCCGACACCCGACCCATCGCTGCCAGCTTGTCCTGCCGGGCGCGGCCCTGCACCGCGCGCATGTCCTCCAGGAACAGCACGCAGATGTCCTCGGGCGGGGTGTCGTCGGCGGCGATGCCGCCGCGCCGGGTGAAACGTGCCCGCACCTGCAGGGTGCGGCGCATGCCTTCGTCGAGCACCAGCGTCAGTTCACGCGCTGCTGCCGGCCAGCTGCCTTCGACATAGGCCTGCTCCAGCGCCTGCAGCAGGCTTTGCAGGGCGGGTACGTCGCCCAAGGGGCTGGGCACGGTCATCGCCTGGCCGGCCTGGCCCAGCAGCGCGCGCGCGGCCGGGTTGATGGCGCGCACGCGGCCACGCCGGTCGACCACCAGCACGCCTTCACCCATCTCCTCGATCACCAGGCGGTTCAGCTGGCTTTGCTGGCGCGCCAGCTCCAGGCTGTTGCGCGCCGACCGCTCCTCGCGCGCCAGCCGCTGCGCCAGCTCACTGGCCAGCAGCACGATCAGGAACATGCCGGCGCCCGCCAGCCCGGCTTGCGACAGCTGCAGCAGGACGTCGCCGCTGCTCTCGCCCTCACGCAGGATCGGCAACGTGCCCAGCAGCATCACCAGCGTGACCCCCGCGGCGGTGGCCAGCGCCACCAGCCGACGGGTGAGCACGCCCGACATCAACACCGGCAACACCAGCAGCGCGGTGTAGTTCAGCTGGGCGGCGGCGTCGAGCAGGCGCAGCAGCGAAAACGCCAGCAGGTCGACGCCGATGGTCCAAAGCCATTGCCGCGGCAACAGGTGGTTGGGCAACTGGCGGTCGTCGCGCGCGCCATGGATCAGCCACAGCGAAATCGCCTGTGCCGCGTAGACCAGACACACCAGCATCACCGACACCGCCGGCCGGCTGCCCATCAAGGCCGCCAGCCACGGCGCCACCACCAGCGCCAGGGCCAACGCGGCACGGGCGGCCACGTAGGTGCGCAGGATGCGCGGCAGCGCGGCGCCTTCGCTGGCCAACAGGCGATGCGCCTCGCGGGCGATGAAGCGGCTGTCGCTGCCGGCCTCGAGGTCGGTGTCAAAGCGCGAGGCCTCGCCGCTGCGGCTGGCGAAGCGGTTGTTCGCCGGGTCGCCCCAGGCGCTCAACCAGCTGTCGTCACCGTGCGAACTGGGTGGCTGGCGCCGGTCGGCCTGGCGGCGGTCGGCACGTCGGCGGTTACTCGCCGGGCCGCTCATGGCGGCGGGTTCGGCGCGGGGCCGAGCCGCCGGTGGGCGTCGCTGCAGTACAGGTCAGAGCCCAGGGCCAGCGCGTCGGTGGCTGGCAGATGCACACCGCAATGCACGCAGACCACCATCTCGACCGGCACGGCCGCGGCTGGATGCTTCGGCTGCGCGGCATCACCGCCCCGCCCACCCGACCCAGGCTTGCGCAGGCGCGCAGTCAACATCCACAGGCCCAAGCCGACGACCAGCAACACCAGCAGGAATTTCATGACGGACCCCGTTTCAACCCGACCGCCGCCATCATGGCGCAGCCCGGCTCAAAAACACCTCGAAGACGAAGCGCGAGCCGGCATAGGCCAGCAACAGCAGGGCCGCCCCGGCATAGAGCCCGCGGGTGGCCCGGCGGCCGCGCCAGCCCCGCCATTGGCGGCCGACCAGCAACGCCGCGAAAACCGCCCAGCCCAGCAGCGAGAACACGGTCTTGTGGTCCCACCGCCAGTGAGTGGCGGTGGCCGCGCCCAGCAGCAGGGCCAGTGTCAACACGACGAAGCCGACCTCGACGAAGCGAAAGGTCAGCCGCTCCAGCCGCAGCAGTGGCAACCCCATCGGGCCGGCGGCCTGTGCCGCCAGGCTGGCGGCACGGCCGCGCAACTTGCGCTCGGCGGCATCGAGCAACGTGGCGTGCAGCACGGCCGCGCCAAACAGTGCGTAAGAGGCCACGCCCAGTACCCAGTGCACGGGCGCCAGCGGGCTCGTCGCCGGCCGCACCTCGCCGGGGAAAGCCCAGGCCACCAGCACCACCACAGCGCCACTGATGGCCAGCACCCGGCGCACACCCGGCAGCGGCACGAAGCGGCTCTCGACCTCGTGCACCGCCAGCACCAGCCAGACGGTGAGCGACAGCACCGGCCCGAAACCCAACCGGGCACCCGGTTCGCCACGGCCCCAGCCGCCAATGTCCAGCACCAGCAGCAGCGCCTGCAGCAACCAGCCGGCCACCAGAGCGGGCGCGGGCAAGCGGGAATCGCCCTGCGCCGGCCAGGCGGCCACCCCGTAGGCCAGCACCGCGACCAGCGCCACCACCAGCAGTGCGGCACCCAGGGTCTCGACAGGGGCGAACGATAGAATCATCGAGCTCAGTGTACTTTCGCGACCACCTCCTCATGGGGTGCCCGCCCAGCCCATGGCCTCGACCCTTTCAGACCGCCTGTCACGCCTCGTCAAGACGATGCGTGGCCAGGCCCGCATCACCGACGCCAACGTGGCGGACATGCTGCGTGAGGTGCGCATGGCCCTGCTGGAGGCCGACGTGGCGCTGCCGGTGGTGCGCGACTTCATCGCCCGGGTGAAGGAAAAAGCGCTGGGCACCGAGGTCGTCGGCTCGCTCAACCCCGGCCAGGCGCTGGTCGGCGTCGTGCACAAGGAGCTGGCGGCCACCATGGGCGAGGGGGTGGCCGACCTGAACCTGGCCACCCAGCCGCCTGCCGTCATCTTGATGGCCGGCCTGCAGGGGGCGGGCAAGACCACCACCACCGCGAAGCTGGCCAAGCACCTGATCGACAAGCGCAAGAAGAAGGTGCTCACCGTCTCGGCCGACGTCTACCGCCCGGCGGCCATCGAGCAGTTGAAGCTGGTCACCAGGCAGGCCGGTGCCGAGTGGTTCCCGTCCACCGGCGAGCAAAAGCCCCGCGACATCGCGCTGGCTGCGCTGGACCATGCCAAGCGCCACTACTTCGACGTGTTGCTGGTCGACACCGCCGGCCGGCTGGCGATCGACGAAGCGCTGATGGCCGAGATCGCCGACCTGCACGCCTGCCTGAACCCGATCGAGACGCTGTTCGTCGTCGACGCGATGCAGGGCCAGGACGCGATCAACACCGCCCGCGCCTTCAAGGAGGCGTTGCCGCTCACCGGCATCGTGCTGACCAAGCTGGACGGCGATTCACGCGGCGGCGCGGCGCTGTCGGTGCGGGCCGTCACCGGCGCGCCGATCAAGTTTGCCGGCGTGTCCGAGAAGATCGACGGGCTGGAGGTGTTCGACGCCGAGCGCCACGCCGGGCGCGTGCTGGGCATGGGCGACATCCTGGCGCTGGTCGAGCAGGTGCAGGCCGGCGTCGACCTGGGCGCGGCGCAGAAGCTGGCCGACAAAGTCAAGTCGGGCGATGCCTTCGACTTGAACGACTTCCTGATGCAGCTGTCGCAGATGAAGAAGATGGGCGGGCTGAGCGGCCTGATGGACAAGCTGCCCAGCGCCATGACCGCCAAGGCCGGCAAGGTCGACATGGACAAGGCAGAGCGGGATGTGAAACGCATGGAAGGCATCATCCTGTCGATGACGCCGCTGGAGCGTCGCAAGCCCGATCTGCTCAAAGCCAGCCGCAAACGCCGCATCGCCGCCGGCGCCGGCGTGCACGTTCAGGAGGTCAACCGCCTGTTGAACCAGTTCGAGCAGATGCAGGGCATGATGAAAAAGATGAAGGGCGGCGGCATGATGAAGATGATGAAGCGCATGGGCGGCATGAAGGGGTTGATGGGCTGAGGGACGATGGGCTGGCCGGCAGCGCGCGGCCCGTTCATCCGGCCGGCGAGCAGCGCTCCGCCGCTGCCACCGCCAGTTCTCACCGTACCGCTGCCGGTGCAGGCGCATCCGCAGCCACTACAGCCGCCACTACAGCCGCCACTGCAGCCACCACGCCCGCAGCAGCCCCCGTCGCCGGCCACTCCACCAGGCCGCCGCCAGCGCGGTCAGCACAGCCACCAGGCTGCCGGGTTCGGGCACCTCCCGGTACACGGGCGCACCCGCCGGCGGCGAGCCGGCGTCGGCTGGCTTGTCGGCAAGCGCCGGCGCGGCCAGAAGCCGCACCATCTCGCCGCCGCGGGCCAGGCCGTCAGCTACCCGTTTGAGCCCGCCGGCCATGGCCTGGCGGGGCCCGGGCGACGACCGCAGGCCCTGCCACAACACCGTGCTGACACGGGGTGGCGCCACGCGCGCTGCCAGGGCGCTGCCGCCATCAACCAACAGCAGCCCCCCAGCGCCGGCCGCGCCGACAGCCCCGCGGGCGCTGTCGGGCGCGGCCGCCGCGCGTACCACGCCACCGCCACCGCCACCGCCACCGCCACCGGCCGCTGGTTCGGGATTGTCCGGTGCGGTGTCTGACACCAGGGCTTCGGCCACGGCAGCCAGGGCCTCGCCGCGTTGCGCCAGCGCCCCGGCGACAGCGGCCACCACGCCACCCGGCGCAGGCGCGCTCAGCACGGTCACGTTGCCGCAGACCTCGGGCACCATCACCGAAAAAAGTCGCCCCGACGCGTCGCGGGCCTGGTACAGATCGGCCGGCTCGACATGGCCGGGCACGAAATTGACCCGCGAGTGCAGGCACAGCGTGAGGCCGAAGCTCATCGCCATCGACCGCGGGTTGAACCGGCCCGGGCCGTCGACCTGTCGAATGGCACTGCGGCTGATCTCCAGGCGCCCCGCCGGGCGACCCGCCTGCCGCTGCGCCGCGATCTGCTGCACCACCTCAGGCGGCAGGCCGGCGGCGGTCAAGGCCTGCTCGGTGCTGCCGCGGTAGGGCTGGCGCCCGGGCTGACCCCAGGCGCAGCCTTGCCGCAGCGTCAGGGCCGTCGCGGCCCCGGTGGCCAGGTCGACCGGCGGGTTGGCCCGCACCGGCAGCAAGGCGCCGCCGATCGGCGCCTGCCGGTCGCGCAGCGGCAGCCCATCGTGGCTTTCCCCAGGTGCGGCGGCCAGGCCGATCGCCGGTCGGGCGATCAGCTCCAGGCCCGACACGCCGATCACCGCCAAGGGCCCCGCCACCGCGACCGCCGTGGCCAGGCCGACCAGCAGCCGGTGGCCGCGCGAGCGCCTGGCGGACAGCCGCTGCGGCTGCGGCTGCGGCGTCGAGACGCCAGCCAGCAAAACAGTGCCGACGGCCGACCCTGCCAAGCCGTGCGTCGCGGCAGCGGTGGCCGTGGCGCGGGCCAGCAGCCCTTCCCAGCCACAGCCGGCATCGACGCAGCGGTAGCGGCGCAGGCTGTGCGGCACCGACGCTGCGCGGTCTTTGGGCTGACGGGCGACGCGGCGGGTGGGCTGGCTGCAGGCGGGGCAGGCGGTCGACGAACGACCTGGCAAGGCGGGGGGCACAGCGGGCATCGGTCGGGGCGGCGGGGACGTGAGCGGGCCGTTCGGCACCCATCAGGTGGTCGGGCGACGATAGTGCGGTCGGGTGCGGTCAGCGGCCATCGAGGCGCCGCCGGGCCATCCGGGCAGCGAGCGCGCCTCGCACCAGAGCGTGCTCAAGCTGCGCTCCTGCCCAACCGGTTATCGGCCGTCGCGGGCGAGCACAGCAGGCAACAATGCACGCCCGATGGGCTGCCACGGGTCGGGCGCCTGCGCACAGAATCGAACCCGTGCACCGTTCTGCCCAGAGCCCCGACGCAGGTCCGCGTCCGTCCCGCGCCCGGCCCCTGCCATGGCGGTCGGGCCGGTGGTGGCTTGCAGCGGTGTGCCTGGCCACCCTCGCGGCCGCTGCACCCGGCGCGCTGGCCGCGCCGACCGGCGACACCGGCGACATCGGCGATAGGCTCTTTGCGGGCCAGGTGCTGGCCGCCGTGAACCAGTACCGCGCGCAGCAGGCCCTGGCCGCGTGGCCGAGCGACGCAGCACTGGCCGCCATCGCGCTCGACCACAGCCACTTGATGGCCGGACGCGCCCGGCTGGGACACGACGGCTTCGATGGCCGTTTCCAACAGGCCCGCAGCCGGCGCTGCGTGGAGACGCTGGCCGCCGGCTTCAACGATGCTGCGGCGCTGGTGGGCGCATGGCGCCAGTCGCCCAGCCACCACGACAAGCTGCTGGAGCCCCAGGCGCGCCGTGCCGGCGTCGCCAGCGTGGACGGTTATGTCACGCTGCTGGCCTGTGATTGACCGGGCAGGCCGGCCGCACGGCCGGCGCGCCGGCGGTCGGCGCCGTCAGAGGTTGAGAGGAATTCGAGCGTGCCCGAGCGACGCCCCGAAACGTGCCCGATCTAGGCGCAGAGCACAGTCATAGCCCGGGCTATGGCGAGCGTTTGCAGAGACTAGCGGGCGCGTTTCGGGGTGGTGAGCGGGCATGATCGAAAAACTCTCAGCCTCTCAGGCCAGCAGCGCCTGGGCAAACTCGCGGGCATTGAAAGTCTGCAGGTCTTCCAGTTTCTCGCCCACGCCGATGAAATAAACCGGCACCGGCCGCTCGCGGGCGATCGCCGCCAGCACGCCGCCCTTGGCCGTGCCGTCGAGCTTGGTGATCACCAGGCCGGTGAGCCCCAGCGCGTCGTCGAAGGCCTTCACCTGGGTCAGCGCGTTCTGGCCGGTGTTGCCGTCGACCACCAGCAGCACCTCGTGCGGCGCGCCGGCCTCGGCTTTGGTGATCACGCGCTTGATCTTCTTCAGCTCTTCCATCAGGTGCAATTGCGTCGGCAGGCGGCCGGCGGTGTCGGCGATCACCACGTCGCGGCCGCGCGCCTTGCCGGCGCTGACCGCGTCGAAGGCCACCGCCGCCGGGTCGGCACCTTCCTGGCTGACGATCTCGACCCGGTGGCCGAGCGCCGAAGCGTGCTCGTCGTTGCGCACGGCCCAGGCCGCCAGCTGCTCGCGCGCGGCGGCGCGAAAGGTGTCGGCCGCGGCCAGCAGCACGGTCTGCTCGGCGTCGGCCAGATGGCGGGTCAGCTTGCCGATGCTGGTGGTCTTGCCGGCACCGTTGACGCCCACCACCATCATCACCAGCGGCTTGTGGCGACCGATCTCGAGCGATTTCTCCAGCGGCGCCAGCAGGTCGGTCAGCGCGTCACCGAGCAAGGCCTTGACCACCTTGGGATCGGTGGCCTTGCTGTCCTTGACGCGCCGCTTCAGGTCGGCCAGCAGGAACTCGGTGGCCTTGACGCCGGCGTCGGCCATCAGCAACGCGGCCTCCAGCTCTTCGTACAGCGCCTCGTCAATCTGCGTGCCGGTGAAGACCTGGGCGATGCTGCTGCCGGTCTTGCGCAAGCCATTGCGCAGCTTGTCGAGCCAACTCTGACGGGTGGCGGGTGCCGGTGGCGTCTCGACCGCCAGCGCGGGTGCGGGTGCGGGTGCGGGTGCGGGGAGGACAGGCGCCGGTGCGAGTTCGGGGTCAGGTGAGGGCGCTGCCGCCGGCGCAGACCCGGTCAGCTTGCCGACCGCGGCCTTCCACCAACCGGCTGCGGGTTCGACCGCCGGGGTAACCGACGGCGGAGCGGGGGCGGGGGCGGGGGCGGGGAATGCGGATGCGGGGGTGGGGGCGGATGCGGGAGCATCAACGGCCGCCTGCGGGGCGGACACAACGGCCGCGGACCTCACGTCGGGTAGCGGCTCTGCATCGGGCGGCTGTGCCGTGGGCGTGGTCTTCTTCTTGAAGAAACTGAACATCGGGCGATCGGTTGAAGGCGGGCTTGCAAGTCCGCAGAAATTTGCCGCTACAATCGCGGGCTCTTGGCGCTTTAGCTCAGTCGGTTAGAGCGACGGAATCATAATCCGCAGGTCCGGGGTTCGAATCCCTGAAGCGCCACCAGAACCCTCAGAAGCCCCGCAGGTCAACGACTTACGGGGCTTTTTCCGTTGGCCGGGTAGCCTCTTTGGGTATCCACCGAGGTCGCCAAAACTGACCGCCTGACCAACAGACGCCACGGCACCTTCAGCCTACGATGGACTGTGCCCGTGTGCCTGCGTGACGAGCACGGCCGCCCCAGGAGGCGGTCGGGCTTGGGGACGGGCCTGCGCCAGGGCGAGTCGGTGCCAGTCTAGGCGCCGACGAGGCGTGGGATCGACCCCACAACGAGGCGGCAGACCACTCGCCCGCGCTGCTTGCGCCGGTGCGAAAATTCAAGGGTCTGTTCAGGCAACCCTTCCAAGCAGCACTTTCAAGCGGCTTGACACGCAATGCATTCGTCCTTTGAATCGTTCAACCCCCCGTCGCTTCCGTCACGACTCGACACCATGGACGACATTGCCTTCCACGCACCCGGCATCGGCGTGTTCGGCTGGGGCGCCGATCCCCTGTTCACCCGGAACAACCACGTCGATGCCCGCGCCGCCAGCCTGATCCGACACGTCCCGTCGCTGGGCTTGGCAACGCGCCTCAGGGTGCCGTAACGGCTTCGTTGGGCATCGACGCCATGGCGGATACGGACGTCACGGAGAGCGCCCACAGCGCATTGCTGGCTTTCCTCTGCAGGGCGCCGATCGCAGTGGTGCAGACTTCGCCCAGCGGCGACATCGAGATGCTCACGCCCATTGCGCAGCAACTGCTGCTGCCGCTGGCGCACGACGGGCGCCTCGACAACCTCTTCGCGCTGCTCGAACGCTGGTCGCCCGGACTGCGGCAGCAGTTGCAGGGTCTGGCAGACACGGCCGGGCGCGTCTGCGACGACCTGCGCATCCGCCTGCCCGCCGAGCCCGGCGGGCGCAGCGAGCAGGTGCTGGGCCTGAGCATGCTCAGGCGCGACGACGGCCGGCTGATGGTCATCCTGAACGACGTCACCGTGCAAGACCCCTGCGTGGCGCGCGAGCGCTTCGCCGAACGCGAGCGCATGGAGCTGGCGAGCACCGCCGCCGGCGTCGGCCAGTTCGAGCTTGATCCGGCCAGCGGCGCGATGGCCTGGAATGACCAGACTTTCGTGCTGCACGGCCGGCCGGAGGCCGCCGGAACCGGTGACGTGCGGGCCGTCCGCGAGGCCGCGCTCTCGGCCACTGTCCGGGCCCGCGTCGACGCCTGGGCCCGCGCCTTGCCTGTCGGCGGCGACCGCGCCATCGAGTTCGAAGTGGCCTGGCCCGACGGCTCCGTGCACTGGCTCTCGGCACGCTGCGGGCCGCACCAGGGTGCGCAAAGCGGCTTCGTCCCGATGCTGGGCGTGATGTGCGATGTCACCGACCGCGTCGAGGCCCAGCGCGCGCTGCGCGAGAGCGAGGCCCGCTGCGCGCGTGCGATGCGCGGCTCCCCCGACGGCTTCTGGGAATGGGACGTGCGCACGGGCAAGGTGCACCTGTCGCCGCGGTGGAAAGAGCTGCTGGGCTTCGGGCCCGACGAGCTGTCCGGCCATGAAGCCAGCTTTTTCGAGCGCCTCCACCCCGACGACGCCAGCCTCGTGAGTGCCGCCTTGCAGGCGCATCTCCGCCACCGATCGCCTTACGACGTCGAACTTCGCTTGCGCACCCGCAGCGGCGACTACCGCTGGTTCCGCTCCCGCGGTGAGGCCGACCGCGACGCTGCAGGGCAGCCGCTGCGCATGGCCGGCAGCATCTTCGACATCACGCTGCGCAAGTCCATCGAAATTGAGCTGCGCGACAGCCACGCCATGTTCAGCGCGGTGTTTCGCACGGTGCCCGTGGGCATCGGGCTGATGCGCCTCGACGACGGCGTGACGATCGAAGTGAATGCCGAGATCGCCCGTTTTCTGGGCTGGACGCAGGCCGAGATGGTCGGCCGAACGGGTCACGAACTCGGCCTCTGGTCCGACGACGCGTCACGCGCTGCCGCGATGGCGCAGATCGCGCGCACGGGCCAGGCGACCGTGGAGGATCTGGTGATGCGCCACCGCAATGGCCAACCGGTCCACGCCAAGCTGTCGGTGCAACAGTTCGAGCTCGGCGGCCAGCAGTTCCTGCTCAGTGCCATCACCGACCTCACCGAACGCCACCAGGCCGAGCAGGCGCTGCGCGAGCAGCGCGAGGCCTATGCGGCGGTGTTCAACGCCGCCAGCGACGCCATCATCAGCGTCGACGCGCAAGGCCGCGTGCTGCTGTTCAACCCCGCGGCCGAACGCATCTTCGGCCACCGCGCCGATGCCCTGCGCGGGCAGCCGGTCGACCGCCTGTGGCCGGCCCCACCGTGCGAGCCCTGCCGCGTCGATGGCGCGGGTTTGGCCGAACCGCACAGCAGCAGCGGTGCGATCGGCGCCCGCCGCGTTCAAGGCCTGCATGCCGATGGCCGTGCGCTGGAACTCGAGGCTTCGATCTCGGAGGCGACCGTCGGCGGCCAGACCGGGCGCACAGCGATCTTGCGCGACGTGACCGAGCGCGCTGCGGCCGAGGCGGCAGCGCGGCGCCACCGCTTCGAGCTGTCGGCTCTGACACAGCAGCTGATGAACCAGGAAAAGCAGACCACGCAGCGCCTGGCGCAGGTGCTGCACGACCGGCTCGGACAGACGCTGACGGCGATCCGCCTGAGCCTGGACCGAAGCCTCCTGGCGGTGGCCCCCGGTGCCGGTGCGGACAGGCGCGAGGCGTTCAGTCAACTGCGCGACCTGGTCGACCAGGCTGTCAACGAAGTGCGCGAGGCGCTGACCGATCTGCGCCCGCCGCAGCTCGCCGAGGAAGGGCTATACGCGGCGCTGGACAACGAGTTGGCCGCGCGCAAGGCACTGCATCCCGGCGTGGACCTGCTGCTCGAAGCCCCGGCCGGGCTGCACGGGCAGCGCTGGCCGGCCGACGTCGAGTACGCGCTGTTCATGATCGCCCGCGAGTCGATCGACAACGCGCTGCGCCACGCCCGCCCGAACCTGGTGCGTCTGGCGCTCGATGGCAGCGCCGAAAGCGTCATGCTGGAGATTTGCGACGACGGCCTCGGCCTGCCCGCCGACGCCGAGCGTGCTCGCCCGGGCCACCTCGGCCTGATCGGCATGCGCGAGCGGGTCCGTGCCATCGGCGCACAGCTGTCGCTGTCGCCCAGCGACGAAGGCGGCGCCCGGGTCCGCGCTTCATGGCCGGAGGCGGCATGATCAGCGTCTACCTCGTCGACGACCACACGGTGGTGCGCCAAGGTCTGCGCGCGCTGCTCGTCGCGGCCGGCTGCACGGTCGTTGGCGACAGCGGCGAGCCGACCGTCGCGCTGGCCGAGCTGCAAACGCTGGAGCCCGACGTGGTGCTGGTCGACCTCAGCCTGGGCGAGCGCTCGGGCCTGGAATTGCTGGCCGACCTGCACAAGCGCGGCAGCCGCGTGCGGGTTGTGGTGCTGACCATGTCGGCGCAGCCGCGCCATGTGGCCAACGCGATGCGGCTTGGCGCCTGGGGCTACGTACTGAAGGGCTCGCCGAGCGAGGACCTGCTCGCGGTCATCGCGGCGGTCCATGCAGGTCGCCGGCAATTCGGACCGGGCGTCGCTGAACTGGCGGACCAGACGCTGAGTCTGGGCGACCCGGACGACCCCTTCGCGCCGCTGTCGCCGCGCGAACGTCAGGTGGTGCTGCTGGTCGTCAACGGACGTTCCAGCGCCGAGATCGCAGCCGAACTGCACTTGTCGCCGAAGACCGTGGACAGCTACCGCAGCCGCCTCATGAGCAAGGTCGGCGCGCCCAATATCACCGCGCTCGTCAAGCTGGCGCTGCGCCACGGACTGATCGACAACGACGCCTGAGGCGGCCTTGGAGAGCTGCTGACACCGGCCTGCGATCGTCGCAGAAAGGGTTTACCCTGATCCGCAATGCAAGATCTCCCGGCAGCGGCTGGCCCTTCTTCACGCTCCAATCGCTTCCATGTATTCCGCGTTCTCTCGCCAGCAGGAAGGGCGCTCCCTCGCGCGCGCAGCATCGGTTGCACAACCATGCGGCCATCAATCTCATCGACGTGCTGCGCCATGGCCCTTCATCCGGCTGAACACGGATGAGGACCCGCACCTGCGCTGCCTGGGCAACGTCGACCTGGTGCGCCGGTCCGCCGCCCCGGTGCACGGGGTCTCGCCGGCGGGAGGCGCCGGCGCGGGTGCGGCAACGGCTTCGGCCGCCTGCCCGGCCGCCATCCACGCGAACCCAGCCTGCCTGCCACGCCTGCTCGTCGTCGACGACGACTTGGGCGTCATCCAGCATCTGGGCAGCCTGCTGGCCGGATTCGCGGGCGTCAGTTTCGCCACCAACGGCGCCGACGCGGTGGCGATGGTGCGCGCCCAGCGGCCCGATCTGGTGCTGCTCGACGCCGAGATGCCGGGCCTGAGCGGCTTCGACGTCTGCAAGGCGCTGAAGGCCGATCTCAGCACCCGGCAGATACCGGTCCTGTTCATCACCAGCCATGTCGAGGTCGACTTCGAGGTCGCCGCGCTGCGCATGGGCGCGGTGGACTTCTTGCGCAAGCCGCTCGAACCGGTGCAGGTGCTGGCACGGCTGCGCCTGCACCTGCGCCCTCCGGCGGCCGGGCTGGCCGAGCACGCGGGCTCCGAGCGGCTGCTCATCATCGACGACAACGCGGCCGAAATCGAGTTGCTCAGGCAGATGCTGCAAGGCCTCGGCGAATGCCACTTCGCGCTCGACGCCGAACACGCCCTGCAGTTGGCGCCCATGCTGCAACCCGACCTGATCCTGCTCGACACCAACCTGCCTGGCACCAACGGATTCACGTTGTGCACGCGGCTGAAGGCGCATCCGGCGCTGCGCCATGTGCCGGTGGTCTTCCTCACCAAGTCGAAGGTGCCCGGCCACGAGCCGCGCGCGCTGTCGCTCGGCGCCGACGACTACCTCGTCAGGCCCTACGACGCCGAGGTGCTGCGCGCCCGTGTCGGCCGACTGATTGCGCGCAAGCACACCGTGGACGCCGACCTCGAGGCCGTGCGCCAGCAGTCGCTGCGCGTCAGCGACGCCCGAGTCGCCGCGCTGGTGGCCGACGCCAGCGACTGCATCGTCGCCGCGGACGCGCAGGGCCGCATCGTGCTGGCCAACGCCGCGGCGTGCCTGTTGTCGGGCTGCAGCGAGCGCGAATTGCTGGGTCGGCCGCTGCCGGCGCTGCTGTCGGCCGGTGGTGACACGGCCATGGCCGGGGCGCCGATGCTGCGCTCGGGCCCGGGGCGCCTGAAGCAGCGCGACGGCACGGCCGTCGACGTGGAACTGGCCGTCTCGGTGGTCGGCAGCGGCGCCGACGCGCTGCAGGCGGTGATCGTGCACGATCTGCGCGAGCGCCAGCGCCGCGAGGCCGCCGACCGCCTGCTTCTCCAGGCCCAGGCCAGCCGCAGCGCGATGCGTTCCACGCTGTCCTTCATCGCCCACGAGATGGGCAACCCGCTGAACGCCATCAGCGGCTTCACGCAGCTGATGCAGGCCAGTGCCGCCGACACGCCACTGAGCGCGCACGCCAGGCACCTGGCGCTGATGGCAAGCGCGTCGGCCGAGTTGACGGCGCTGATGCGCGACGTCGTCGACCTGGCGCGGCTGGAGTCCGGGCAACTGGGCGTGCAGATGCGCGCGGTCGAGCTCGGGTCGCTGCTCAGGCTGACCTGCGAGCAGATCGCCGCAGACGCGGCTCTGGTGAGCGTCATCGTCGAACTGGCGCTGCCCGATGCCCCGCTGCATGCCGTGGCCGATGCCCGGCGCCTGGCCCAGTGCGTGGGCAACTTGCTGTCGAACGCCTTGAAGTACGGCCAGACCGCCGGCCGCGTGCTTGTCGAATTGCACGCCGACGGTGACCGTGCCGTGCTCAGCGTGACCGACCATGGCCGCGGCATGAGCCCGGAGCAGATGGTGCACTTGTTCGAGCCCTACAACCGGCTGGGCGCCGAAGCCAGCGGCGTTCCGGGCAGCGGGCTGGGGCTGGCGCTGACCCGCGAGCTCGTGCAGGCGATGGGCGGCGTGCTCGCAGTCGACAGCCGCGAGGGCGAGGGCACCCGCTTCTCCATCGGGCTGGCGCGCTGCGCCGCCGCGGAGTCCTGAATGGACACCATCGGCCAGCTGATGCCGTCACTGTCCGACGCACGGATCCTGCTCGTCGACGACGACCCCGGCGCGATCGAGTGGATGGGCCGGGTGCTCGCCGGCTACCGCGAACTGCGCTTTGCCACCCGTGGCGCGCAGGCGCTGGCGATGGCGCGCGCCTGGCTGCCCGAGCTGGTGCTGCTCGACGTCGAGATGCCGGGCATCGACGGCTTCGCGGTCCGCATGGCATTGAAGGCCGATCCGCTGCTGGCGGATGTGCCGGTGATCTTCATTACCCAGCACGGCATGCCGACGTTCGAGATCGCGGCGTTCGACATGGGCGCGGCCGACTTCGTCACCAAGCCGGTGACCGGACCGGCGCTGCTGGCGCGCGTGGCCATGCAGTTGCGCCTGCGCCGAATGACCCGCCTGATGTCGCGGCTGACGGCGCGGGATGCCCTGACGGGCCTGGCCGATCGGGCTCTTCTCGAGGTGGAGCTGGCGCTGGAGTGCGCGCGCAGCCAGCGCACGGGCCGACCGCTGGCGCTGCTGCTCGCCGACATCGACGGCTTCTGCGCCTACAACCGCCTGCATGGCAGCGCCTGCGGCGACAGCTGCCTGCGCACCGTGGCCCGGACGGTGAGGCGGCTGTGCCAGCGTCCGGCCGACCTGCCGGTGCGGCATGGGTCCGACGCGTTTGCGCTGTTGCTGCCGGACACCGCGACCGAGGATGCCGCCGCGGCGGCAGCACGGCTGTCGGACGCCCCCAACGGCGCCGATGAGCCGCCGGTCACGCTCTGCATCGGCCTGGCGGTGTGCGAGCCGCCTGCCGCTGACCCGCTGGCCATGGGTGATCTGGCTGTCGAGCTGCACGGGGCCGCCGTGTCAGCGCTGGCCAGGGCCCGCCGATCCGGCCCCGGATCGGCCTGGGTGCACCACCTCGACCGCGCCGACGCGGCATCTCGGTCCATGTCTTCCCGGAGCCTGTCATGAGCGCACTCTCAGCCCTTGCCCTCAGCCGGGACGACTGGCACGCCACCGCATTGCCCTTGTGTCACGGTTGCGAGATGCCGGCCCCGTCCTGCGTCAGGCCGTCGCTGCTGCTCGTTGATGATGACCCCGGCAGCGTGCAGGTGCTCGGCCGCATGCTGGAGGGTCAGGGCGAATTGCGCTTCGCGCTTTCCGGCACCGAGGCGCTGCGCATGGCGCAGGCGCGGCCGCCCGACCTCGTGCTGATCGATGCCGAGATGCCCGGCATGACGGGCTTCGAGTTTTGTGCCGCGTTCAAGGCCGACCCCTTGTTGGCCGACGTGCCGGTGATGATCGTTACCAGCCATGGCGAGGTGAGCGTCGAAGTGGCTGGCTTCGCCGCCGGCGCAGCCGACTTCATCCGCAAGCCGCCGATGGCCGAGGTCGTGGTGGCACGCGTGCGCACGCAGCTGCGGCTGAAGGCGTTGACCGACCACCTGCGCAACTCGGCCTTCACCGACGGCCTCACCGGGCTGCCCAACCGCCGCCACTTCGACAGCGCGCTGGCCGCGGAATGCGAGCGCGCCCGCCGCAGCGGCGACTCTCTGGCCCTGCTGATGATCGACATCGACCACTTCAAGCGCTTCAACGACCACTACGGCCACCCGGCCGGCGACGTCTGCTTGAAGCTGGTGGCCGGGGCCATCCGCGGCGCACTGCACCGGCCGGCCGACCTGGCTGCGCGCTGGGGCGGTGAGGAGTTCGCGGTGCTGCTGCCGAGCACCGAGCTGCCCGGCGCGGTTCAGCTGGCGAACACCATCCTGCACACCGTCGGCGGGCTGCGGCTGGCCCACGCCGGCTCGCCGCTGGGTGGCATCGTGTCGCTGTCGATCGGCGTCGCAGCGGCGCTGCGCTCGGCCGACGGCACCCATGGCGCGCTGGCGGCGCCGGCCCTGGTCGACGCCGCTGACCGCATGCTCTTCGCGGCCAAGGCCGCGGGGCGCGCCTGCGTGCGCGCCCCCGCTCAAACGCCCTCGCTGCCCGCGTGCGCTCGGGTCGCTCACGGTGGCCGATGAGGCGAGGGTGCACACCTGGGTGCTGAACCTGCCATGCCGTCAGGACGACAAGGGATGAACGCCGAGACCGGTCCGAAGCGCTGGCGCAGGCTTTGGGCGCGCGCGGCAGGGGTGCTTGGTGTGGTCGCGGCGCTGCAGGGCCCGGCGTGGGCGGCCCCGGCCGCGACGCTGACGCTGGCGCTGTCCAACCTGCCGTACTACGCACCCGTGCACATCGCCGAGGCCGAAGGATTCTTCGCCGCCGAGGGCCTGGACCTGCGCATCCTTGACTGCGTCAACGGCCGCCGCTGCCTGCAGCACCTGACCGACGGCGAGGCCCAGCTGGCCACGGTGGCCGATGTGCCGATCGTCTTTGCCGCACACGCCGGCTCGGTCTTCGACATCATCGCGACCTTCAGCGCCAGTTCTCGCAACCACCGCCTGGTGGTGCGCGCAGACCGCGGCATCCGCAAGGCGGCGGACCTGAAGGGCAGGCGCATCGGTTTTCCTCGCGGCACCAGCACCCACTACTTCGTCGACAGCTTCCTGACCTACCACGGCATACCCGGCAGCCAGGTCACCCTGGTGCCGCTGGACGTGGCCACCATCACAGCGGCGCTGGTGCGTGGCGAAGTCGATGCAGCCGGGTTTTATCTGCCGGATGGTCCGCGGGCGCTGGCCTTGCTGGGCGACCAGGGGCGGCTGCTGCCCAACCCGCGCGCCTACACCGCCACCAACAACCTGGTCAGCCACCCAGGCGTGAGCGACGCCGACCTCGTCAAAGTGCTGCGGGCGTTGCGGCGCGCCGTCGGCTTCATCAAGGCCGAACCCGAACGTGCGCGTGTGCGCGTGGCCGCCTGGCTGAAAATGGACGGGGGCGAACTGCAGTCGATGTGGGGCGAGCTGGAGTACCGGCTCGTGCTGGACCAGTCGATCATCACCACGCTGGAGACAGAGGGGCGTTGGGCCCTGCGCCAGAAACTCGTGGCCGCGGGGCCGCTGCCCAACTTTCTGGAGCGCGTGCGCGCCGCCCCGCTTCGGACGGTCGACGCGCGCGCCGTTTCCATCAGCAAATAAGGCGGCCTGCGTGCCGCCAGGGAGCCCGCATCCACCACCATCCCTTCACCGTGCCCGCCGCGGCGCAGCACGCCATAACGCGCTTGCGCGGGGCCTGTGGCGCTTTTCGCTGGCTCTGCGGCGCCGCAGCCGCAGCCGCCCTGGCCGTGGCGAGCGGCGGCGCCCCGGCTGCACCTTTGACGCTGGCACTGGCCGAGCTGCCGGCGTTTGCGCCGGCGCAGATCGCCGCGGCCGAGGGCTACTTCGCGGCAGAGGGCCTCGAGCTGACGATCCTGCCCTGCGTCAACGGCAGCGCCTGCCTGCAACTGATGACCGAGGGCCGGGCCCAACTGGCCACGGTGGCCGACATCCCGCTGGTGCTGGCGGCGCACGCCGGTGTGCCCTTCCAGATCATCGCGACCATGGGCGCCTCGACGCGCGACAACAGCCTGGTGGCGCGCAGCGACCGCGGCATTCGCAGCCCGGCCGACCTGCAGGGCAAGCGCATCGGCTTCGTACCCGGCACCAGCGGCCACTATTTCACCGACTCGTTTTTGCTGTATCACGGCATCGCCCGCAGCAGCATCACGCGGGTGGCGCTGGACCCGGCGACCGCAGCCGAACAGCTGGCGCGCGGCGAAGTCGACGCTGCCGGGCTGTACCAGCCCCACGGCCCGCGCGCGCTGGCGCTGCTGGGTGCGCGGGGCTTGGCGCTGCCCAACCCGCGCAGCTACACGGTCACCTTGAACATCGTCGCCCAGCCCACGGTCACCGACGATGACCTGCTGCGCATGTTGCGCGCGCTGTCTCGCGCCGAGAAACTGATCGAGCGCGAGCCCGAGCGTGCACGCGCGGTGCTGGCGGCGCGCCTGCGCCTCGACGCGGCGACGATGGCGACGTTCTGGGGGCAGTACAACTTTCGCCTTTCGCTGGACCAGTCGCTCATCACCACGCTGGAAGCCCAATCGCGTTGGGCGCTGCGTGAAGGGCTGGTCAAATCCGGCGTGACGCCGAATTTTCTCGACCGGCTGCGGCCGGGGCCCCTGAAGGCGCTGGAACCCCGCGCCGTGTCAGTCGTGAACTGAGCGTCCTGGACACGCATGCGGCTTCGCCCGGCCTTGACGTACTGCGTGACTGCCGCGTTCGCGGTGGTGGCGGTGCGATTTGTGCTTCTGGCTTGGGAGTCGCGCGAGGCCGATCGCATCAACCTGCAGCGCGCAGCGGTGGAGGTGATTGCACGCGATGCCTCCGGCCTGCTGGTGCTGACGCAGGACTACGCCATCCATGAGTCCCCGCGTGCAGCCCAGCAGTGGGCCGCGCTGCACCGCCGGCTGGGCGCGGCGCTGGCCGATTTCGCGGCGACGGGCGCCGCACAGAAAGACGAGGTCGAGGAGATCCAGGACATTGCCGACAACCTGCCAACGATCTTCGACACGCTCAAAGCTGCGATGGGCCAGCCACCCGACCCGGATGCCACCGCGCGCCGCGAGACGCTGATCGATCAACTGGCGGGCGAGACCCGGCGCATCAGCGACGGCGCCTTCGAGGTTTCGAATCAGGTGACGTTGCGCCGCAAGGTGCTGGGGGTGCAGGAGCGCTGGATTTCTGTGGCGACCAACACCATCCTGATCGGCTTGACTCTGGCGATGGCCGGGCTGCTGCTGCGCCGCGTGCTGGGGCCCATCGACCGCCTGCACCGCACCGCCGAGGCGGTGGAGGGTGGCGATCTGACGGCGCGCACCACCTACCAGCGCAACGACGAACTCGGGCAGCTTGCAGGCGCCATCGACAGCATGACCGGCACGCTGGCGCGGCGCGAGGTGGAGCTGCGCGCCAGCGAGGCGCTGCTGCGCCGCGTCGCCAAACTGGCGGTGATCGGCGGTTGGCGCATCGACGTCAAGGCCGGCACGATGCACTGGGACGTGCAGACCAGACAGATCCTCGATTTGCCGGCGGACTTCGTGCCGCGCAGGGGTGCCGGCGTCGAGTTTCATGTGCCGGAGCATCGCGAGCTGATCGAGCAGGCGATGCACGAGGCGGTCGAGTCGGGCAAATCCTGGGACTTGGAATTGCGTTTGACAACCTTTACCGGCCGCAGCATCTGGGTTCGTTCGCTGGGCGAGGCGGAATTCGAGCACGGCCAGGTGGCGTTCCTGGTCGGGGCCACTCAGGACATCACCCAGCGCCGCCGGGCTGAGCAGGCGCTGAGAGACGCCCAGGCGCTGCGCGACGCCAAATCGGCGGCGGAATCGGCGAACGACGCGAAGTCGGCCTTCCTGGCCCATATGAGCCACGAAATCCGTACCCCGATGAATGCGGTGATGGGCCTGACCCACCTGCTGGCGCAAACCCGGCTCGACGCCGAGCAGCAGCCCCTGGTCGACAAGGCGCAATCGGCAGGGCATGCGCTGCTGGACGTGATCAACGCCGTGCTCGACCTGTCCAAGATCGAGGCGGGCGAGATGCTGCTCGAGGTGGCGCCGTTCGACCTGCACGCCCTGCTGGCCGACTTGGCGGGCGGGTGGGAGATCCAGGCGCACCGGCGTGGCATCGGCCTGGCGCTCGAGCTTGCCGAGGGCCTGCCGGTGTTCGTCACCGGTGACGCGGCGCGGCTGCGACAAATCTTGAACAATCTGCTGGGCAATGCCATCAAGTTCACCGATCGGGGCCGGGTTCGGGTCGAGGCGGCCTGGCGGGAAGCCGACGGCCAGTCTCCCGATGGCCTGCACCTGGCGGTGGAGGACACAGGCATCGGCATGTCGGTGGACGTGCTGGAACGCCTTTTCAAGCCCTTCTCGCAGGGTGATGATTCCATCTCGCGGCGCTTCGGCGGCACCGGGTTGGGCCTGTCCATTGTGAAGAAACTGGTCGACCTGATGGACGGCCGCGTCACCGTGCACAGCGACGCCGACACCGGCAGCCGCTTCGACGTCTGGCTGCCGCTGCGCGCCGCCATCGACGACAGCCCGCGGGAGGCGCCCATCGTGTTGCTGATCTCCGAGGACGAGGGCGAACAGCGCGAGCAACTGTTGGCGCTGTGCCGGAAGCTGGGCTGGCGCACCCGGGTGGTGGGCGGTGGCCAGCAAGGGTTCAGCCGCCTGCAGGACTGCCTGAAAGCCGATACGCCGCCCGACGTGCTGCTGGTCGACTGGCACCCTGGCGATAGCGACAGACAGCAGATCGTCACCGAACTCAGGCGCCAGGCGGTCGACCTGCCCATCCTGACCATGGTCACCGCCAGCAGCCGAGACGCACTGCTGGCCAGCGCAGAAGCGACGCTGGTCGATCAGGTGCTGGTCAGGCCGATCGACGCGTCGCTGCTGTTCGATGCCGTGCACATGGCCGTTGCGCGCCGGGGCGGCGACAGTGCGCGCGTTCTGCGCGCCACCGCCACCGATCGCCTCGGGTTGCAGTTGTTGGCGGGCACGCGCATCCTGATCGCCGACGACAGCACCCTCAACCTCGAGGTGGCGCAACGCATCTTGCAGCGCCAGGGTGCCGAGGTCACGCTGGCCCACGACGGCACCGAGGCACTGGCCTGCCTGCGTGCCGAGCCGACCGGCTTCGATGCCGTGCTGCTGGACGTGCAGATGCCCAAGCTCGACGGCCTGGCCGTGGCCCGGCGCGTGCGCGGCGAGCTTGGCCTGGCGCGGCTGCCACTGCTGGCCTTGACCGCTGGCGCATTGCTCAGCGAGCGGCGGCGGGCCCTTGAAGCAGGCATGGACGGCTTCATCAGCAAACCCTTCGAACCGCTCGCGCTGGCCTTGCTGCTGCGGGAGCACATCGAGCGCGTGCGCGGCACGCGGCTGTCGATCGGCATGGGCGCGCCGGCACTGCCGGCGCCGCCCGACTGGCCGGCGATCGAGGGCATCGACGGCGAGCAGAGCAAGCGGCGCCTGCAGGGCGACGTGCTGTTGTTCGGCAAGCTGCTGCGCCGCCTGTGCGGCGATTTCGGCGATCTGGCCGAAGCGGACCCGGCCTCGGCGAGTCTGACGCAGGCCACCACGCTGGCGGCGCGCATGCACAAGCTGGCTGGCGCCGCCGGGTTGCTGGGTGCCGGCGCGCTGCGCGAGACCGCGCTGCAAGCCGAGCGGGCGGCGCGCCACGACCCGGCCGCCATCGAAGCCGCGGCCGCAGCCGTGAAGGCCACGATGCGGCAGTTGCTCGACGCAAGCCAGGCATGGCGAACGGCGCCGCCGGTGCCGGATCGGACAACGGCGGCTGTCACCGCGCCGGCCGCCCCGGCGCTGATCGCCGCCTTCAGGCTGTCGCTCCAGGCCCGCGAACTGGCAGCGCTGGACCACTTCACCGAGTTGTCGCCGTCCCTGCGCGCGATCCTCGGGTCCGCCCGGTTCGACCACCTTTCGGCCAGCATGGACCGACTCGACTTCGAGTCTGCGCTGCAAGTGCTGGACGACGCGGCATCGGCGCCGGCACCCGGCTTCTCGGACCCGTCGGATCTGCGTTGAAGCAGCAAACTCAGCGCCGCCCACTGCAGCCTCAAGGCAGGAGCACGACCTTGCGGCATTCGTCCTGCTTCTTGTTGAACATCTCGTAGCCCCGCGCCGCGTCGGCAAGCGGCAAAGTGTGCGAGATGATGACGCCGGGGTCGAGCCTGCCACGCGACACCTGGTCGAGAAGTTCGGGCATGAAACGCTGCACGTGGGTCTGGCCTGCCTTGATGGTCAGTCCC